>NZ_JBHTDM010000004.1:0-509067 GCF_042666535.1 Brachybacterium sp. GCM10030252 | reverse complement strand
CCGCGCGCTGCTGATCCTCGAGGACGGCACCGTCCTGCGCGGCAGCGCCTACGGCGCGCGCGGCGCCCGTCTGGGCGAGGTCGTCTTCGCCACCGGCATGACCGGCTACCAGGAGACCCTCTCCGACCCCTCCTACGCCGGCCAGATCGTGGTCCAGACCGCTCCGCACATCGGCAACACCGGCGCCAACGCCGAGGACATGGAGTCGCGGCGGGTGTGGGTGCGCGGCTACGCCGTGCGCGACGCGAGCCGGCTGTCCTCCAGCTGGCGCGCCGAGCAGTCCCTGGACGAGCTCCTCGTCGGCAGCGACATCGTCGGCATCTGCGACATCGACACCCGCATGCTCACCCGCCTGCTGCGCGATACCGGGTCGCTGCGCGGAGGCATCTTCTCCGGTGACGCGCTGGAGGCCGGCGAGGAGGAGCTCCTCGAGCAGGTCCGCCGACAGCCCTCCATGAGCGGCTCCAGCTTCGTCGACGAGGTGACCATCGCCCAGCCCGTCGTCCTCGAGCCCGAGGGCGAGGCGATCGGCACGGTCGCCGCCGTCGATCTCGGCATCAAGGGTGCCTCTCCGCGCAGCATGCTCGCCCGCGGGATGAGGGTGGCGCTGCTGCCGGCGACCACGACCCTGGAGGACCTGCTGGCGCTCGAGCCCGACGCGGTGTTCTTCTCCAACGGCCCGGGCGACCCCGCCGCCGCCGAGGACCAGGTCGAGCTGCTGCGCGGCGTCCTGGACGCCGATCTCCCGTTCTTCGGGATCTGCTTCGGCAACCAGCTGCTGGGCCGGGCGCTGGGCTTCGACACCTACAAGCTGAAGTTCGGCCACCGCGGCATCAACCAGCCCGTGCTGGATCGCGAGACCGGCAAGGTCGAGATCACCGCCCACAACCACGGCTTCGCCGTGGACGTCCCCCTGGAGGGCGAGCACGTCGCCCCGTACGGAGGCGGCCGCTACGGCCGCGTCGTGGTCTCCCACGTCGGCCTCAACGACGACGTCGTCGAGGGGCTGCGCTGCCTCGACCGTCCAGTCTCCTCCGTCCAGTACCACCCCGAGGCGGCGGGCGGCCCGCACGACGCCTCCTACCTCTTCGATCGCCTCGCCGAGGTGGTCGCCCAGCACCGGGACGGCCGCCCCGTCCAGCCGGTCCGGTCCGCTGAGGCCGCCGACAACGCACACAAGGAGTCCTGATGCCCCGTCGCTCCGACATCTCCTCCGTCCTCGTGATCGGCTCCGGGCCGATCGTGATCGGGCAGGCCGCCGAGTTCGACTACTCCGGCACCCAGGCGTGCCGGGTGCTGCGCGAGGAGGGCCTGCGAGTCATCCTCGTCAACTCCAACCCGGCGACGATCATGACCGACCCCGGCATCGCCGACGCCACCTACGTCGAGCCCATCGATCCGGACATCATCCGCTCCATCATCGCCGCTGAGCGACCCGACGCGATCCTGCCCACCCTCGGCGGGCAGACCGCGCTGAACGCCGCCATGTCCCTCGCCCAGAACGGTGTCCTCGAGGAGTTCGGCGTCGAGATGATCGGCGCGAGCCTGGACGCGATCAACAAGGCCGAGGACCGCAGCCAGTTCAAGGAGGTCGTCGAGCGGGTCGGCGGCGAATCCGCGCGGTCGCGGATCTGCCACACGATGGACGAGTGCGTGGCCGCCGCCGAGGAGCTCGGGTACCCGATGGTGGTGCGTCCCAGCTTCACCATGGGCGGCCTCGGCTCCGGCATGGCCTACGACGAGCAGGACCTGCGGCGCATGGCCGGTGACGGCCTGCACTACTCGCCGACCACCGAGGTGCTCCTGGAGGAGTCGATCCTGGGCTGGAAGGAGTTCGAGCTCGAACTCATGCGCGACCACCACGACAACTGCGTGGTCGTCTGCTCCATCGAGAACGTCGACCCGGTCGGCGTGCACACGGGCGACTCCGTGACCGTGGCCCCCGCGCTGACCCTCACCGACGTGGAGCTGCAGAAGCTGCGCGACCTCGGCATCGGCATCATCCGCGAGGTCGGCGTCGACACCGGCGGCTGCAACGTGCAGTTCGCGACCCATCCCGAGACCGGCCGCATCGTCGTGATCGAGATGAACCCGCGCGTCTCGCGCTCCTCGGCCCTCGCCTCCAAGGCCACCGGGTTCCCGATCGCGAAGATCGCCGCGCGCCTGGCCATCGGCTACACCCTGGACGAGATCCGCAACGACATCACCGGCACCACCCCGGCGAGCTTCGAGCCCGCCCTGGACTACGTGGTCGTCAA
This sequence comes from Brachybacterium sp. GCM10030252, assembly GCF_042666535.1. Lineage (NCBI taxonomy): Bacteria > Bacillati > Actinomycetota > Actinomycetes > Micrococcales > Dermabacteraceae > Brachybacterium > Brachybacterium sp. GCM10030252. The sequence continues at coordinate 506,809 of NZ_JBHTDM010000004.1, read as the reverse complement.
GGTCCCGCGGTTCGCGTTCGAGAAGTTCCCCGCCGCCGACCCGACGCTGACCACCACCATGAAGAGCGTCGGTGAAGCCATGGCGCTGGGGCGCAACTTCACCGAGGCCCTGGGCAAGGCGCAGCGATCCCTCGACGTCAAGGGCGCCTCACCGAGCTACGCGGGAGAGCCGCCGTCGATCTCTGAGGTGGCCGAGCTGATCGAGACCACGCGCACCCCGACCGACACCCGCCTGGTGGCGATCTCGCGGATCCTGTGGGCCGCCGCCGAGGGGGTGGTGGACCCGGTCGAGACCGTGGATGCCCTGGTCGAGGCCACCTCCATCGACCGGTGGTTCCTGGACCAGATGCTGCTGGTCGCCGAGATCGCGGCCGAGCTGCGCGGCTCCCCGGTGCTGGACGCCGAGCTGCTGCGCCTGGCCAAGCGCCACGGGCTCTCCGACGACCAGATCGGCCGGCTGCGCGGTCAGCACGGAGACGTGGTCAAGGGCGTGCGCGAAGCCCTCGGGATCAACCCCGTGTTCAAGACGGTCGACACCTGCGCCGCGGAGTTCGCCTCGCGCACCCCGTACCACTACTCGAGCTACGACCAGGAGACGGAGGTCGAACCCCGCGAACGGCCCGCCGTGCTCATCCTCGGCTCCGGGCCCAACCGCATCGGCCAGGGCATCGAGTTCGACTACTCCTGCGTGCACGCCGCGATCGCCCTCGGGGACCGGGACCTGCCCGGCGGCGGGTACGAGACGGTGATGATCAACTGCAATCCCGAGACCGTCTCGACGGACTACGACATCGCCGACCGTCTCTACTTCGAGCCGCTCACCTTCGAGGACGTCGTCGAGGTGTACGAGGCGGAGAAGGCCGCCGGCCCCGTCGCCGGCGTCATCGTCCAGCTCGGCGGGCAGACCCCGCTGTCCCTGGCCCGCCGTCTCGAGGAGGCCGGGCTGCCCATCATCGGCACCAGCCCCTCGGCGATCGACCTCGCCGAGGACCGCGGCCACTTCGGCGCCGTCCTCTCCGACGCCGGCCTGCCCGCCCCGCCGTACGGCACGGCCTGGGCTCTCAGCGATGCCAGCGAGGTCGCCGCGGCCATCGGGTATCCCGTCCTCGTCCGCCCGAGCTACGTGCTCGGCGGGCGCGGCATGGAGATCGTCTACGACCAGCAGGGCCTGGTCGACTACGTCAGCCGGAACCTGCCCGACGGCGGCCGCGCCGAGGCCCCGATCCTCATCGACAGCTTCCTGGACACCGCCATCGAGATCGACGTCGACGCCCTGTACGACGGGGAGGAGCTCTACGTCGGCGGCATCATGGAGCACATCGAGGAGGCCGGCATCCACTCCGGCGACTCCGCGTGCACCCTGCCGCCGATCACCCTCGGCGACGAGATGCTCGAGCGCATCCGCGAGTCCACCCGCGGGATCGCGGCGGGCGTGGGCGTGCGCGGGCTGCTCAACGTCCAGTACGCCCTCTCCCAGGGCATCCTGTACGTCCTGGAGGCCAACCCGCGCGCCTCCCGGACCGTGCCCTTCGTCGCCAAGGCCACCGGGGTGCCACTGGCCCAGGCCGCGGCCCTGGTCATGGCCGGGACCTCCATCGCGGACCTGCGCCGCGGCGGAGTGCTGCCCGCCCAGGGCGACGGCACCGAGCTGCCCGACGACGCCCCGATCGCGGTCAAGGAGGCGGTGCTGCCGTTCAAGCGCTTCCGCACCCGCGAGGGCCACGCCGTGGACTCGGTGCTCGGCCCCGAGATGCGCTCCACGGGCGAGGTGATGGGCCTGGACGCGACCTTCCCGCTCGCGTTCGCCAAGGCGCAGCTGGCGATCTCGGGCCAGGGCCTGCCGACGGCCGGCTCTGTGTTCGTCTCGGTCGCCGACCGCGACAAGCGCTCCCTGGCCCTGCCGGTGGCGCGCCTGGCCGCGCTCGGCTTCGACATCCTCACCACGGCCGGCACCGGCCGCGTCCTGCGCCGGTCCGGGATCCCCTGCACGGTGCTGCGCAAGGCCTCGGAGGCCGGGAACGAGGCCAGCGTCATCGAGCTCATCGAGGCCGGCGACGTCGCCCTGGTGCTGAACACCCCCTCGGGATCCAACGCGCGGGTGGACGGTTACGCGATCCGTGCGGCCGCGACCAGCATGGACGTGCCGATGATCACCACCTTGCAGGAGTTCCAGGCCGCGGTGCAGGCCATCGAGGCCCGCCCGGTCGAGCCCTTCGAGGTCGGCAGCCTGCAGGCGCACACCCAGCACCTGCTCGACGGCCGCGCCGCGCGGGCGCTGGCATGAGGGCCTCTCCGCCGACGTTCGGTGCGCGCCTCCAGCAGGCCGTCGCCGAGCGCGGACGGATCGTCGCGGGCATCGACCCCCATGCGGGCCTGCTCGAGGCCTGGGGCCTGCCGGATTCCCCTGTCGGCCTGGCGGAGTTCTCCAGGACGGTGCTGGAGGCCGTCGACGGCCGGGTCGCGGCGGTCAAGCCGCAGTCCGCCTTCTTCGAGCGGCACGGATCCGCCGGCGTCGCGGTGCTCGAGGATCTGCTGGCCGACGCCCGCAGCAGGGGCCTGCTGAGCATCCTCGACGTCAAGCGGGGCGACATCGGGTCGACCATGACGGCCTACGCCCAGGCGCACCTGCTGCCCGGGGCTCCCCTGGAGGCCGATGCGATCACGGTGAGCCCCTACCTCGGGACGGGATCCCTGGACCCCGCCGCGGACCTGGCCGCCGAGCACGGCAAGGGACTGTTCCTGCTCGCCCTGACCTCGAATCCGGACGGGCCGCAGGTCCAGCACGCGATCACCGAGGCGGACACGCCGGTCGCGGCGGTCATCGCGCGACACGCCGAGGCGATCGGCGGCGGCACGACGGGGGAGTGGGGCAGTGCCGGCCTGGTCGTCGGCGCGACCGTCGCCGACGCGTACCGGCGACTGGGACTGGACCGCCTCGCCCCGTCGGCGCCTCTGCTCGCTCCGGGGTTCGGCGCTCAGGGCGCCGGACCTGCACAGATGTCCGAGGTGTTCGGAGAAAACGCAGGTCACGTGCTGGTCTCGCTCTCCCGCGGCCTGCTCGCGGCGGGGCCCGCGAGGGATGATCTCCGCCGGCGCGCGGACGATCTGAGCGCCCAGTTCGCCTGAGTCGTACCGGGTCGCCCAGGACCGTGCGGCGAGGCCTCGGGACCGCCGCCGGGACCGTTCCGAATCGTGTCGCGGAGGGCCCGATCTGCACCGGACCTGGGATTGTGCGTGTCAGAAGTGCGCTCCGCCACGATTTTGGGGTTACGCTCTTCCCACACGCGAGGTCCTCCCGGATCCCGCCCGTCACCAGCAAGAGAACAAGAGGTAAGAACAGTGGCTCTCCCTCCCCTCACCCCTGAGCAGCGGGCCGATGCCCTGAAGAAGGCCGCCGAGGCTCGTCGTGAGCGCGCGGCCATCAAGGCGCGGCTCAAGGACAGCGCCGGCCGCCGCGGCGAGGAGATCAAGAAGGTCCTCTCCGAGTCCGAGAGCAACGAGGTCGTCGGGCGCCTGCGTGTCGCCGCTCTGCTCGAGGCCCTTCCCGGCGTGGGCAAGGTCAAGGCGCAGCAGATCATGGAGGAGATCGGCATCTCCCCGTCCCGCAAGATCCGCGGCCTCGGCTCCCATCAGGCGGAGAAGCTCGTCGCGCACTTCTCCGAGTGACGCAGTCCGACGGGGCCGGCACCGGCTCGGTGCCGGCCCCCGTGACTGTCCTGGCCGGCCCCACCGCCGTGGGCAAGGGCACGGTCTCCGCGGCGATCCGCGAGCGGTACCCGCAGATCTGGCTTTCCGTCTCGGCCACCACGCGCCCGCCGCGCCCCGGTGAGATCGACGGCGTCCACTACCACTTCGTGGACGAGGACGAGTTCACGCGGCTGGTCGAGGCCGGCCAGATGCTCGAGTGGGCCCGCGTCCACGGTCGTCACCGCTACGGCACCCCGCGAGGCCCGGTCGACGCCGCCGTGGCGGCCGGGCACCCCGTGCTGCTGGAGATCGACCTCGCCGGTGCCCGGCAGATCCGCCGCACCGTGCCCGAGGCACGCTTCGTGTTCCTGGCGCCACCGGACTGGGACAGCCTCGTCCAGCGGCTCGTGGGCCGCGGCACCGAGAGCGCCGAGGAGCGCGAGCGTCGCCTGGAGACCGCCAGGGACGAACTCGCCGCCGAGAGCGAGTTCGACGTCACGATCATCAACGACGACGTCTCCCGCGCCACCGCGGAGCTCGCCGCCCTGCTGGGCGTGCACGAGCCCGACTGACCGCCGGGGTGCGCGAGGTCACCCGGCCCGCGCGCCGGACCCCTCGCCCGCACCGGGGTCCAGGGCGTATCCTGGACCGTCGCACGCCGAAACTCACGAAGGGACATCCGTGGCCGGAACAGTCGCTCAGCCCGAAGGCATCACGAACCCGCCGATCGATCGTCTCCTCGAGACCGTCGACTCCAAGTACGCCCTGGTCCTGTACTCCTCGCAGCGCGCCCGCCAGATCAACGCCTACTACTCGCAGCTCTCCGAGGGTCTGCTCGAGTTCGTCGGCCCGCTGGTCGACGTCGACAACCAGGAGAAGCCGCTGTCGATCGCGCTGCGCGAGATCGACGAGGGTCTGCTGACGGTCCGCGAGGTCGACGAGGAGGAGTACGCCGCCGCCAACGAGCCCGATCCGAATGCCCCGGCTCCGCTCAAGCTCGGCGACGACGCCCCCGAGATCCCGCCGACCGACCTCACCTTCTGAGACCGCCCCACCGCCGGGAGATCCGATGAGCAGCGTGGTGCGCACCCTCGAGGGTGCTCGCGTGCTCGTGGGCGTCGGCGGCGGGATCGCCGCGTACAAGACCGCGCACCTGGTGCGCGGTCTTGTTGCTGCCGGGGCCGACGTCCGCGTGCTGCCCACCGCCTCCTCGCTCGAGTTCGTCGGAGCCGCCACCTGGGAGGCCCTGAGCCACCACCCGGTGCGCACCTCCGTCTTCGAGGACGTCGACGAGGTCGCCCACGTCCGCGTCGGCCAGGACGCTGATCTGGTGGTGATCGCTCCCGCCACCGCCGACCTCCTGGCACGGCTGCGGATCGGTCGCGCCGATGACCTCCTGACCGCATCACTGCTGGTCACTCGTGCCCCGGTGCTGGTCGCTCCCGCAATGCACACCGAGATGTGGGAGCACCCCTCGACCCGCGAGAACGTGCGGGTGCTCCGTGAGCGGGGAGTCAGTGTGCTCGAGCCCGCGGTGGGCCGTCTCACGGGACCGGATTCCGGTCCCGGCCGCCTTCCCGAACCCGACGCACTGCTGGAGGCCGCCCACGCGGCGATCGCCGCTCCGCGGGATGCGCACGGGGCTGTGCGCCGCGACCTCGCCGGTCGCCAGCTCCTGATCAGTGCCGGCGGCACCCGTGAGCCGCTGGACCCGGTGCGTTTCCTCGCCAACCACTCCTCGGGCCGGCAGGGGTGGGCACTGGCCCACGCCGCCCTGGTCCGCGGCGCGACCGTGCGCCTGGCCGCCGCCAACGTCGAGCTCGAGACGCCCCCCGGGGCACGGCGCCTCGACGCCGGCAGCGCCGCGGAGCTCGCCGCAGTGATCGCCGAGCACAGCAGCGAGGTCGATGCGCTGATCATGGCGGCCGCCGTCGCCGACTTCACCGCCGCCGACCGCTCCGAGTCGAAGATCAAGAAGGACGACGGCGACGAGGACTCCGTGCCCGCCCTCGCCCTCCGCCGCACCGAGGACATCCTGCGCACCAGCGTGCAGCGACGCGGGCAGGAAGCCCGCCCCGTCATCATCGGCTTCGCCGCGGAGACCGGGGGAGAGGGGCGCAGCTCCCTCGAGCTCGCCCGCGAGAAAGCGCGCCGCAAGGGAGCCGACCTGCTCGTGTTCAACGACGTCAGCGGTGACGTCTTCGGCGGCGCGGACAACGCGGTACGGATCCTCGACGGCCGGGGCGAGGAGATCGCGGAGAGCGCGGGCAGCAAGATCGCCGTCGCCCACGCGGTCCTCGACGAGCTGGCCGGTCGGTTCGCCGACGTATCCTGGACCCCATGACCTCCAGCGAGCTGCGCACCTTCACCTCCGAATCGGTCACCGAAGGTCATCCCGACAAGATCTGCGACCAGATCTCCGACGCCATCCTCGATGATCTGCTGTCCCAGGACGCGAGCGCCCGCGTCGCCGTCGAGACGATGGTGACCACCGGCCTCGTCCACGTCGCCGGAGAGGTCCGCACCACCGGCTACAGCGACGTCGCCACCATCGTGCGCAACGTGATCCGGGACATCGGCTACGACTCCTCCATCAAGGGGTTCGACGCGGACTCGTGCGGCATCGAGGTCTCCATCGGCGCGCAGTCCCCGGATATCGCCGCCGGCGTCGACAACTCCGTCGAGAGCCGGGACGGCGCAGGGACCGGCGGCGCCTTCGCACGGCTCGGCGCCGGTGACCAGGGCCTCATGTTCGGCTACGCCTGCAACGACACCCCCGAGCTGATGCCGCTGCCGATCCACGCCGCCCACCGCCTGGTGCGCCATCTCTCCGTCGCCCGCCGCGATGAGGTCCTGCCCTACCTCCGTCCCGACGGCAAGACCCAGGTCTCCATCGGGTACGACGAGCAGGGCGTGGCCCGCAGCGTCGAGGCGATCGTGGTCTCGACCCAGCACAGCGAGGAGGTCGACCTGGAGGGCCAGCTGGCCCCGGCGATCTCGCGCGTGGTGATCGCGCCCGTGCTGGAGGATCTCGCGGGACTGGGGCTGGACGTCTCCGACGTCGCCGTCCACATCAATCCCTCCGGGCGCTTCGTCCTGGGCGGGCCCAAGGGCGATGCCGGGCTGACCGGTCGCAAGATCATCGTGGACACCTACGGCGGCATGGCCCGCCACGGTGGTGGCGCCTTCTCCGGGAAGGACCCCTCGAAGGTGGACCGCTCCGGTGCCTACGCGATGCGCTGGGTGGCCAAGAACATCGTCGCCGCCGGGCTCGCCGATCGCTGCGAGGTCCAGGTGGCCTACGCCATCGGCGTCGCCGAACCCGTCGGCCTGTACGTCGAGACCTTCGGCACCGGCCACGCCCCTGCCCACCAGATCGCGGCGGCGGTCCGCAAGGTCTTCGACCTGCGGCCGGCCGCCCTCATCGACGCCCTCGACCTGCTGCGCCCGATCTACGCACTGACCTCGGTCCACGGCCATTTCGGCCGCGAGCTGCCGGAGTTCACCTGGGAACGCACCGATCGAGCCGAGGAGCTGGAGAACGCCCTGTGACCACGCCTGACCCGACCTCTGCCGCGGGCCTCGACCCGGAGCTCGCCGCCCGCCTCAAGCACGACGAGCGCGGACTGCTCACCGCCGTGGTCCAGGACGCCGCCGACCAGCGCGTACTGATGGTCGGCTGGATGGACGACGAGGCCCTGCACCGCACCCTGACCAGCGGGCGGGCCACCTACTGGTCGCGCTCCCGCGGGGAGTACTGGCGCAAGGGTGACACCAGCGGGCACGTGCAATGGGTCCGCGCCGTGGCACTGGACTGCGACGGCGACACGCTGCTGGTCCAGGTCGACCAGGTCGGCGCGGCCTGCCACCGCGGCACCGAGACCTGCTTCGACGGCGGGGACCTGGGCGCCCTCTCCCTCTCGCCCGCGGAGCGGCACGCATGAACCCGGAGCACCCGACCGCGCCGGATGCCGCTGCCGCCGACCCCTCCGAGGCGTACCCGGAGCTGGTCGCGGGGCGCGAGGGCGACGCCCTCGGCGTGATCCACCCCGACCGCGAGACCTTCCGCGCCCTGGCCGCCCGCCAGCGGGTGGTCCCCGTGAGCATGCGGCTGCTGGCCGACGAGGACACCCCGGTCTCGCTGTACCGCCGTCTGACGGCGGACGGCGACGGCCGCGGCACCTTCCTCCTGGAGTCCGCGGGGGAGGGCGAGGCCTCACGCTGGTCGATCATCGGCACCCGCGCCCGCGCCGTGCTGACCGAGCGCGAGGGCAGCGCCCGCTGGATCGGCGACGTCCCGGCCGGTGTGCCCACCACCGGCAGCCCCGTGGAGGCGCTGCGCGCCGTCACCAGCGCCTTCCGCGCCGCCCGCCAGCCGCACCTGCCTCCCTTCTCCGGCGGCATGGTCGGCTATCTCGCCTACGACGCGGTGCGTCACTGGGAGAAGCTCGAGGTCTCCCCGCCCGACGAGGTGGGCCTGCCGGATCTCTCGATGCTCCTCGCCCAGGACGTGGTCGTCCACGACGACCACGACTCCACGGTGGTGCTGGTCGCCAACGCGCTGAACCTCGACGCCACGGCCGACGGAGTCGATGCCGCCTACGATGACGCGCTCGCGCGCCTGGAGGCGATGCGGGAGCGCCTGCGCACCCCGGTGAGCACCGGTGCGATGGTCTACGAGACCGTTCGCGACCTCGAGCCGAAGGCGCGCACCGCGCAGCTCGAGTACGAGCGGGCCGTGCAGGACGCCGTCCGCGACATCATCGACGGCGAGATCTTCCAGGTGGTGCCCTCGCAGCGCTTCTCCCTGCCGGTGGCGGCGGACCCGCTGGACGTGTACCGGGTGCTGCGGCGGATGAACCCCAGCCCCTACATGTATCTCCTGCGCACCGTCGATGCGAGCGGCGAGCCCATCGACGTGGTGGGCGCGAGTCCCGAGTCGCTGGTCACCGTGCGCGGCAGGACCGCCACCACGCACCCCATCGCCGGCTCCCGCCCGCGCGGCGCGGGCCCGGAGGAGGACGAGCGCCTCGCCCAGGAGCTGCTGGCCGATGCCAAGGAGCGCTCCGAGCACCTCATGCTCGTCGACCTCGCCCGCAACGATCTCCAGAAGTTCTGCGATCCCGGCACCGTGGTGGTGCGCGACTTCATGCACATCCAGCGCTTCTCCCACATCCAGCACATCGTCTCCACCGTCACCGGGCGCATCCGTGACGACGCCCTGGCCTACGACGCGCTGCGGGCCACGTTCCCGGCCGGGACCCTCTCCGGGGCCCCGAAGCCGGCGGCCATGCGGATCATCGACCGGCTCGAGCCGGTCCGGCGCGGCGTGTACGGCGGCACCGTCGGGTACATCGACTTCGCCGGGGACATGGACATGGCCATCGCCATCCGCACCGCCGTGCTCAAGGACGGCACCGCGCACGTCCAGGCCGGCGGGGGAGTGGTCGCCGACTCCGACCCCACCATGGAGCACCGCGAGACCCAGTCGAAGGCGGCCGCGGCCCTGCGCGCCGTCGCCTCGGCCGATACGCTGCGGTCCGCATGAGCACCTCCCGCCCCGCGGACCCTCCGGAAGAGCCGACGTCCGACCTGGCCCCGGCCGGGCCCGCGCGATCGCGGCGCACCCCGAGCCGGCGGATGACCGTGCTGGCCGGCCTGTTCGCCTCGGCCCTGCTGGCCGGTGCCACCCGGATGACCTGGGTGCAGGCCTCGGCGCCGGACCTCGCCGGCACCACGCAGGACGTGGCCGTCAAGGGCACCGACGCCGCTCCCGCCGTGCTCGCCGTGGCGATCGTCGCGGTCGCCGCGGCGCTGGCGACCACGCTGTCCTCGACCTGGGTGCGCTTCGTGACCGGCCCCGTGCTGCTCGCCGCGGGACTGGCCGGCGGATATTCGGCGGTCATGGTGAGCGCAGACCCGATCTCGGCCTCCGGCTCCGCGGTCGCCGGCGCCACGGGCGTCCTCGGCTCCCAGGTGCAGGCCCAGGCCACCGCCTGGCCCCTGCTCACGCTCCTGCCCGCCCTGGCCGTGGCCGCGACCGGTCTGATCGTCCTCGTGGCGGGCCGGACCTGGCCCGTCGGCACGCGGTACCGCAGCGCCGCCGTCACCGTCACGGCGGACCCGGCGGAGGACCCTGCCGCGGCCTGGGACGCCCTGACCCGGGGCGAGGATCCCAGTGCGGACGTCGACGCCCGTGCCGAGCCGGGCCCCGAGAGCGAACCGGGCGACGGCGCGCAGCGCCGCGCCTCCGGGCAGCAGCTCGGTGACCGTGATCACCCGGCCTCCGACACCTGAGCGACAGCGCCGGACGCCGCCCCGTCCGTGGCGCCATGACGTGGCACAATAGCCTCGACAGGGCCCCCTACCGGAGAAGGACCATGACCAAGACCTACGCCGTGCCGCCGCACCCGCCCCACAACGAGGGCAAGACCGCGGCCGCCTGGACGCTGACCATGGGCGTGGTCTTCGGCTCGGCCATCGTGGCCGCGGGAATGATCCTGGCCATGATGCTTCTGGTGTGGATCGGCATCGGCGTGATGGCGCTCGCGATCATCGCGGGCATCGTCATGTCGCTCGCCGGTCTCGGCCAGCCCAAGCCGGAACTCGTCCAGAACGACTCGAGATGACCTGGGCGGCGCGGGACCAGCACGGCCACGCCGTGCCGGACGCCCCCGCCGGCGGACTCCGCAGGACCCTGCTGCCCCTGGGGATCGTGGCCAGCGGGCTCCTCGTCGCTCTCACGGTCCAGGCCACCTTCGACCCCTTCCGCACGAACGTGCCCCTGTGCATCGTCCACACCCTGACCGGGCTGGACTGCCCCGGGTGCGGGGCGATCCGTGCCGTCCACGCGCTGCTGGAGGGGAACCTGCTGCTCGCTCTGCGCAGCAATGCGCTGATCATCCTCGCCCTGCCGGCCGTGGCCGCGGGGCTCGCCCTGTGGACCGTACGACGGGCACGGGGCAGGCCGATCGGCATGCTGCCCTCGAACCGCGTGATGATCCTGCTGGGCGCCCTGGTGGCCCTGTTCACCGTGCTGCGGAACATCCCCGCCTTCTGGTTCCTCGCCCCGATCTCCTTCGTCGGCGCCTGAGCACCGACCCCCGTCCCGATCGCACCACCGGCGATCCCGCCCCAGACCGCTGCAGGAGGCACCCGTGACCCCCACCGGCACCGTGCTCGACGACATCATCGCCGGGGTGCGAGAGGACCTCGAGCCCCGACGCGCGGCGACGCCCGCCACCGAGCTCGAGCAGCTCGCCCGTGACGCCGCCCCGGCCCGCGACGCCCGCGCCGCCCTGCGCGGGGACGGCACCACGATGGGCCTCATCGCCGAGGTCAAGCGTGCCAGCCCCTCCAAGGGCGCACTCGCAGAGATCCCCGCTCCTGCCGACCTCGCGGCGATCTACGCCGACAGCGGTGCGAGCGCGATCAGCGTCCTGACCGAGCCCCGCCGCTTCCGCGGCTCCCTGGAGGACCTCGACGCCGTGCGTGCGCGCGTCGACGTTCCCGTACTGCGCAAGGACTTCATCGTCGATCCGTACCAGGTGCTGGAAGCGCGCGCCCATGGCGCCGACCTGATCCTGCTGATCGTGGCGGCGCTGGAGGATTCACTACTGCGCGACCTCGCCGAGCTCACGGCCGAGCTGGGGATGCATGCCCTGATCGAGGCCCACACCGCCGACGAGCTCGACCGTGCCCTCGCCCTGGATGCCGACCTCCTCGGCGTCAACGCCCGCGACCTCAAGACCCTCGACGTGCACCCCGACCGTGCCGGTGACCTGCTGCGCAGGATCCCGGCCGGACCGCTGGCCATCGGGGAATCGGCCGTGGCCTCCGTCCAGGACGTCGAGGCCTATGCCGCGGCCGGAGCAGACGCCGTGCTGGTCGGCGAGGCACTGGTCACCGCCGGTGATCCTGCCGCCGCCGTCACCGCGTTCCGCCAGGTCGCACGTCGCGGTCGCACCGCCCCGGAAGGAGCCCGCGCATGAGCGCCCCGCATCCCCAGCCCGTCCCGCCCGATGGCCAGGTCCGCACCGATATGCAGCGTCCCGCCGGGCAGCTGCGCTCCGAGTCCGGCCCCTACTTCGGGGACTTCGGCGGTCGATTCCTGCCCGAAGCCCTGGTCCCGGCCCTCGACGAGCTCACCGAGACCTACGAGAAGGCCGTCGTGGACCCGGAGTTCGCGGTCGAGCTGCAGCGCCTGGCAGCGGAGTACACCGGCCGGCCCTCGCTGCTGTCCGAGGTGCCGCGCTTCTCCCAGCTCGCCGGCGGCGCCCGGATCCTGCTCAAGCGCGAGGACCTCAACCACACCGGCAGCCACAAGATCAACAACGTCCTCGGCCAGGCACTGCTGACCAAGCGCATGGGCAAGTCCCGGGTCATCGCGGAGACCGGCGCCGGCCAGCACGGCGTCGCCACCGCCACCGCAGCGGCCCTGTTCGGCCTGGACTGCACGATCTACATGGGCGAGGAGGACACCGAGCGGCAGGCGCTGAACGTCGCCAGGATGCGCCTGCTCGGGGCCGACGTGGTCCCGGTCAGCCAAGGCTCCCGCACCCTCAAGGACGCCATCAACGAAGCGTTCCGCGACTGGGTCGCCAACGTCGAGAGCACCCACTACCTCCTGGGCACCGTCGCCGGACCGCACCCCTTCCCGGTGATGGTCCGCGACTTCCATCGCATCATCGGCGAGGAGGCGCGCTCCCAGACCCTCGAGCGGGTGGGCCGCCTGCCCGACGCGGTGGTCGCCTGCGTCGGCGGCGGCTCGAACGCGATGGGCATCTTCCACGCGTTCCTCGACGACGTGGACCCCGTCGTCCGGCTGATCGGCTGCGAGGCCGGAGGAGACGGCATCGACTCGGGTCGGCACTCCTCGACCATCTCCGGAGGGTCCGCCGGGGTGCTCCACGGGGCCCGCAGCTTCGTGATGCAGGACCAGGACGGCCAGACCATCCCCTCGCACTCGGTCTCCGCCGGGCTGGACTACCCCAGCGTGGGCCCCGAGCACGCCTGGCTCGCGGACATCGGCCGTGCCGAGTACCGGGCCATCGACGACGGCCCCGCCATGGACGCCTTCGCCCTGCTGTCCATGACCGAGGGCATCATGCCCGCGATCGAATCCGCCCACGCACTGGCCGGAGCCCTCGAACTGGGCCGGGAGCTGGGGGAGGAGGCCGTCATCCTGGTCAGCCTCTCCGGTCGGGGGGACAAGGACGTCGACACCGCCTCCCGCTGGTTCGGCCTGGTGGGCGAGGACCCCGCCCGCGCCGACCTCGAGAGCCTCCGCGCCCGCGCCCGCACCACCGCCGGAGACGCCACCGGCCCTGCCGGTGCCGAGGGAGGGGTGTCCCGATGAGCGCCACCGAGACCGCCCGCGTGCGCGCGGGCGACGCCCTGGACATCGCCCGCAGCGAGAACCGCTCTGCACTCATCGGCTACCTGCCCGTCGGGTATCCCGACGTCGAGCAGTCCATCGACGCCGCCCGGGTGCTCATCGATCACGGAGCCGACATGATCGAGCTGGGCCTTCCGTACTCGGACCCGGTCATGGACGGACCGGTGATCCAGCAGGCGGCCTCGGCCGCCCTGGCCGGTGGAGTGCGCACCCGTCACGTGCTCGAGGCCGTCGAGGCGCTCTCGGGCCGCGGAGCCGCCATCCTCGTCATGTCCTACTGGAACCCGGTCCTCGCCTACGGGCCCGCCGCCTTCGCGCGCGACCTCGCCGCGGCCGGCGGGGCCGGAGTCATCACCCCCGACCTGATCCCCGATGAGGGCGCCGACTGGATCGCCGCGAGCGAGGAGCACGGCGTGGACCGCGTGTTCCTGGTCGCACCCAGCTCGCCGCCGGACCGCCTCGCCCATGTGGTCTCCCACACAACGGGCTTCGTCTACGCGGCGAGCACGATGGGCGTCACCGGGACCCGCGCGAGCGTGTCGGCGGCCACCGAGGACCTGGTGGCGCGCACCCGCGCGGCCGGCGCCCGCAACGTCTGCGTCGGTCTCGGCGTCTCGAACGGTGAGCAGGCCGCGCAGGTCGGCGCGTACGCTGATGGAGTGATCGTCGGCTCCGCCTTCGTGCGCACGCTGCTGGACAACGCGGGCGACGCCCCTGCGACCCGCACCGCCCTCGCAGCCGTGGCCGACGATCTGCGCGCCGGAGTGGAGCGCGCTCGCACCGCCTCGTAGTACCGGCCCGAAGGACCCGCACGGCACCACCCCGTCGGCGCAGCATCCACAGGGGCCGCCCGGTCCGCTCTCGGGCCGGCCCCAGCGGGGCGGGCCCGATCGCCCGGCGAGTCCGCCGCCCCGTCGTCCCGCACCGCCCAGCCGTCCCGCACCACAGTGAGGAGAGCCCGGACATGATCCCCAGTTCGCCCATCTCCTCGCTCTCCCTCGGCCCGCTCACGGTGCACTTCTACGCGATCTGCATCCTGCTCGGGATGGGGGTGGCCCTGTGGTGGGCCACCAAGCGCTGGGTCGCGCGCGGCGGCGACGGCGACGACCTCTTCGACATCGTGTTCGTCGCGATCATCGCCGGGATCATCGGCGCCCGCATCTGGCACGTGCTGACCTCCCCGGCCCCGTTCTTCGGGGAGGGCGGGAACCCCATCGCCGTGCTCTACATCTGGCAGGGCGGCCTGGCGATCTACGGCGGCGTGGCCGGCGGCGCGATCGCGGCATACTTCATGGCCCGGATGAAGCAGGTCTCGTTCACGGCCCTGGCCGACACCATCGCCCCCACCCTGATGGTCGCGCAGGCCATCGGCCGGTTCGGCAACTGGTTCAACCAGGAGCTCTACGGCCCGCCCCTGGACACCTGGTGGGCGTGGGACGTCACGTGCGTCACCAACGGCACCACGATCCCCGGCTGTGAGCCCGGCACGTACCACCCGACCTTCCTGTACGAGCAGCTGTGGAACCTCGTCGGTGTCGTGGTGCTGCTGGCCCTGGCGCGCCGCTTCGAGCTGGGCGGCGGCCGCGTGTTCTGGGCCTACGCCGGGATCTACTCGACCGGCCGCGCCTGGATCGACGCCATCCGCAGCGAGCCCGTCCTGATGATCGGGCCGCTGCGCATCCACACCCTGGTCGCTATCATCATGGTTCTGGTCGCCCTACTCGCCTTCGTGATCCTCACCGTGCGACAACGCCGGCGCGGCGGCGAGGTCGTCGCGGCCGACGGATCGTTCGTCGTACCCGCCCCCGCCGAGGACGAGGACCCCGACGACGAGGACGAGCCCGACAGATCCGGGACTCCTCCCGCCGCCGACGAAGAATCCTCCCCCCGGGACCCGGAGGGCCCCACGGACACCGGACGCCACAGACGCGCCTGAGGACCGTGGCCCGGACCGGGCACCCGTCGACCACCGGCGAGCCGTCACCGGCCGCCCACCTGGAAGGGCTCGTATGCACCCCCTCGATACCCGCTTCTCCCGCTTCCCCGCCTCGCAGGGCCTCTACCGCCCCGAGAGCGAGGGCGACTCGTGCGGCGTGGCGATGATCGCCACCCTCCGCGGCCGCCCCGGCCACGACATCGTCGAGCACGCCCTGACGGCGCTGCGCAACCTCGAGCACCGCGGAGCCGTCGGTGCCGAGGAGGCCACCGGTGACGGCGCCGGAATCATGGTCCAGCTGCCGGATTCGTTTCTGCGCGAGGTCAGCGGCCTCGAGCTGCCGCCGCTGGGCTCCTACGCCGCCGGCATCGCCTTCGTCCCCCGCGACGAGGAGGGCCGCCGCGAGGCGTTCGAGGCCCTCGAGTCGATCTGCGCCGAGGAGGGCCTGCGAGTCCTCGGCCAGCGCGAGGTGCCCACCACCGACGGCCTCGTCGGGCCCTCCGCCGAGGCCGTCCGCCCCGACTTCGTGCAGGTCTTCGTCGCCGACGCGGCCGGTCAGCGCACCGGTATCGAGCTCGAGCGCGCCGCCTTCGCGGTGCGCCGCCGGGTCGAGCACACCACCCGCGCCTACTTCCCCTCGCTGTCCACGCGCGTGATGGTCTACAAGGGCATGCTCACCCCGGCCCAGCTCGAGCAGTTCTACCCGGACCTGCACGACCCGCGGTTCGAGGCCGAGCTGGCGATCGTCCACTCCCGGTTCTCGACCAACACGTTCCCGGCCTGGCCGCTGGCCCATCCCTTCCGGACCCTGGCCCACAACGGCGAGATCAACACGGTGATCGGCAACCGCAACCGGCTGCGCGCCGCCGAGGGCAGCATGCGCACCGACGTGTTCGGCGAGGACTTCGCGCGGCTGCTGCCGGTCAGCACGCCCGGGGCGTCGGACTCGGCGAGCCTGGACGAGACCCTCGAGCTGCTGAACCTCTCGGGCCGCTCGCTCCCGCACGCGCTGATGATGCTGATCCCCGAGCCGTGGGAGAACGACGACTCGATGGACCCGGACCTGCGGGCCTTCTACGAGTTCCACGCCGCCCTGCAGGAGCCGTGGGACGGCCCGGCCTCGGTCGTCTTCACCGATGGCACGCAGGTCGGTGCGCGCCTGGACCGCAACGGGCTGCGCCCCTTGCGGTACTGGGTCACCGACGACGACCTGGTGATCCTGGGCTCGGAGACCGGGCTGCTGGACGTCCCGCGCTCCTCCCTGGTGCGCACCGGGCGCGTCGCGCCGGGCGAGATCTTCCTGGTGGACGTCGCCGAGGGCGAGATCGTGCCCAGCCAGGAGCTCAAGCACCGCATCGCCACCGAGCACCCGTACGGGACCTGGGTGCGCGAGCAGAAGGTGAATCTGTCCGAGCTGCCCTCCCGCGAGCACATCACCCACACCCGCTCCTCCGTGGTCCGGCGTCAGCAGACGTTCGGGTACACCGAGGAGGAGCTGAGGATCCTGCTCGCCCCGATGGCCGCCAAGGGCGCGGAGCCGCTCGGTGCGATGGGCACCGACACCCCGATCGCGGTGCTCTCGGATCGCCCGAGGCTGCTGTTCGACTACTTCACCCAGATGTTCGCCCAGGTCACCAACCCTCCGCTGGACTCCCTGCGCGAGGAGATCGTGACCTCGCTGGGCGTGGCCATCGGCCAGGCGCGGAACCTGCTCGACGCCACCCCGCAGCACGCTCGCCAGCTGGCGCTGGACTTCCCCATCATCGACAACGACGAGCTCGCCAAGATCGTGGCGGTCGACGCCAACCCGGCGACCGCGGACTTCCGCACCGTGCGCCTGCGCGGCCTGTACCCGGTCGCGGGCGGCACCGAGGCGCTCGAGAAGCGTCTGCAGGAGATCTGTGACGAAGCGGTCGCCGCGATCGACGACGGCGCCACCTTCCTGGTGCTCTCGGACCGTGATGCGAACCAGGTGCTCGCGCCGATCCCCTCGCTGCTGCTGACCAGCGCCGTCCAGCACCATCTGGTGCGCACGGGCCGCCGTACCGCCGCGGCCCTGCTGGTCGAGGCCGGCGACGTCCGCGAGGTCCACCACGCCGCCCTGCTGATCGGCTACGGCGCCAGCGCCATCAACCCCTACCTCGCGATGGAGAGCGTCGAGGAGCTCGTCGAGCGCGGCGTGGTCAGCGACGTCGCCCCCGAGCAGGCGGTGCGCAACCTCATCGTCGCCCTCGGCAAGGGCGTCCTGAAGATCATGTCGAAGATGGGCATCGCCACGGTGGCCTCGTACCGCGGCGCGCAGATCTTCGAGGCCGTCGGCCTCTCCCAGGACCTGGTGGACACCTACTTCCCGGGCACCATCTCCCGCATCGGCGGCATCGACCTCGACGTCATCGCCCAGGAGAACGCGGCCCGCCACGCCCTGGCCTACCCGGTCGACGGCGTCCACCAGGCTCACCGGAGCCTGCCCGTCGGCGGCGAGTACCAGTGGCGCCGCGAGGGCGAGCCGCACCTGTTCACGCCCGAGGCCGTCTTCCGCCTGCAGCACTCGGCGCGCACCCGTCAGTACGACGAGTTCCGTCGCTACACGGACGAGGTCGACGACCAGCACGAACGTCTGATGACCATCCGCGGGCTGCTGAAGCTGCGCACGGAGGACCAGTCGCCGGTGCCGATCGAGGAGGTCGAGCCGGTCGAGTCGATCACCCGCCGCTTCATGACCGGCGCGATGAGCTACGGGTCCATCTCGCAGGAGGCCCACGAGACGCTGGCCATCGCGATGAACCGCCTGGGCGGCATGTCCAACAGCGGTGAGGGCGGCGAGGACACGGAGCGTCTGCACGATCCTGAGCGGCGCAGCGCGATCAAGCAGATCGCCTCCGGCCGCTTCGGCGTGACCAGCCAGTACCTGACGTTCGCGCGGGACATCCAGATCAAGATCGCCCAGGGTGCGAAGCCCGGCGAGGGCGGCCAGCTGCCCCCGGAGAAGGTCTACCCGTGGATCGCACGGACCCGCCACTCCACCCCCGGCATCGGCCTGATCTCCCCGCCGCCGCACCACGACATCTACTCGATCGAGGATCTCGCCCAGCTGATCCACGACGCCAAGTCGGCGAACCCCGCCGCCCGCGTCCACGTCAAGCTGGTCTCCCGCTTCGGGGTCGGCACGGTCGCGACCGGCGTGTCCAAGGCGCACGCCGACGTGGTGCTGATCTCCGGCCACGACGGCGGCACGGGGGCCAGCCCGCTGAACTCGCTCAAGCACGCCGGCACCCCCTGGGAGCTGGGCCTGGCCGAGACGCAGCAGACCCTGCTGCTGAACGGCCTGCGCGACCGCATCACGGTGCAGGTCGACGGGCAGATGAAGACCGGACGCGACGTGATCATCGCCGCCCTGCTGGGCGCCGAGGAGTACGGCTTCGCGTCCGCTCCGCTGGTCGTCTCCGGCTGCGTGATGATGCGCGTGTGCCACCTGGACACCTGCCCGGTGGGCGTGGCCACCCAGAACCCCGAGCTGCGTGCGCGCTACACCGGCCAGGCCGAGCACGTGGTGACGTTCTTCCAGTTCGTCGCCGAGCAGGTCCGCGAGCACCTCGCCGCACTGGGTCTGCGCTCTCTGGACGAGGCGATCGGTCGCACCGACCTGCTGGGTCTGCGCGACGACACGATGAGCCGCTCGGTGCTGGGTGCGGCCAAGCGCGAGGGTCTCGATCTCGAGGCGATCCTCGCCGCCCCCGTCATCCACGAGGGCGACTTCCCCCGGCGCCGGCGCGACCAGGACCACCAGCTGGAACGGGCGGCGGACCACCCCTGGATCGAACAGGCCGCCGAGGTCATCGAGGGACGGCTGGCCTCGGTGCACATCACCGACACCATCAGCAACGTCCAGCGCAGCACGGGCACGCTCCTGGGCCACGAAGTCACCCGGCGCACCGGGGGCGAGGGTCTGGCCGAGGACTCCGTCGTGCTCGATCTCGAGGGCACCGGCGGGCAGTCCTTCGGCGCCTTCCTCCCGGCCGGCATCTCCCTCCAGCTGCGGGGCGACGCCAACGACTACGTCGGCAAGGGGCTCTCCGGCGGTGTGATCGCCATCGGCCACGGCGCCGGCTCCGCCCCCTCACTGACCTCCGCCCCGATCGCGGGCAACACCTGCGCCTACGGGGCCACCAGCGGCAGACTGCTGCTGGCCGGCTCCGCAGGGGAGCGGTTCGGCGTGCGCAATTCCGGGGCCACCCTGGTCGTCGAGGGCATCGGCGACCACGGCGCGGAGTACATGACCGGTGGCGCCGTGGTGATCCTGGGCCCGACGGGACGCAACCTGGGCGCCGGCATGAGCGGGGGCACGCTGTTCGTCCTCGATCTCGATACGGCCTCCCTGAACCCCAAGGACGCCGCCACCTTCGAGATCACGCCCGTGCGCGAGGAGCACCGGGCCTTCGTCCTGGAGGCGGTCTCCGAGCACGCCCGGCGCACCGGCTCCGACCGTGCGGCCGCCCTGCTGGCCGACGAGGACGAGCTGATGAGCCGGCTCACCGAGGTCGCCCCCCGCGCCTTCCTGCGCATCACCTCGATCCGCGAGGACGCGCTGGCCCAAGGGGTCGACCCCGATTCGAACGACGTCTGGAACGAGATCATGGAGAGCACTCATGGCTGATCCCCGAGGATTCCTGCGGTATCGCGACCGCGAGCTGCCCGCCCCTCGGCCGGTCCCGGTGCGGCTCATGGACTGGCGCGAGGTGTACGAGGCCCGCGAGAAGGGCACGCTGAACGTCGTCTCCCGACAGGCCGGGCGCTGCATGAACTGCGGCATCCCCTTCTGCCACCAGGGCTGCCCGCTGGGCAACCTGATCCCGGAGTGGAACGACCTGGTCTACCGCGACGACTGGCACGAGGCGATCGAGCGCCTGCACGCGACCAACAACTTCCCGGAGTTCACCGGCCGCGCCTGCCCGGCGCCGTGCGAGTCCAGCTGTGTGCTGGGCATCAACCAGCCGCCGGTGACCATCAAGAACGTCGAGGTCTCGATCATCGACCGCGCCTTCGAGGAGGGCTGGGTCGAGCCCGTCGAGCCGTCCCGTCAGACCGGCCGCGCCGTGGCCGTCGTCGGATCCGGTCCGGCCGGCCTCGCCGCCGCGCAGCAGCTGACCCGTGCCGGCCACTCGGTGGTCGTCTTCGAGCGCGATGACCGCATCGGCGGCCTGCTGCGCTACGGCATCCCCGAGTTCAAGCTGGAGAAGCGCCACATCGACCGCCGGCTCGAGCAGATGCGCGCTGAGGGCACGCGGTTCCGCACCGGTGTCGACGTCGGCGGCGAGGGCCCCGGCGCCCTCTCCGTCGAGAAGCTGCGCTCCCGGTTCGACGCCGTGGTGCTGGCCACCGGTGCGAGCACGCCGCGGCAGCTGGACGTTCCCGGACGTGACGCCGCGGGCATCCATCCGGCCATGGAGTACCTGACCCAGGCCAACCGCCGGGTGGCCGGCGACGAGCTGGAGGGCCAGATCACCGCCGAGGGCAAGGACGTGGTGATCATCGGCGGCGGCGACACCGGCGCGGACTGCCTCGGCACCGCCCTGCGCCAGGGCGCGAAGTCGGTGACCACCCTCGCCATCGGCACTCAGCCCCCCAGCGAGCGCGACGAGAACCAGCCCTGGCCGACGCACCCGGTGCTGTACGAGGTCTCCACCGCCCACGAGGAGGGCGGTGAGCGTTCGTACCTCGCCTCGACCACCGGCTTCGAGACCGACGAGAACGGGGCTGTCACCGGGCTCCGGGTGGCGCGCACCCAATTCCGCGACGGGAAGCGTCTGCCCACCCCCGGGACCGAGACCGTGCTGCCCGCGACGCTGGTGCTGGTGGCCATGGGCTTCACCGGGCCGCGCACGGACGGGCTGCTGTCCTCGCTCGGCGTGGAGCTCACCTCGCGCGGCAACGTCGCGCACGACGGGCAGTGGGCGACGGACGTCCCCGGCGTGTTCACCGCCGGCGACTGCGCCCGCGGTCAGAGCCTCATCGTGTGGGCGATCGCGGAGGGGCGCTCCTGCGCCGCCGCCGTCGACAGCCACCTGATGGGGGACACCTCTCTCCATGCGCCCGTCGCGCCGGGAGAGAAGCCCGTCACAGTGTGAAAGACTGGGCCCACACGCGATGCTGCGGCCCCTTCGGCGAGCGTCCGTGACGTTCGCCGGCGGGCCGCGGCCCTTATCAGAACTACAGATGGGTTGACATGCGCAAAGCGAAGATCGTCTGCACACTCGGTCCGGCGACCAATACCTACGAGCAGATCCGGACCCTGATCGAGGCGGGGATGAACGTGGCGAGGATGAACCTCAGCCACGGCACCCACGAAGATCACGAGCAGGTCTACGCGAACATCCGCAAGGCGGCCGAGGATCTGGGCCGCAACGTCGCCATCCTGGTCGATCTGCAGGGCCCCAAGATCCGTCTCGGCAAGTTCGAGGACGGCCCGCACCAGCTCGAGGTCGGTGACGAGTTCGTCATCACCACCGAGGACATCGTGGGGACCAAGCAGCGGGTCTCGACCACCTTCAAGGGCCTGCCGGGCGACTGCCGCCCGGGGGATGTCCTCCTGATCGACGACGGCAAGGTCTCCGTCCGTGTCACCGACGTCTCCGAGACCGAGGTCAGCACGGTCGTCGAGGTCCCCGGCCCGGTCTCCGACAGCAAGGGCATCAACCTGCCCGGCGTGGCCGTCTCCGTCCCGGCGATGAGCGAGAAGGACGTCGCGGATCTGCGCTGGGGCCTGGCCCTGGGCGCCGACGTGATCGCCCTGTCCTTCGTGCGCGACGCGCACGACATGGACGAGGTGCTGCGGATCATGCAGGAAGAGGGTCGCCGCGTCCCCGTCGTCGCGAAGATCGAGAAGCCGCAGGCCGTGCGCGCGCTGCGCTCCATCGTCGGTGCCTTCGACGGCATCATGGTCGCCCGCGGCGATCTCGGCGTCGAGCTGCCGCTGGAGCAGGTCCCGCTGGTCCAGAAGCGCGCCATCGAGCTCGCCCGCCGCAACGCCAAGCCGGTGATCGTCGCCACCCAGGTGCTGGAGTCGATGATCACGAGCCCGCGCCCCACCCGCGCCGAGGCCTCCGACTGCGCCAACGCCATCCTCGACGGCGCAGACGCGGTGATGCTCTCGGGCGAGACCAGCGTCGGCGCCTATCCCTTCGAGGCGGTCCGCACGATGGCCCGCATCGTCACCAACACCGAGGAGAACGGCGCAGACCGCATCCTCCCGCTGGGCACCATCCCGCATACCCGCGGCGGAGCGATCACCCGCGCGGCCGCCGAGATCGGTGACCAGCTCTCGGCGCAGTACCTGGTGACCTTCACCGAGTCCGGCGACACCGCGCGGCGCCTGTCCCGCCTGCGTCCCACGATCCCTCTGCTGGCGATGACCCCGTACCCCGAGGTCGCCCGCCAGCTGTCCCTGACCTGGGGCATCGAGGCGCACCTGGTGCCGATGCAGAAGGATTCCGACGCGATGGTCAGCGTCGTCGACGAGCTGCTGCGCGAGCACAAGGGCCTGCAGAAGAACGATCTGGTCATCATCGCGGCCGGGTCGCCTCCCGGGGTCCACGGCTCCACCAACACCCTCCGGGTCCACCGCATCGGCGACCTCGACGGCACCGAGTCCGCTCGTATCGAGGCCGACCGCATCGCCGCCGGGCCGCAGACCTGATCCGGACCCGCTCCGACGAGACGGCGCCCGCCGGCCTGCATGGCCGGCGGGCGCCGTCTCCCGGTGCGGCACGCACGTGAGATGTGCGACGCCGGTACTGCGTGCCGGGTGCGGGACTCGAACCCGCACGCCCTCGCGGACAGCGCATTTTGAGTGCGCCGCGTCTACCATTCCGCCAACCCGGCTCGCCCCCCGTGGAGTAGGGCTGGACTAGGATACCGCTGATGACCACCGGCCTTGGCCGCCCGGGTGCCGACCCGCGGCCGGGCCCTCCCGACACATAGGGCGACATGAACGACGACACCGCTTCCCTTCCCGACGACACCCAGGACCTCCCCGAGCAGGAGGAGGGCCGCTCCCAGCGCACAGCCATCGTGGCCGAGGACGAGAGCCTCATCCGCATGGACATCGTCGAGACCCTCACCGAGGCCGGTTTCGAGGTGGTCGCTGCGGTCGGCGATGGCGAGAGCGCCGTGACCAAGGCTCGTGAGCTGCGGCCCGACGTCGTCATCATGGATGTGAAGATGCCGCAGACCGACGGCGTCAGCGCCGCTGAGCGCATCGGTGAGGACAACCTCGCTCCCGTCGTGATGCTCACGGCGTTCTCGCAGGCCGAGCTCGTCGAGCGCGCCCGCGATGCCGGCGCCATGGCCTACGTCGTCAAGCCCTTCACCCCGGCCGACCTGCTGCCGGCGATCGAGATCGCGATCTCCCGCTTCACTCAGATCACGCAGCTGGAGGCCGAGATCCAGGATCTCGGCGAACGGTTCGAGACCCGCAAGCGCGTGGACCGCGCCAAGGGCCTGCTGCAGACCAACATGGGTCTGTCGGAGCCGGAGGCCTTCCGCTGGATCCAGAAGACCTCGATGGACCGTCGCCTGACCATGCGCGAGGTCGCCGACGCCGTCATCGATCAGCTGGGCGGTCCCGGCAAGGAGTGACATCGATCCGGGGCCGTCGGGCCCGGAGCGGGAGGGGACGCACGGGGGCATGGTGATCTCACGACGCAGGCTGGTGCGACGACTCGGGGCGGGAGTCCTCGGCACCGGCGCACTGGCAGCCTGCACCAACGGTCGCAGAGGCCGGGGCCGCGGCCGTGCCACCACCACCGCCCCCACCGGCGCCGCGCAGGAGGAGCCCGACGTTCCGCTGGTGCTGGGCTCGATCGGCGCCTCCTACGGGCGCGCCGGCGCCTTCGAGAAGACCATCGCCATCGCCGTCCACGAGGCCATGATCGACGTCAACGCGCGATGGAAGGGCCTGTTCGGCCATGAGGTCGAGATGACCGAGCGCCACGTGATGGAGGAGGCCGGTGAGGACCTCACCGACGTGATCACCTCGATGGCCGACTCCGGGGTGACCGCCGTGATCACCTCCATCGACGAGGACGCACTGATCGCGGCGATCCCTGCCTTCGTGGAGGCCGGCATCGCGGTGATCGACGTCTTCACCTCGGGGATGAGCGTGCGCGCGGCCGAGGTGCAGAGCTCCGGCATGCTGGTGCGGCTGGCCCCCAACGACCGCGCGATCGCGGCCCTCTACGCGGAGGAAGCGTGGGCGGGCTCCTCCGACAAGGGCGGGGACCCGGGCACCGTCGCCTACGTCTCCGAGGACACCGCCCAGGGCCAGAGCCTGCTGCACGAGCTGGAGCAGGTCCTCAACCCCGAGGGCGGCAAGATCGTCTCGAAGCACTTCTACCCCTTCGGCAAGATCGGCACGATCGGAAAGATCGTCGAGAAGGTGCTGGAGTCGCCGCCGGCGCTGCTGGTGGTCAACGGCGGACCGGAGGCGGGTCGCCTGCTCTCCGAGCTGTACAAGGCGACGCTGGACGAGGGTCAGCGCCCCACCGTCGAGTTCCCCACGCGACTGTCCCCGGCCGCGACGGTGGACTACGCCGACGAGCAGCTCGCCCCGGAATGCCTGACCAGGGCGACGGGTTTCGAACCCGGCGGCGAGCTCACCGTCGAGCACGTCAACATGATGCTCAACGTGGACCCTGGCCTCCTGGACACCGGGTACGCGTACTCACAGCAGGCCTACGACGCCGTGATCCTCGCCGGACTCGCCGCGCAGAACGCCCTGTCCGTCCAGGGGACCGACATCGCCAGCTCGATCCGGCAG
This sequence comes from Brachybacterium sp. GCM10030252, assembly GCF_042666535.1. Lineage (NCBI taxonomy): Bacteria > Bacillati > Actinomycetota > Actinomycetes > Micrococcales > Dermabacteraceae > Brachybacterium > Brachybacterium sp. GCM10030252. The sequence goes on along the minus strand of NZ_JBHTDM010000004.1, from coordinate 481,975 downwards.
GTGCTCACCGGCACCGAGGAATGCACGGACTACGGCGACTGTCGCAGCACCCTTCGCGTCGCACTGGAGGCCGGGGACCGTGCCACGATCTCGTTCGTCGGCAGGATGGGGGCGCTGGAGCTGGGGGACGGTCCCGATCCGCGCACCGGCGACCTGCGGACCTACTCGTGGACCGAGGCGAACGAGATCGAGACCGGAGAAGCGACCAGCTTCGAGGTCGACGCCTGACCACGGACCCGTCCCGCCCCGGCACCCGGTCAGCGTGACGGCAGCAGCATGGTGGAGACGGTGACGGTGCTCAGCAGTGTGCCGCGCTCGTCGTGCACGTCGACCAGGTAGCTCGCCACCTGCCGACCGGCGTGGCGGATCGTGCAGGTCGCCGTGACGATCCCCTCGCGCGCCGAGCGATGATGCAGCGCCGAGACGGAGGTGCCGACGGCCTGGGCACCGTCGCCGTGGACCTCGCGGGCACGGAGGATCCCTGCGAACGAGGCAACCGACTCCGCGAGGGCGATGGTGGCACCGCCGTGCAGCAGCCCCGCCGGCTGCGTGTTCCCGGCCACGGGCATGGTCATGGTTCCGCCGCGAGCATCGAGGCTGAGCAGCTCCATGCCGCAGCGTTCGATGAGCGTGCCGCGGATCATGGGCTCGACGATCCTGCGCAGGTCCTCGCCGGACAGCGGGGCGGAGACGCCGGCCCGGTCCTGACCGTCGGCCGGACCGTCGCAGCCGGCAGGGTGGTTCTCTGGCGTGTCGGTCATGGACCGAGCCTGCCACAGCGGGACCCGCGCGCGCGTCGGGCCGACGTGGGAGACTGCTCCCCATGAGTGCGAACGACCTCGAAGGCCAGCGTACGAGCGACCTGAGCGACCAGCGCCCGAGCGATCTGAGCGGTCAGCGGCTGCTGCTGATCGATGGACATGCCATGGCGTTCCGGGCGTTCTTCGCGTTGCCCGCCGACGGATTCACCGACGGCCGCGGGCAGGCGACCAACGCCGTGTACGGGTTCGCCCGCATGCTCATCAACGTCGTCGCCTCCGAGCGTCCCAGCCACGTGGTCGTCGCCTTCGACCTGCCCGGCGCGACGTTCCGCGATCGCATGTACGAGCAGTACAAGGCGGGCCGCGACGAGACCCCGCCCGACTTCGCCGGGCAGATCCCGCTGATCATGCAGCTCCTCGATGCCCTCGGGGTGCGCTGGCTGACGGTCGAGGACTACGAGGCCGACGACATCATCGCCACGCTCGCCACCCGCACCGCCGCCGAGGGCGGCGAGGCGCTGATCGTCTCCAGCGACCGTGACGCCCTGCAGCTGGTCGGGGAGAACGTGACCCTGCTGCAGCCGGTCAAGGGCGTCACGGAGCTGCGCCGGATGACGCCCGAGGCGGTCGAGGAGAAGTACGGGATCCCTCCGGCGCGGTACCCGGACCTCGCGGCGCTGGTGGGGGAGGTCGCCGACAATCTGCCGGGTGTGCCCGGCGTGGGCCCCAAGACGGCGGCGAAGTGGATCCTCCAGTACGGCGACCTGCCCGGCATCATCGCCCATGCCGACGAGATCAAGGGCAAGGCCGGGCAGGCGCTGCGCGACCACCTCGAGGACGTCGAGCGCAACCGGCTGATGAACGCCGCTGTCACCGACCTCGACGTGCCTGCGGATCCGGAGCACTACGGGCTCGGACGCGGTGACGCCACGGCGCTGAACGCCGTGTTCGACGAGCTCGCCTTCGGCCCGGGGATCCGCCGTGACGTCCCCGCCGACTTCCTGTCCTCGGCCGAGGAGGTCCCGCAGGAGCCCGAGCGCGAGCTGCCCGAGCTGCAGCGGCCGAGCTCGAGCGAACTGATCTCCCTGCTGGACGGGGCCTTCGCGGATGCTGCGGCGATCGCGACCGACGGGAGCTGGGTGCTGGGCCAGGGTGAGGTGCGCCAGCTCGCCCTCGCCACCGCCAGCACGCTGGCGGTCGTCGATCTCGCAGAGCTCGACGACACCGCCGAGGGGGCGCTCGGCCGGTGGCTGGCCGATCCTGCGGTCGCCAAGACCGCCCACGACACCAAGCTGGTCTCCCACCAGCTGCGCGGCCACGGCCTCGCCGTCGCCGGATGGCGCACGGATCTCGCGATCGCCGAGTTCCTCTGCCGGCCCGATCAGCGGCCGACCGATCTCGCGGGACTGACGATGCGGCACCTGCAGGAGGACCTGCAGGTCGAGTCCGCCGTCGCCCAGCAGGAGCTGGACCTGGGCGCCGAGGAGTCCGGCGGGGACCAGCTGGGGCGTGCGGCCGACGCCGTGCTGCGCCTGGAGCACCTGCTGCGCGCCGAGCTCGACGAACGCGGAGCCGCCTCCCTGCACGATGACCTCGAGCTCCCGCTGGCCGGGGTCATCGGAGAGGTCGAGGCCACCGGCATCGCCGTCTCCGATGACGTCCTGGCAGGCCTCGACGAGGAGCATGAGGCCAAGCAGGTCGCCGTCGCCGAGTCGGCGTACTCGCACATCGGCGGCGACCACATCAACCTGGGTTCGCCCAAGCAGCTGCAGGAGGTCCTCTACGAGCGGCTGGGCCTGCCCAAGGGGCGGCGCACCAAGACCGGGTACAGCACCAACGCGGAGACGCTGCTGGAACTGTTCGAGAAGACCCAGCACCCCTTCCTCGCCGATCTGCTCGCGCATCGGGACGTGACCAAGATGCGCCAGATCATCGACACGCTGCGACGGTTCATCTCCCCGGCCGGGCGCATCCACACCACCTTCCACCAGAACATCGCCGCCACCGGCCGGCTCTCCTCGAACAACCCCAACCTGCAGAACATCCCCACCCGTACCGAGGAGGGCCGCCGGATCCGTTCCGCCTTCCGCGCCTCCGAGGGGTACGCCGCGCTGATGACCGCGGACTACTCGCAGATCGAGATGCGCATCATGGCCCACCTCTCCGAGGACGCCGGCCTGATCGAGGCCTTCCGCTCGGGCGAGGACCTGCACAGCTTCGTCGCCTCCCGTGTGTTCGACGTGGCTCCCGAGGACGTCGACCCGGCGATGCGCTCGAAGACCAAGGCGATCAGCTACGGCCTCGCCTACGGGCTCAGCGCTTTCGGGCTGGCCCGGCAGCTGCGCATCTCCCAGTCCGAGGCGACCGCGCTGCGCGACGGCTACTTCGAGCGGTTCGGCGGGGTCCGGGACTTCCTGCGCCAGAGCGTCGAGACGGCGCGCTCGACCGGGTACACCGAGACCATCCTGGGCCGGCGCCGGTACCTGCCGGACCTCACCTCCGACAACCGTCAGCGCCGCGAGAACGCCGAGCGGGTCGCGCTGAACTCGCCCATCCAGGGCAGCGCCGCGGACATCATCAAGCTCGCCATGCTCCGTGTGGACCAGCTGCTGCGCGAGCGGGAGCTGAGCTCACGGGTCCTGCTCCAGGTGCACGACGAGCTGGTCCTGGACGTCGCCCACGGCGAGGAGGTGGCGCTGCGCGAGCTGGTCGCCGAGGGGATGGGCTCCGCCTTCGAGCTGTCCGTCCCGCTCGAGGTGGGCATCGGCATCGGCGCGAACTGGCTCGAGGCCGCGCACTGACGCTCGGGACCGCCGCTCGGGACGCGGGACAACTCACACCGTCACCGGCGGCGGGGACGCTTCGCGCCCTCGCACAAGGGTGGCGCGGCTGGTAGCCTGTCGAGGGTCTGTGCGTGGACTGTGCCCTTCGAGGCAGGGTCCGTCGCCCTCGCGTGAGGGCGGTGCGCGCGCGGATGCGCCCCGATCGCAGGGGCGCGGCACGTCCATCATCCCTACTCATACCTGTTCCGACGGAGTTCCTACCTACATGACCGAAACCACGACCCCCCAGATCGCCATCAACGACATCGGCGGCGCCGACGATCTCATGGCTGCCATCGATGCCACCATCAAGTACTTCAACGATGGCGACATCGTCGAGGGCACCGTGGTGAAGGTCGATCACGACGAGGTCCTCCTGGACATCGGCTACAAGACCGAGGGCGTCATCCCCTCGCGCGAGCTGTCCATCAAGCACGACGTCGACCCCGGTGAGGTGGTCGAGGTCGGAGACGGCATCGAAGCCCTCGTCCTCCAGAAGGAGGACAAGGAAGGCCGTCTGATCCTGTCGAAGAAGCGCGCCCAGTACGAGCGCGCCTGGGGCACGATCGAACAGATCAAGGAAGACGAGGGCGTGGTCACCGGCCGCGTCATCGAGGTCGTCAAGGGCGGCCTCATCGTGGACATCGGCCTGCGCGGCTTCCTCCCTGCCTCTCTCGTGGAGATGCGCCGCGTGCGCGACCTGCAGCCCTACGTGGGCCAGGAGATCGAGGCGAAGATCATCGAGCTCGACAAGAACCGCAACAACGTGGTCCTCTCCCGTCGCGCCTACCTGGAGGAGACCCAGTCCGCGGTCCGCTCCGACTTCCTGCAGACCCTGGCCAAGGGCCAGGTCCGCGAGGGCGCTGTCTCCTCCATCGTCAACTTCGGCGCCTTCGTCGATCTCGGCGGTGTCGACGGCCTGGTGCACGTCTCCGAGCTGTCCTGGAAGCACATCGACCACCCGTCCGAGGTCGTCGAGGTCGGTCAGAAGGTCAGCGTCGAGGTTCTCGACGTGGACATGGACCGCGAGCGCGTCTCCCTGTCGCTGAAGGCGACCCAGGAGGACCCGTGGCAGCTGTTCGCCCGCACCCACGCCATCGGCGAGGTCGTCCCGGGCAAGGTCACCAAGCTGGTTCCCTTCGGTGCGTTCGTGCGCGTCGAGGACGGCATCGAGGGCCTGGTGCACATCTCCGAGCTGGCCCAGCGCCACGTGGATCTGCCCGAGCAGGTCGTCACCGTCGACCAGGACGTCTTCGTCAAGGTCATCGACATCGACCTGGAGCGCCGCCGCATCTCGCTGTCGCTGAAGCAGGCCAACGAGGGGGTCGACCCCGAGGGCGACGACACCACCTTCGACCCGGCTCTGTACGGCATGGCCGCGGAGTACGACGAGAACGGCGAGTACAAGTACCCCGAGGGCTTCGACCCGGAGACCAACGAGTGGCTCGAGGGCTACGAGGCGCAGCGCGAGGAGTGGGAGGCCCAGTACGCGGCCGCTTACGAGCGCTGGACCGCTCACAAGGCACAGGTCGCCGAGGCGATCAAGGCCGACGAGGAGTCCGAGAACGCTCCGGCGGAGCAGGCCTCCACCTCCAGCCCGTCGCCGGCTCCGGCCGCTCAGCAGCAGCCGTCGTCCTACCAGTCGGCGACCACCGATGAGGGCACGCTCGCCTCGGACGAGGCGCTGGCCGCTCTGCGCGCCAAGCTGACCGGCGGCTGATCCTCCGGGAAGTCCTCACCGCGGCCCGGTCCCCGTCTCGGGGGCCGGGCCGCAGTGCGTCCGGCAGCATCGTCGGAATCAGCGCGTTCGAGCTGAGATGCAGATCCTCGCGCCGGGGTGGGAGACTGCGCTCATGAACACCGCGCTCGAAGATCACCCGATCCACTCCTGGCTGACCGACATGGACGGCGTCCTCGTCCATGAGCAGGCCGCCCTGCCCGGCGCCGCCGACTTCATCGCCGAACTGCAGCGGCTCGCCCGCCCGTTCCTGGTGCTCACGAACAACTCGATCTTCACGCCGCGCGACCTGCGCGCCCGCCTCTCGCGCAGCGGGATCGACATCCCGGAGGAATCGATCTGGACCAGCGCCCTGGCGACCGCGCGCTTCCTCGCCGAGCAGGCTCCCGGCTCCTCCGCCTACGTGATCGGTGAGGCCGGCCTGACCAGCGCGATGCACGAGGAGGGCTTCATCCTCGCCGACGCCGACGTGGAGTTCGTGGTGCTGGGGGAGACCCGGACCTACTCCTTCGAGTCGATCGCACGGGCGATCCGACTGATCAAGCGCGGGGCGAAGTTCATCGCCACCAACCCGGACGTGACCGGGCCCAGTGCCGAGGGTCCGCTGCCGGCCACCGGCGCCGTCGCCGCGATGGTCACCGCCGCCACCCGCATCTCCCCGTACTACATCGGCAAGCCGAACCCGCTGATGATGCGGACGGCCCTGAACCGGCTCGGAGCCCACTCGGAGACCTCGGTGATGATCGGGGACCGGATGGACACCGACGTGAAGTCCGGTCTCGAGGCAGGGATGCGGTCCGTGCTGGTGCTGTCCGGGTCCACCCGCGAGGACGAGATCACGAAGTACCCGTTCCGGCCCACCAGCGTCCTCAGCGGCATCGCGGACGTCGTCCCGCTGGTCGAACGCCTCACGCCGCTGTCGTCCCAGGAGCTGGACGAGGACTGATCCTCGGCCGAGGTCCTGCGCACAGCGCGGACGACCGCTCGTGCGCGCACGGCCACATGAGAGAATCGGGGCCATGTTGCGCTGGCTCACGGCCGGGGAATCCCACGGCCCGTCCCTCATCTCCCTGCTCGACGGCGTCCCTGCCGGCATCGAGCTGACCAGTGACGATCTGCAGGCCGCCCTGGCGCGCCGCCGTCTCGGCCACGGTCGCGGCAGCCGTCAGAAGTTCGAACAGGACGTGCTGACCATCCACGGCGGGCTCCGGCACGGCCGCACGCTCGGCTCTCCCGTGGCGATCGAGATCGCCAACTCCGAATGGCCGAAATGGGAGAAGGTCATGAGCGCCGACCCGGTCCCGCGCGAGGATCTCCTGGTCGACGCCGGCACCGGTGATGAGCGCGAGATCGCCCGGAACCGCCCGCTGAGCCGCCCCCGGCCCGGCCATGCCGACCTCTCCGGCATGCTCAAGTACGGCTTCGACGACGCCCGCCCGGTGCTCGAGCGCGCCAGCGCTCGCGAGACCGCTGCCCGCGTGGTCGCCGGCCGCGTGGCCGCGGCGCTGCTCGAGCAGGCCGCCGGCATCCGGCTGGTCTCCCACACCCTTGCGGTGGGCTCCGTGCGCGTGCCCGAGGACGCCCCGCTGCCGGGCCCGGACGACGCCGGCGCCCTGGACGGCGATCCGCTGCGCTGCTTCCACCCCGAGACCTCCGAGGCCATGGTCGCCGAGGTCGACGCCGCCAAGTCCGACGGTGACACCCTCGGCGGCGTCGTCGAGGTGCTCGCCTACGGTCTTCCCGTCGGCCTCGGCTCCCACACCCAATGGGATCGCAAGCTCGACGGCCGCCTCGCCCAGGCGGTCATGTCGATCCAGGCGATGAAGGGCGTGGAGATCGGGGACGGCTTCGCGACCGCCGCCCGCCGCGGCTCCGTCGCCCATGACGAGATCCTCGCCGACCCGGCCACAGGGGGGAACCCGTCGGCCGTCCCGCGCGCCAGCAACCGCGCCGGAGGGCTCGAGGGCGGCATGACCAACGGCCAGGTGCTGCGTGTGCGCGGCGGCCTGAAGCCCATCTCGACGGTGCCGCGCGCGCTGCGGACCATCGACGTCGCCACCGGTGAGCAGACCAGTGCGAATCATCAGCGCTCCGACGTGTGCGCGGTCGCTCCCGCCGCCGTCATCGCCGAGGCCGTCGTCGCCGTCACGCTTGCCGACGCGCTGCTGGAGAAGACCGGCGGCGACAGCGTCGAGGAGATCCGGGCGCACCTCGCCGGTACCGGGGACCTCCAGTCCCGCATTCTCGGCCACGGCCCGGAAACGGCCTCGTGAGCGGTCCCGCGGTCATCCTGCTGGGCCCCATGGGGGCCGGCAAGACCAGCGTGGGCCGGGAGCTCGCGGCCCGCCTCGACATGCAGTTCGCCGATCTGGACGCCCTGATCGTCGAGGAGGCCGGGCGCTCCATCCCGGAGATCTTCGCCGCCGACGGCGAGGCCGGTTTCCGCGAGCTCGAAGCCGGCGTCCTCGCCCGCGCTCTGGAGACCCACGGCGGAGTGCTGGCTCTGGGCGGCGGAGCGGTCATGACCCCCGCGTCCCGCGACCGTCTGCGCGGCGGCCCGGTGGTGCTGCTCGAGGTCGACGAGGAGACCGTCGCCCGACGCCTGGGCCGCGGGGCCGGCCGGCCCATGCTCACCGGGCAGGATCCGCTGCAGCGCTGGCGGGAGCTCTCGCTCGAGCGCGATCCGGTCTATCGCGAGCTCGCACGATGGAGGGTCGACGCCCGCCGGGGCAGTTCCGCGACCGTCGCGCGCACCATCACCGACATGCTGGGGGAGGACCTGCTGGCCCGCCCCGAGAAGGAGAGACCATGAGCACCACCGTGATCCCCGTGACCACGCCGAGCGGCGGGTACGACGTCCGCGTCGGCCGGGGCATCCTGCCCGAGATCCCCGCGATGATCCCAGATCGGGTGCGGCGCGTGGTCATCGTCCACCAGCCGAGCCTGCGCGAGGTCGCCGAGGAGATCCGGGCATCGATCGCCGAGGCCGGACGCGACGCCTTCGCCGCCGAGGTCCCCGACGGGGAGGAGGCGAAGACGGCGCAGGTGGCCGGCTTCCTGTGGGGTGTGTGCGGGCAGGCGGAGATCGGCCGCGGCGACCTCGTGATCGGCCTGGGCGGGGGAGCGGCCACCGACCTGGCCGGCTTCGTCGCCGCCTCGTGGCTGCGCGGCGTCGACGTGCTGCAGGTCCCGACCACGGTCGCCGCCATGGTCGACGCCGCCGTGGGCGGGAAGACCGGTATCAACACCGCCGAGGGCAAGAACCTCGTCGGCGCCTTCCATCCCCCGATCGCCGTTCTCGCTGACCTCGATGTGCTCGCGGGGCTCGGCCATCACGACACCGCCGCCGGTCTCGCCGAGGTGGTCAAGGCCGGTTTCATCGAGGACGAGCGGATCCTGGAACTCGTCGAGGAGGATCCCGAGGCCGTCCTGGACATCTCCTCGGCAGCGTTCCGCGAGGTCGTCGAGCGCGCCATCAGGGTCAAGGCCCGAGTGGTCTCCGCGGACCTCCGCGAGGCGGGCGAGCGCGAGATCCTCAACTACGGGCACACCCTCGGCCACGCCATCGAGCGCAACGAGCGGTACCAATGGCGTCACGGTGCCGCCGTCTCCGTCGGCATGATGTTCGCCGCCGAGCTGTCCCACCTCGCCGGCAAGCTCTCCGAGGCCGACGTCGATCGTCACCGTAGCGTCCTCACATCACTCGGGCTGCCGGTCACCTACCGCGACCGGCAGTGGCCGAAGCTCGAGGACGCCATGAAGCGCGACAAGAAGACCCGGGCCGGTCTGCTGCGCTTCGTGGTGCTCGATCGGATCGGGCACGTCTCACGGCTCGAGGGACCCGACCCGGCCCTGCTGCTGTCCGCCTACGCGGCGATCACCGCGGACTGAGGCGATCCCGTGACACGTTCAGGCGACTCCGGCTCCCCGGCGGCCGACGGCCCCGCGGCCGGTGGTCCCGCCGCCGATGCCGGTGTCGTGAGGGTGCGCGGGATCGAGCTCGGCCGGGGGCGGCCGGAGATCATCGTCCCGGTCACGGGCGCGGACCAGGGTGCCGTCCTGGACCAGGCGCGCGCTGCCACCGACTCGCCCGGCCGGGTCCTCGAGTGGCGCCTGGACCGATTCCGCCCGGACCTGGATGTCGCCGCGCACCGGGACGCCGCCGTCGCGGCGCTCCCGGCCCTGCGCGAGATCATGGGGCAGGATCGTGCCCTGCTGGTCACGCTGCGCACCTCTGCCGAGGGCGGGAGTCGGGAGATCTCCGACGACGAGCTCGCAGCAACTCTCGAGGCGGTGATGGCGGGCGGCTTCGCCGATCTCGTGGACGTGGAGACTTCCCGATCGCCCGAGACCGGGGCCTCGGTCATCGCCTCGGCGCACGCGCTGGGGCTCGCGGTGGTGGGATCGTTCCACGACTTCGAGCGCACCCCGCCGGAGGACGAGATGGCCGAGATCCTGCGTACCCAGCGCCGGCTCGGTGCCGACCTCCCGAAGATCGCCGTGACCCCCCGCGATGCTCGGGACGTGCTGGCCCTGCTCGCGGCAAGCGTCCAGGTCGCCGACGACGGGCTCGGCCCGCACATCGCGATCAGCATGGGCTCGCTCGGCGCGGTCAGCCGGGTCGCTGCGGAGACGTTCGCCGGCGCCGCCACCTTCGCGGCCGTCGGTGAGGGGTCCGCGCCCGGCCAGCTCGAGGCCGGGGAGGTCGCGCGCATGCTCACGCTGCTGCGTCCCTGAGCGCCTCACCCCACACGGGCGTATGCGCGGACGGGGAAGGACGGGGCGCCGGACACAGGAAGCGGAACCGCGGAGAACAACGCTCCGTCACTGGGCAGAGCATTCAACCGCGTCAGGTTCTCGACGATGAGTACGCCGTGGCCGAGCAGTGTCGAGTGCACCGCGCGCTCGGCCCCCGTGGTGGCGTCGATATTGACCGAATCTATTCCCACGAGTACCGCGCCCGATCGCACCACCTGGTCGGCCGCGGCCGCGGTGAGGTGCGGATGCTCGCTGCGTCCATATTCCTCGGTGCCCCAGTGTCGATCCCAGTCGGTGCGGATCAGCACGGCGTGCCCCGGAGCGTGCTGGGGCAGGAGATCGGCGCCGACTGCCGAGACACCGGTGGCGTCGACCACGAGGGCCGGCACATCTGCCACGCGATCGATGCCGAGATCTGCGATGTCCGTCCCGTTCGGGAACCGGTGCTGCGGAGCGTCGAGGTAGGTGCCCGTGCTAGTCGCCAGTTCGACGGACGCGATGCGGAACTCGGTTCCCGGGGCGTAGTGCGACCGGGAGTCCTCGAACGTGAGGACATCGTGGATCCGGGGCGCAGGAACGCCGGGGTGCATGGTCATACCGGGGGCTATCGGATGCGTCAGGTCGATGAGGGCCATGGAGGATCTCCCGGGTTGTCGGAACGGTCGGTGCGGAGCGTCGTCGAGTCATCGTCCTCGCCGGCCTCAGGAGCCACGGCGTCGTCGAGCTCATCGGCCTCGTCGTCGAAGGCGCGCTCCGCGTACGACGAAGCGTCGGCGTCGTTCGACGTCACGTCCTCGGCGAGATCATCGACGGAGTCATCGACCACTGGGATCGTGCCGGTCTCCATCGCCACCCGGGTGCGTTCGCTGCGCCGGGTGCGTCGCACCAGGGCCTTCAGCTGCGAGGCGGACATGGTCACCTGCCATTCGCTGTGCGCGGGCAGCGTCCACTGCCGCCAGGCCGCGAGCCCGGCGAGCACAGCCCCGATGCCGACGGCACCGAGCACCCATGGGGCCGGCATGCCCAGCGCGAACACCGCCCAGGTCAGCAGGGCCGTGAGGAACGCGCCGGTCGCGTACAGCGGGCCGCCGCCGAAGATCGCCGGGATCCGCCCCACCAGCACATCACGGATCACGCCCCCGCCGACCGCGCTGGCCACGCCCAGCAGGATCGCCGGCAGCACGTCGAGCCCGTACCCGAGCGATTTGGCCGTCCCGGTTGCCGCCCACAGTCCCATCGCCATGATGTCCAGCCCCGTGACCAGGCGCCGCCACAGGGTCCCCTCGGCCGAGATCACGAAGGAGAACAGCGAGCCGCCGAGCGCGCAGGCCAGGTACCAGGGCCCGTCGAAGGCGGCCGGGGTGCCGTAATCCAGGATCAGGTCACGCACGATGCCGCCGCCCAGACCGGCGGCGATGCCGATGATCGCGAACCCCACCGCATCGAAGTTCAGCCGGGAAGCCAGCGCCCCGGCGGCCACGCCCATGACGAAGACCCCCAGCAGGTCCAGGACGCGCAGGAGGTCGTTGGTCACGAGCAGTTCGAGGGGATCCACCCTTGAACCGTAAACCGCGATCCGGCCTGCGGGAACGCTGCCGTGACGGCTCTGACTCCGGCGGCTGCCGGGCGCGCCGCAGGGCAGGCTCCGGGCACGCCGTAGGATCGGGCCATGACCGCTGAGAGCCCGCTGCTGCGCATCGGCCTGACCGGCGGCATCGGCTCCGGGAAGTCGACCGTCGCGGCGATCTGGCGGAACGCCGGGCTCCGAGTGATCGATCTGGACGCCCATTCCAGGGCTGTGCTCGACGTTCCCGGACCGGGAGTCGAGGAAGCCGTCGCCCGCTTCGGCGAGGAGTTCCGCAACGCGGCGGGGACCATGGACCGGGCCGCGCTCGCCAACCTGGTCTTCGCGGACTCCACAGCCCGGGCCGATCTCGAAGCGATCGTGCTCTCTCGCGTCGACGAGGAGGTCGCGCGGGAGGAGGCCGAGGCCGCCGCGGCGGGGGAGGCGCTCGTGATCCACGACAGCCCGCTGCTGCTGGAGAAGCACAGGGACGCTGAGTACGGAGCCGTCGTGGTGGTCCTCGCGCGTCGCGAGGATCGGATCGCCCGCGTGGTCCGCGACCGCGGGCGGGACCGCGCCTACGTCGAGTCGGTGATAGCGGCGCAGGTCACCGACCTCGAGAGGATCCGTCGGGCCGATCGCCTGGTGCTGAACACCGCCGGCCGTGAGGTCCTGGACCGCAGAGCCACGAGAGCACTCTCACGCATCCTCGACGAGCACGTCCCGTCGTCCGTCGGGCCCGCGTCGTAGGCTCGGAGACATGCGTCCTGTCACCGATCTGGTCCGCGCCGAGCATCCCTTCGAGGTCGTCTCCGAGTACAGCCCCTCGGGCGACCAGCCGACGGCGATCGCCGACCTCGCCCGCCGCATCAACGACGGCGAGCAGGATGTCGTGCTGCTGGGCGCGACCGGCACCGGCAAATCGGCCACCACGGCGTGGCTGATCGAGCAGGTCCAGCGACCCACACTGATCATGGCGCACAACAAGACCCTGGCCGCGCAGCTGGCCAGCGAGTTCCGCGAGCTGCTGCCGCACAACGCCGTGGAGTACTTCGTCTCGTACTACGACTACTACCAGCCCGAGGCGTACGTCCCGCAGTCCGACACCTACATCGAGAAGGACTCCTCGATCAACGCCGAGGTCGAGCGGCTGCGCCACAGCGCGACCAACTCCCTGCTGACCCGCCGCGACGTCGTGGTGGTCTCCTCGGTCTCCTGCATCTACGGCCTGGGCACCCCTCAGGAGTACGTCGATCGCATGGTTCAGCTGGCTCGCGGTGACCAGCTCGATCGCGATCAGCTGCTCCAGCGCTTCGTGGACATGCAGTACGACCGCAACGACGTCGCCTTCGAGCGGGGCACCTTCCGGGTGCGCGGTGACACCGTGGAGATCATCCCGATGTACGAGGAGCTCGCGATCCGCATCGAGTTCTTCGGCGACGAGATCGACGCCCTGTACACGCTGCACCCGATGACGGGTGAGGTCATCCGCGAGGAGGACCACATCCACATCTTCCCCGCCTCCCACTACGTCGCCGGTCCCGAGCGGCTCTCTCGCGCCATCGAGTCGATCGAGGTCGAGCTCGCCGAGCAGCTGGAGCACCTCGAGAGCCAGGACAAGCTGCTCGAGGCCCAGCGGCTGCGGATGCGCACCACCCACGATCTCGAGATGCTGCGCCAGATGGGATCGACCAACGGCGTGGAGAACTACTCCCGTCATCTGGATGGTCGCGCGCCGGGCACCGCGCCGAACACGCTGATGGACTACTTCCCCGAGGACTTCCTGCTGGTCATCGACGAGTCCCACGTGACCGTCCCGCAGATCGGGGCGATGTACGAGGGGGACCGCTCCCGCAAGCGCACCCTGGTCGACTTCGGCTTCCGCCTGCCCAGCGCGCTGGACAACCGGCCGCTGACGTTCTCCGAGTTCACCGAGCGCACCGGCCAGACGGTCTACCTCTCCGCGACGCCGGCGGACTACGAGCTCGGCAAGTCGCGCGGGGTGGTCGAGCAGATCATCCGCCCGACGGGTCTGATCGACCCCGAGGTCGTGGTCAAGCCCGTCAAGGGCCAGATCGACGATCTGCGCGAGGAGATCGAGAAGCGCGTCCAGCGTGACGAACGAGTGCTGGTGACCACGCTGACCAAGCGCATGGCCGAGGACCTCACGGACTTCCTGCTGGAGAACGGGGTGCGCGTGCAGTACCTCCACTCCGACGTCGACACCCTGCGCCGGGTCGAACTGCTGCGTTCGCTGCGCGCCGGGGAGTACGACGTGCTGGTCGGCATCAACCTGCTGCGTGAGGGCCTGGACCTGCCGGAGGTCTCCCTGGTCGCGATCCTGGACGCGGACAAGGAAGGCTTCCTGCGCTCCCAGACCTCGCTGATCCAGACCATCGGTCGCGCCGCCCGCAACGTCTCCGGCCAGGTCCACATGTACGCCGATACGGTGACCGACTCGATGAAGGCGGCGATCGACGAGACCAACCGGCGCCGCGAGAAGCAGATCGCCTACAACACCGAGCACGGCATCGACCCGACCCCGCTGCGCAAGCGCATCGCCGATGTCACCGACATGCTGGCCCGCGAGGACATCGACACCGAGACCCTCATGGCCACCGACTATCGCTCGGGCAAGGAGCGGGTCCAGCGTGACAAGGCCCGTTCGAACGCGGTCGATGCCGTCAGCAACCGGACCGTCGACCTCGGGGACGACCCGGTCGGGTCGCTGACCGGCATGATCGACGAGATGACCGCGCAGATGCACCAGGCCGCGGAGAACCTCAACTTCGAGGTCGCCGCCCGACTGCGCGATGAGGTCCAGGAGCTCAAGAAGGAGCTGCGTCAGGTCCAGCGCTCGAGCTGAGCCACGCCGTCAGCGGGGTCTGGGCACGCTGCCGTGGCGGGCCATCACGCGGCCGGTTCCACCACGCTGTGGCAGAGGACCTCGACGCAGTCCGCGAGACTGAACCCGGCGCCCCCTGTGGTCGCAGCGATTCGATCCGGGTCTGCATCGTTCGCAGTGCTCGAAAGGGGGTGGGGCACCTCGCGCACGCTCATCCGATCATGCAGGGCGGGCCAGCGCGCCTGCACGGGGTGACCGGCGTCGTCGAGCACCTGGAACCGCGGCTGGTGCGCAGTGGTCCGGGCAGGGTCGGGGGCGAGCTGCAGACCGCCTTCGTGGACCATCACGTGGTGGCGCCGGCACAGCAGCGCCAGGTCCTCGATGTCCGTGGCGCCGCCCCGCGACCAGGCAGTGGTGTGGTGGGCGTCGAGATGCCGGCTCTGGTGGCAGCCGGGGAACGTGCAGACGGTGTCGCGCAGGCGGAGCGCGCGGCGCTGAGCACGGGAGGCGAGGCGCTGGGACCTGCCCAGATGGAGCACCTCGCCACCGGCGTCGGTGACCATCAGTGCGACCTTCCCGGTGCAGGCCAGCCGCTCCGCGGTACGAGATTCCAGGGGACCCTGGCCCACCACACCGCAGCGCTGGAGCGTTCCCGCGGGAACGCCGGGAGTGGCGGGCAGGGGTGCGGGCGCAGTGTCCCGCCCCGTGTCAACGGCATCCTGGTCGGCGGTCGGCGCGGACTCGCGAGATGGCGTTCCCGCGGGAACGGATCCGGTCAGCGCCTCGGCGCTGACCTGGACGACCACCAGGTGACGGTCCTCCCCGGAACGGTCGTCGGGCTCGGAGTCGAGAAAGCTCCGCGCCACGCTGTGCAGGGCGTCGGCCTTGCGCTGCTCCAGGGTCGGCGTGGTCGTGACCACGGCTATTGCGGCGTCGTCGCTCGGAGGCTCGTCGGATCCGGGATCGAGCGAGGAGGGATCGTGGCCGTCCCGGTCCAGGGCCAGATCCAGGGCGGTGACCACCTCAGCACCCGTCTCGGCGGGCAGCACCGCCCGGATCTCGACCATGCCGTCGTCCCGAGTCTGCCAGCGACCGTGGCGCACGGCATCCTGGCCGAGCCGGCTGCCGTCGACAGCGCGGAACGAGGAGATGGTCCGTGCCAGCTGGGAGGCGGTCATCGCCCGGGCCATGTCCACCAGCACGGCTTCGTCGACACGGTCGGTGACGCGGGTGATCTCGCGGACTTTGGAGAAGGACAGGCGGCCGGCGCGGAACTCCGCGACCGTCAGCGGCGCCTCCGGCAGAGCCCGTGCTACTCGGACGTGCTCGCGGGCGGTGCCCGGGGTCATGGAGCAGGCCCATGCCAGCCAGTGCGCCGTCGACTTCAGCCCCACGTACCAGCTCACCCCGTCCCGGGCATCGAAATCGGCCAGCGACAGCAACATGTCGCAGGTGGCCTCGGCGATGAACGCGGCCTGCTGCTGGATCTGCTCGCCCAGCGCCTCGGCTTCCTGCCGAGCGATGCGGGAGCGGCGCCGGTGCTCGGACGATCTCGACGGCAGCGGGGTGATGGTCATGGCGGTCTCCAACCGGCAGTTGATCTGGCTTCCGAGCCCAGTCCATCAGATGGGTGTGACCGACGACGCAGCAGCCGACGCGGTGTGGACCGCGGAGCGCTGGGGAGGAAGGAGCAGGGGGCGGAGCCTGGAGCGGGGACGGCGGGGCGGGGACGAGGAGCGGAGACGACGGAATCGACGTGACGTCACTTCGTCGGCGAGCGCTCCGTGATGGTCAGATCCAGGGGGAAGTCGATGGGACTGCGGGGGAACAGCAACCGACCGGCGGCATCGGCGGCGCTGCGGATGGCGTCGGCGACCGCGTCGGCCTGGGCGGCCGGAGCGTGCACGATCACCTCGTCGTGGAGGAAGAAGGCCAGGTGCGCGCGCCGCGCGAACACGGGCCCCGACGGCGTCGCCGCGTCGGCCGCGGCCACCGGCTCGAACCGGGCCAGCGCCAGGCGCAGCGCAGCCATCCACGACAGTGCCCATTCGGCGGCGGTTCCCTGGACCACGAAGTTGCGGGTGAAGCGTCCCCGGTCGCGGGCGGAGCGGCGTGCTCGTTCCTGCTCGCCGGGTTCGGCGTCGGGCAGGTAGGCCTGGTTCTGCGCCTGGTTCCATTCGGGCTCGGGGGCGGGGGAGGAGCGACCGAGCCACGTGGAGACCGTGCCGCCGCGCTCGCCCACCTGCGCGGCACCGTCCACGAGTGCCATGGCGCGGGGGAAGTTCTGCCGCAGCCGGGGCACCACCCGCCCGCTGTCACCGGTCGTGCCGCCGTACAGAGCGCCGAGCACACCGATCTTCGCCTCCTGGCGGCTGTCCACGATCCCCGCCTCGACGATCCCCGAGTAGAGGTCCTTGCCGGCGCCCGCCGCGACCATCGCCGGATCGGCGGACATCGCCGCGAGCACGCGCGGCTCCAGCTGTGAGACGTCGGCGCTGACCAGGCGCCAGCCGTCGTCGGCCCGCAGCGCCGGGCGCAGCTGCCGCGGGATCTGCAGAGCCCCGCCGCCGCTGGAGGCCCAGCGGCCGGTCACGACGCCCCCGGGAACGTAGACCGGCCGGTACCGGCCGTCGTGGACCCATTCCTCGAGCCAGGTCCAGCCGTTGGCGGTGAGCAGCCGCGACATCTTCTTGTAGCGCAGCAGCGGCTCGATCGCGGGGTGGTCGAAGCGGGTCAGCTCCCACTGCGAGGTCGATTCGACGTCGATCCCGGCGCGGTGCAGTGCGCGCAGCAGCCGGGGTGGCGAGTCGAGGCTCAGCTGCGGATCACCGAGGGCCGCGCGGACCTCCGCGGCGGCCTCCACCATCCCCGCCGGGCTCTGCCCTGCTGGGGGACGCGGCCCCATGGCATCGCGCAGGATCCGGTCGTGCTCGGCCGTGTCCCACGGGATCCCGGCGGCGTGCAGCTCGGCGGCGATCAGCGCGCCGGCCGATTCCGCGGCGACCAGCAGGCGCAGCCGCGCGGGGTCGATGGACCCGTCGACGGCGCGGCGCTGGCGAGCGAATTCGGCGAGCGCGGCCTCGATCTGGTGGGGAACGCCGTCGGTCCGGGCCGAGGAGTCCAGGTCGAACAGGGTCGCGCCGGCGCCTCTCTCCTCGCCGGCGCCGGGGTGCTGTTCGATCGGGACGTCCCAGGCTGTGGCCTCCCGGATCGCCTCCGGTTCCGCGACCAGCTGCGAATGGCGCAGGATCCGGTGGACCAGGCGCAGATCATGGCAGCGCTCGACGGTGACGCCCGCTGCGAGCGCGCGCGGGTACCAGGTCGCCGCGTCGCTCCACACCCAGCGGGGGCGTCGGTGCTCGCGGTGGGCGATGTGGGCGGGAAGCTCGTCGGCTCCCAGAGCGATGCGGTCGATCTCCTGCCCGTGCTCGTCGAGATCGACGATCACCACGTCACCGCCGCCGGCACGGCCGATGACGCACCAGGCGGGATCGGCGGTGCTGGTCACCAGCCTCTCTCGCGCCACTGCGGCAGCGAGGGCCGCTCGGCGCCGAGGGTGGTGTCGTCCCCGTGCCCGGGGTAGACCCAGGTCGCGTCCGGCAGCACATCGAAGATGCGCTCCTCGACGTCGTCGAGCAGCTGGAAGAAGCGCAGCGAGTCGTTCTCCGTGTTGCCCACGCCGCCGGGGAACAGGGAGTCGCCGGTGAACAGATGGTCGCCGGCCTCACCGCCGCGCCACAGCAGCGCGACGGACCCGGGGGTGTGGCCCCGCAGGGCAATCACCTCGAGGCGCTGCCGGCCGACCTCGAGCACGTCGCCGTGGGTCAGCTGCACATCCGTCGGCACGGCGATGGCAGGAGCGTCCTCCGCGCCGGCGGCCGTGCGGGCGCCGGTCGCGGAGACCAGCTCCTCGAGGGCGCCGACGTGGTCGTGGTGACGATGCGTGGTGACGATCGTGTCGAGTCGACCGGCGGAGCCGGCACCGGTGCGGGAGCCTGAGCCCTCGGCCACCAGTGCCTGCAGACGGTCGGCGTCGGCGGCCGCGTCGATCAGCAGCTGCGCGCCGGTGTCGCGGCAGGTGAGCAGATAGGCGTTGTTGTCCATCGGCCCCACGGAGGCCTTGCGGATCTCCAGAGCGGCGAAGGAGCGCAGCGCGCTTGGGCCGTGGGGTTCGACATGTCCGGTGTACTCGTTCTCAACCATGGCCCCAGTATGTCGCGGGGATCGGCAGATGTCGCGAGGATCTCCGGCGAACAGCTGTTCGAACGTCGCAGCGCGCTCGTAGGATGGAGCGGTGACTGAATCCCTCGTCGTTCGTGGTGCGCGCGAGCACAACCTCAAGAACATCGACATCGACATCCCCCGGAACCGCCTGGTGGTCTTCTCCGGGCTGTCCGGGTCCGGCAAGAGCTCCCTGGCGTTCGACACGATCTTCGCCGAGGGCCAGCGCCGGTACGTGGAGTCGCTGTCCGCCTATGCCCGGCAGTTCCTCGGCCAGATGGACAAGCCCTCCGTCGATCTCATCGAAGGGCTCTCGCCCGCGGTCTCCATCGACCAGAAGTCGACCAACCGCAACCCGCGCTCGACCGTCGGCACCATCACGGAGATCTACGACTACCTCCGCCTGCTGTTCTCCCGCACCGGCGTCCAGCACTGCCCGATCTGCGGCGAGGAGGTCAGCTCCTCCTCGGCCGAGCAGATCGTCGACTCCCTGCTGGAGCAGCCCGAGGGGACCCGCTTCCAGCTGCTGGCCCCCGTGGTCCAGGGCCGCAAGGGGGAGCACGTCGACCTCATCAGCTCGCTGCGCTCCCAGGGTTATGCCCGCGCCCGGATCGACGGGAAGACGCGGCGCCTGGACGAGGAGATCACGCTCGACAAGAAGTTCAAGCACACCATCGACGTGGTCGTGGACCGCCTGGCCGCCAAGCCCGATTCACGGCGCCGCCTGACCGACTCCGTCGAGACCGCGCTGCGCCTGGCCGACGGGCTCGTGGTGGTCGACTTCGTCGACGTCGACGAGGACTCCGAGGAGCGCACCCGCCGCTTCTCCGAGAAGCGCGCCTGCCCCAACGACCACCCGCTGGCCATCGACGACATCGAGCCGCGCACCTTCTCGTTCAACGCCCCCTATGGCGCCTGCCCCGAATGCACGGGCCTGGGCATGCGCCTCGAGGTCGACCCCGAGCTGGTGATCCCCGACGAGGACCTCAGCCTCGCCCAGGGAGCCATCGCGCCGTGGACCATGGGCTCTGCCGACCACCATCAGGAGGTCATGGCCGGGCTCGCCGAGGAGCTCAGCTTCTCGATGGACACCCCGTGGCGGGCCCTGCCGCAGCGCGCCAAGGAGGCGCTGCTGCACGGCAACGACTTCCAGGTCCACGTGCGCTACCGCAACCGGTTCGGACGCGAGCGCACCTATTCCACCGGTTTCGAGGGGATCCTGCACTTCCTCCAGCGCCGCCACTCCGACACCGAATCGGACTGGGCCAAGGAGCGCTACGAGCAGTTCATGCGCGAAGTGCCCTGCCCCACGTGCCAGGGCGCCCGGCTGCGCCCCGAGGTGCTCGCCGTGACCGTCGGCGGCCGCTCCATCGCCGAGGTGTGCGAGATGTCGATCCGCGACGCCCTCGAGTTCCACGAGGGCCTCCGGCTCGGGGTGCGCGAGGCCGCGATCGCCGACGAGGTGCTGCGGGAGATCCGCGCCCGCCTCGGCTTCCTGCTCGACGTGGGCCTGGACTACCTCACCCTGGCCCGCGCGGCCGGGACGCTCTCCGGCGGTGAGGCACAGCGCATCCGCCTGGCCACCCAGATCGGCTCCGGCCTGGTCGGTGTGCTGTACGTGCTCGACGAGCCCTCGATCGGTCTCCACCAGCGGGACAACGAGCGTCTCATCAAGACCCTCACCCGGCTGCGGGATCTCGGCAACACCCTGATCGTCGTCGAGCACGACGAGGACACACTGAACGCGGCGGACTGGGTGGTCGACTTCGGCCCGCTGGCCGGCGAGCACGGCGGCCAGGTCGTCCACTCCGGACCGGTCGAGGAGCTGCGGACGAACCCGCGCAGCCTGACCGGGCGCTACCTCTCCGGGGAGCTCGAGATCCCGCTGCCGCTGACCCGCCGCCCCGTGGACCGCCAGCGCATGATCAAGGTCGTCGCGCCCCGCGCCAACAACCTCACGGGCCAGGACGTCAGCTTCCCGCTCGGCGTGCTCACCGCCGTCAGCGGCGTCTCCGGCTCCGGAAAGTCGTCCCTGGTCAACGACGTGCTGTACTCCGTGCTGGCCAAGGAGCTCAACCGCGCCCGGATCGTGCCGGGACGGCACAAGCGCGTCACCGGCCTCGAGCACCTCGACAAGGTCGTCCACGTCGACCAGTCGCCCATCGGCCGCACCCCGCGCTCGAACCCCGCCACCTACACCGGGGTATGGGACCGGGTGCGCACCCTGTTCGCCCAGACCAACGAGGCGAAGGTGCGCGGGTACACCGCCGGGCGCTTCTCCTTCAACGTCAAGGGCGGCCGCTGCGAGGCCTGCTCGGGCGACGGCACCTTGAAGATCGAGATGAACTTCCTGCCCGACGTGTACGTCCAGTGCGAGGTGTGCAAGGGCCAGCGTTACAACCGCGAGACCCTCGAGGTGAAGTTCAAGGACAAGAACGTCGCCGAGGTGCTCGCGATGTCCATCGCCGAGGCGCTCGAGTTCTTCGACGCCGTCCCCGCGATCCGCCGCCAGATGCAGACACTGGTGGACGTGGGCCTGGGCTACGTGAAGCTCGGCCAGTCCGCGACCACCCTCTCCGGCGGGGAGGCGCAGCGCGTCAAGCTCTCCGCCGAGCTGCACAAGCGCTCCAACGGGCGCACCATCTACGTGCTCGACGAACCGACCACCGGCCTGCACTTCGAGGACGTGCGCAAGCTGCTCGAGGTGCTCGGCGGTCTCGTCGACAAGGGCAACACCGTGATCGTCATCGAGCACAATCTCGATGTCATCAAGACTGCCGACCACGTCATCGATCTCGGCCCCGACGGCGGCGCGGGCGGCGGCCGTATCGTCGCCACCGGCACCCCCGAACAGGTCGCCGCGGTCGAGGGCTCGTACACCGGCAACTTCCTCGCGCCCTTGCTGGCCTCCGGCCGCTCGAACCGGGTCGGCGTGCCGGCCGGGGCCTGATCCGCCATGGCCGACCCCGCCACCTACCGTCCCGCGACCGGGACCATCCCCACCCGGCCGGGGGTCTACCGGTTCCGCGACGAGCATGGCCGCGTGATCTACGTCGGCAAGGCGAAGAATCTCCGCCAGCGGCTGTCGAACTACTTCCAGGACCTCGCGGCCCTGCACGAGCGCACCCGGCGCATGGTCACCACCGCCGCCGGCGTGGAGTGGACAGTGGTCGGCACCGAGGTGGAGGCCCTCACCCTCGAGTACACGTGGATCAAGGAGTTCGACCCGCGGTTCAACGTCAAGTTCCGTGACGACAAGTCCTACCCGTATCTCGTGCTGACCATGGGGGAGAAGGTGCCGCGGGTGCACATCACCCGTCGTCCCCGCGCCAAGGGCGACCGCACCTTCGGTCCCTACCCCCAGGTCGGCGCGATCCGCGAGACCCTCGACCTGATGCTCCGGGTCTTCCCCGTCCGCTCCTGCACGCCCGGCGTGTACCGACGGGCCGAGCGCTCCGGGCGGCCCTGCCTGCTCGGCTTCATCGGCAAGTGCTCCGCGCCCTGCGTCGGGGACATCTCCCAGGACGAGCACCGCAAGCTCGCCGAGCAGTTCGCGGACTTCATGGCCGGCAACACCGCGACCTACACCCGCCGCATCGAGAAGCAGATGCGCGAGGCCGCCGCGGCCATGGACTACGAGACCGCCGCCGGGCTGCGCGATGACCTCGAAGCGCTGAACAAGGTCATGGAGAAGAACTCGGTCGTCCTCTCCGACGCCACCGACGCCGATCTGATCGGCCTCGCGCAGGACGAGCTCGAGGCGTCCGTCCAGGTCTTCCATGTCCGCGGCGGCCGGATCCGCGGCCAGCGCGGCTGGACCGCGGAGATCCTCGACGCCTCCACCGCCGGCGACCTGATCGAGCGGGCCGTGACCACCCTGTACACCGAGGGCGCCGCGCCCAAGGAGGTGCTGGTCCCGGTCCAGCCCACGAACCGTGACCAGGTGCTCGAACTGATCGGCAAGCAGGTGGATCTGCGGATCCCCCAGCGGGGTGAGAAGAAGAACCTGCTGTCGACCGTCACCGAGAACGCGCAGGAGGCGCTGCGGCTGCATCGGCTCAAGCGCTCCGGCGACCTCACCGCCCGCACCAAGGCCCTCGAGGACCTCGGCGAAGCGCTCGACCTGGCCGAGCCGCCGCTGCGCATCGAATGCTTCGACATCTCCCATTCCCACGGCACCAACGTCGTCGGCTCCCAGGTCGTGTTCGAGGACGGGCTGCCCAAGAAGAGCGAGTACCGCCGCTACTCCGTCACCGGTGACGCGGCGCGGGATGACACCGCCTCGATGTACGACGTCATCTCCCGCCGCCTGAAGCACCACCTGGATCCGCCCGAGCAGACGGAGGAGGAGGCCCGCCGCTTCGCCTACCCGCCCTCGTTGATCCTCGTCGACGGCGGCCCGCCCCAGGTCGCTGCGGCCCAGCGCGCCTTCGACGACCTCGGCATCACCGACATCGCCCTGGCCGGCATCGCCAAGCGGCTGGAGGAGATCTGGCTGCCGGGCGACGATTATCCCGTGATCCTGCCGCGCACCAGCGAGGCCCTGTTCCTGGTCCAGCGCCTGCGTGACGAGGCCCACCGCTTCGCCATCACCTACCACCGCTCCAAGCGCGGGCGCGCCATGCAGGCCAGCGCCCTGGACGGCATTGCGGGGCTGGGCCCTGCCCGGCGCCGTGCTCTGCTCGACCGCTTCGTGACCGTCTCGGCGATCCGTCAGGCGTCCGAGGACGACCTCCAGCAGGTCGAGGGGATCGGTCCCGCGTTGGCCGCGCAGATCCTGGCCGCGCTACGATCCGACGAAGCGACGTCCACCGGAGCCGAGACCGGGAGCGCTTCCGCCGGTGACGCGGAGGCCGGGGAGGATGGCACGATCGACGTCGCGGTGGACATGGCGACCGGCGAGATCCTGGAGCGCTGATCCCCTCCGTCCCCAGCTCACGACCCCGGAAGGAATGCCTGGTGCACGACGAACCCCCGCTGGCCCCCCGCTCCGACACGATGGGCGACGTCGTCATCATCACCGGCCTGGCAGGTGCCGGCCGTGAGACCGCCGCCCACGCGCTCGAGGACATGGGCTGGTACGTCGTCTACAACATCGCGCCGCAGCTGATCAGCACGCTGTACGAGCTGCGCGCCTCCGCCGTGGGCCGCGAGAACCGTTTCGCCGTCGTCGTCGACCCCCGCTCCGGTCCGTTCTTCAACGAGCTCTCCGACGTGGTCGCCCAGCTGCGACGGGCCGATCTCCGCCTGCGCCTGCTGTTCCTGACCGCCGACGAGTCCACCCTCGTGCGCCGCTTCGACTCGGTGCGCCGCCCCCACCCGCTGCAGGGCGAGGAGGGCGTGCTGGAGGGGATACGCCGCGAACGGGAGATGCTCGCCCCGTACCGCCGGATGGCGGACCTGGTCATCGACACGTCTCCGCTGAACGTCCACGAGCTGACGATGAAGATGCGCAGCGTCTTCGGCACCAGTGACGAGCAGCGGCTGACCGTGACCATGCTGTCCTTCGGCTTCAAGTACGGCATCCCGCTGGAGGCGGACCACGTCAGCGACGTCCGCTTCATCCCCAACCCGTACTGGGTGCCCGAGCTGAAACCCCTGCGCGGGACGGACCAGGAGGTCGCGGACTTCGTCCTGGGGGATGCCAATGCCGCCGAGTTCGTCGACAGGTACCTCGAGATGATCATTCCCGTGCTGCGCGGCTACAGCGTCGAGAACAAGCACTTCACCACCTTGGCCATCGGGTGCACCGGCGGCAAGCATCGCTCGGTCGCCATCGCCGACCGGATCGGCGACTCGCTGCGCGGAGCCGGCCACGCCGTGCGCATCCGCCACCGCGATCTGGGGCGGGAATGAGCATCGCCGCCCGCTCCGGGCGCCGCCATCTGCGCGGCGCCGACCGTTCCGGAAGAGCCCGGCGCGGACGCATCGGAGACCCCCAGCGGCCTCTGCGCGTCGTCGCCCTCGGCGGCGGGCACGGCCTGGCCGCGAACCTGCGGGCGCTGCGCCTGCTGACCGACGACATCACGGCCGTGGTCACCGTCGCCGACAACGGCGGCTCCTCCGGCCGGATCCGCACCGAGATGCCCGTGCTGCCTCCGGGCGACCTGCGGATGGCGCTGGCCGCCCTGTGCGAGGACTCCGACTGGGGTTCGATCTGGGGTGAGGTCATCCAGCACCGGTTCGCCACCGACGGCGAGCTCGACGGCCATTCGCTGGGCAACCTGCTGATCGTGGCGCTGTGGCAGATCCTCGACGACCCGGTCGAAGGGCTCGACCAGATGGCCGAGCTGCTCGGCGCGCGGGGGCGCGTCCTGCCGATGGCGCTGGAGCCCTTGGACATCGAGGCCGACGTGCGGTCCGCGGACGGGCAGCTGCGCACCGTCGCCGGCCAATGGCAGGTCGCGACCGCCGACGGACGGGTCGAGGGCCTGCGGCTGACGCCGCCGCGGCCGCAGGTGGCGGAGGACGTGATCGAGGCGCTGGGCCGGGCCGACTGGATCATCGTCGGCCCGGGATCCTGGTACACCTCGGTGCTGCCGCACCTGATGATCCCGGAGATCGCCGAGGCCATCCGCAGCAGCCCGGCGCGACGGTGCATCACCACGAACCTGTCGGTGGGCGCACAGGAGGCCGAGGGCATGACGAGCCTGGACCTGCTGGACGTGCTGCTCGAGCACGCCGACGGGACCCGGTTCGACGCCCTGGTCGCCGACCCCACCGCCCTCGGGGACGCGCTCGCGCTGGCCCAGTCCGCCGAGTCGCGTGGGATCCGCGCGCTGCTGCGCCAGGTCAGCGTCGGCGACGGCCTCCCGCATCACGACCCGGTGCGCCTGGCCGCGGCCTACCGCGATCTGTTCGACGACGCCTACGGTGACGTCGAGCCGGCCCGGTCCGAGAACCACGGCGCGGCCGGAGCCGACGCCGAATCCAGCGAGGAGGACCTGCATGGCACTGACCGGTGATGCCAAGGAGGAGCTGAGCCGCCTCGAGGTGACCCGCCCCTCGGCACGGAAGGCCGAGGCGGCCGCGATGCTGCGCTTCGCCGGCGGACTGCACATGGTCGCCGGGCGCGTCGTGGTCGAGGCGGAGCTGGACTCCGCCTCGGTCGCGCGGCGGTTGCACGCCATCATCTCCGACATGTACGGCCACCGCGCCGAGCTCGCGGTGCTCGCCCCGTCGGGGATACGCCGCACCAGCCGCTACGTGGTGCGGGTCGACCGCGAAGGCGGCATGCTCGCCCGGCAGGCGGGTCTGCTCGACGGCCGCGGCCGTCCCGTGCGTGGGATGCCGCCGTTCGTGGTGGGAGGCGCCACCGTCGACGCCGAGGCCGCGTGGCGCGGCGCGTTCCTGGCGCGCGGCACCCTGACCGAACCGGGCCGCTCCGCCGCCCTCGAGCTCTCCTGCCCGGGCCCGGAGGTGGCGCTGGCGATGGTCGGTGCGGCCCGTCGCCTCGGCGTGGCCTCGAAGGCCCGCGAAGCCCGTGGCGCGGACCGCGTCGTCCTGCGCGACGGCGAGGCCATCTCCGCGCTGCTGAGTCACATGGGCGCCCGCCAGACCGTGCTGAGCTGGGAGGACCGCCGGACCACCCGCGAGGTCAAGGCGACCGCGCATCGGCTGGCCAACTTCGATGACGCCAATCTGCGGCGCTCGGCGCGGGCCGCCGTGGCCGCCGGTCAGCGCGTCCAGCGCGCGCTGGAGATCCTGGGGGACGAGGTGCCGGAGCACCTGCAGGCCGCCGGGCGCCTGCGCCTGGAGAACCGGCAGGCGAGTCTCGAGGAGCTCGGTCGCCTGGCCGATCCGCCGCTCACGAAGGACGCCGTGGCCGGTCGGATCCGGCGTCTGCTGGCGATGGCGGACAAGCGCGCCGAGGAGCTGGGACTGCCCGGGACGGAGGACGGAGTGGACGAGGAGCGGTTGCCCCCGTCGCCCGACCCGGGGCATTGATACGATCATCCCGGTCGTCGGTCACAGCCGGCGCCGTCCGAGCGTACGAGGGCGTGCGCGCCACTGTCCATATTTCGCAGATCCCCTGTGAATCTAGGAGGAACCGTGACCATTAAGGTCGGAATCAACGGGTTCGGTCGTATCGGGCGCAATTACCTGCGCGCCGCGCTCGAGCAGAAGGCAGACATCCAGATCGTCGGCGTCAACGACCTGACGGACAACGCCACGCTCGCCAACCTCATCAAGTACGACTCGATCGGTGGCGTCCTGCCCTACGAGGTCTCCCACGACGAGAACTCCATCACCGTCGGCGAGAACACCTTCCGCGCCTTCGCCGAGCGCGATCCCAAGAACATCCCGTGGGGAGAGATCGGCGCCGACGTCGTCATCGAATCCACGGGCATCTTCACCGACGCCGAGAAGGCCAAGGCCCACATCGAGGCCGGCGCCAAGAAGGTCATCATCTCCGCTCCGGCGAAGAACGAGGACGCGACCTTCGTCATCGGTGTGAACGAGGGTGACTACGACCCCGAGACCCAGCACATCGTCTCCAACGCGTCCTGCACCACCAACAGCCTCGCTCCCGTGGCCAAGGTGCTGAACGACGAGTTCGGGATCGTCAAGGGCCTGATGACCACGATCCACGCCTACACCTCCGACCAGGTGCTGCAGGACGGCCCCCACAAGGATCCGCGCCGTGCGCGGGCCGCCGCCCTGAACATCGTCCCGACCACCACCGGTGCGGCCAAGGCCGTGGCGCTGGTGCTCCCGGAGCTCAAGGGCAAGCTCGACGGCTACTCGCTGCGCGTGCCGGTCCCCACCGGCTCGATCACGGACCTCACCTTCGAGGCGTCCCGCGAGATCACCGCCGAGGAGGTCAACGCCGCGGTGAAGAAGGCTGCCGAGGGTCCCCTCAAGGGCGTCCTGCGCTACACCGAGGACCCGATCGTCTCCAAGGACATCGAGGGTGACCCGCACTCCTCGATCTTCGACGCGCAGCTGACCAAGGTCATCGGCAACCAGGTGAAGGTCTTCACCTGGTACGACAACGAGTGGGGCTTCTCGAACCGCCTCGTCGAGCTCTCGCAGCTCGTGGGCAAGTCCCTCTGATCCACCCGTCGTCCCCGGACGACCAAGGACCCGCCCCGGAGCCCGCCGGTCACCACCCCGAGGGGTCGGTGTCCGGCGGGCTCCGCTCGTCCCGCTCGCGCCGCCACGGCCACGAACAGAAGGAACCACCACAGTGCTGAAGACCATCGACTCGCTCGGAGAGCTGCGCGGCAAGCGCGTGCTCGTGCGAGCAGACCTCAACGTCCCGCTGGACGGCACCACCATCACCGACGACGGCCGCATCCGCGCCGCGCTGCCCACCCTGACCCGGCTCAGCGAGGCCGGCGCGCGCGTCGTGGTCATCTCCCACCTCGGCCGCCCCAAGGGCGAGCCGGAGGACAAGTACTCCCTGAAGCCCGTCGTCGGCCGCCTCGGCGAGCTGATCGGCCAGGACGTCGCCTTCGCCACCGACACCATCGGCGATTCCGCACGTGAGGTCGTCGGCGGCCTGCAGGACGGCCAGGTCGCCGTGTTGGAGAACCTGCGCTTCAACCCGGGCGAGACCGCGAAGGCCGATGGCGAGCGCCACGTCTTCGCGCAGGCCCTCGCCTCTCTCGGCGACGCGTTCGTCTCCGACGGGTTCGGCGTCGTCCACCGCAAGCAGGCCTCCGTCTACGAGCTGGCGACCCTGCTGCCCTCGGCCGCGGGCCAGCTCGTCCTCGGGGAGGTCGAATCCCTGCGCAAGGTGACCGATGATCCCGAGCGCCCCTTCGTCGTCGTGCTCGGCGGGGCGAAGGTCGCCGACAAGCTCGGCGTCATCGACACCCTGCTCGGCAAGGCCGACCGCATCCTGATCGGCGGCGGCATGGCCTACACCTTCCAGAAGGCCAAGGGTCTCGAGGTGGGCCAGTCGCTGCTGGACGAGAGCAAGCTCGACGTGGTGCGCGAGTACATGCGGCGCGCCGAGGACCAGGGCGTGGAGCTCGTCCTGCCCGTCGACACGGTGGTGGCCCCCGAGTTCTCGGCCGATGCCCCCGCGACCGTGGTGCCGGTCGACCAGATCCCCTCGGACCAGGAGGGCATGGACATCGGCCCGGAGACGGCGAAGCTGTTCGGACAGAAGATCTCCGACGCGGCGACCGTGTTCTGGAACGGCCCCATGGGTGTGTTCGAGTTCGAGGCGTTCGCGGCCGGTACCAAGGCCGTCGCCGAGCATCTCGCGACCGCCGAGGGATACACCGTGGTCGGCGGGGGAGACTCCGCCTCTGCGGTCCGCAATCTCGGATTCGACGAATCCCGTTTCTCGCACATCTCCACCGGCGGCGGCGCGAGCCTCGAACTCATCGAGGGCCAGGAACTGCCGGGAATCTCGATCCTCGAGGAGGGCACCAAGTGAGCACCCGTACCCCGCTGATGGCGGGCAACTGGAAGATGAACCTGGACTGGAAGCAGGCGCTGGCCCTGGTCGAGGACCTCGGTGATCAGCTCAAGGGCATCGACACCGACGCGGTCGAGACCGTCGTGCTGCCGCCCTTCGTCGACATCCGCACCGTCCAGACCGCGGTCGACGCCGGGAAGCTCCCCCTCGCCTACGGCGCACAGGACCTCTCCGAGCACGAGTCCGGTGCCTACACCGGCGAGGTCTCCGGGCCCATGCTGAAGGCACTGGGCTGCAGCTACGTGGCCGTCGGCCACTCCGAGCGCCGCCAGCACCACGGTGAGGACGAGAAGGTCACCAATGCCAAGGTGAAGGCCGCCTTCGCCGCCGGACTGACCCCGATCCTGTGCGTCGGCGAGCCGCTCGAGGAGCGCCAGGCCGGCAAGCACGTCGAGTACACCCTCGCCCAGGTCGAGGG
The DNA here is from genome assembly GCF_042666535.1 of Brachybacterium sp. GCM10030252. Taxonomy (NCBI): domain Bacteria; kingdom Bacillati; phylum Actinomycetota; class Actinomycetes; order Micrococcales; family Dermabacteraceae; genus Brachybacterium; species Brachybacterium sp. GCM10030252. The sequence goes on along the minus strand of NZ_JBHTDM010000004.1, from coordinate 452,413 downwards.
CGGCATCGACGGCCTGACCGCCGACCAGGCCCGGCAGATCGTCATCGCCTACGAGCCCGTGTGGGCCATCGGCACCGGCGAGGTCGCCACCCCGGACGACGCGCAGGAGGTGTGCGCCGCGATCCGCGAGGCGCTGCGCCGCCTGCAGGGCGACGAGGTCGCCGAGGCCGTCCGCGTGCTGTACGGCGGCAGCGTCAAGTCCTCCAACGTCGTCGAGCTGATGGGCAAGGAGGACGTCGACGGCGCTCTCGTCGGCGGCGCCTCGCTCAAGGCCGAGGAGTTCGCCAAGATCGCCGGCTACAACGCCGGAGTCTGAGCGAGCGAGACTGGCACCACGCGGGCCGGGCCTTCGAGAGGCCCGGCCCGTGCCGTATGCTGGATCGGTCCTCCTGTCTCCGTGGAAGGTATCGCCCCTCGTGGATCTGCCCCTGCTGAAGCTCATCCTTCAGATCCTGCTGGCCGTCACCAGTCTGCTGGCCATCATGCTCGTCCTCCTGCACAAGGGGCGCGGCGGCGGCCTCTCCGACATGTTCGGCGGCGGTGTGTCGTCCTCGGCCAGCGCCTCCGGTGTCGCCGAGCGCAACCTGAACCGGCTCACCGTCACCGTCGCGGTGGTGTGGGGCCTGTGCTGCGTCGCCCTCGGCATCCTGGAACGCATGCTCTGAACGTGCTGCGCGCACATTCCTGAACTCTCCGAGAGGGCCGGTCACCGCTACGGTGACCGGCCCTCTTGCTCGTCGCGTGCGTCCGGCCTCGTGGAGGGGCCGTGGGTCCGAGATTGCAGAGAGGGCCGGCCACCATGGTGGTGACCGGCCCTCCGGGAGCAGGGGGCTCAGAGCTTCTCGGCGGCGGCGCTGTCCAGGAACCAGGTGGTGGATTCGAGGCCCCGCACCGCAGAGGCCGGGACGGGCCACGGATCGATCTCGCCGTGGGCCCTCGCGACCGCCTCGGCCTTGTCCCCGCCGGCGACCAGGAAGGCCACGTGACGCGAGGAGTTCAGCACGGGCCAGGGCAGGGAGATCCGCTCCGGCGGCGGCTTGGGCGAGTTCGTCACCGCGACCGCACTGGCTCCTGCCTGCCGCTGGTCAGGGTGCTCCGGGAACAGCGAGGCGACGTGACCGTCGGGCCCGACGCCCAGGAGCAGCACGTCGAAGAACGCGCGGCCTCGGGTGCGGAACGGCTCGTCGCCACCGGCCTGGTCGAGCTGCTGCCCGTACCACGCGGCGGCCTCGTCCAGCGACATGCCGTCGGCGGGGGAGGGCATAACGTGGATGTTGCGTGCCGGCAGCCCGGCCTCCTGGAGAGGCTCCAGGAACGAGGAGCGCACGGCGACCTCGTTGCGGTCGCTCGAGTCGGTGTCCACGAAGCGCTCGTCGCCCCACCAGATGTGCAGGCGGGAGACGTCCGCCCCGGCCGAGGACAGCGCCCCCGGCAGGGCCGCGGCGGTCTTCGTGCCGACCGAACCGCCGGTGACCACCAGATGCGCCGCCTGGCGCTGGGCGAGGGCGTCCGCGAGCTGTGAGGCGACGGCTTCCGCGGCCGCGGTCGCGACCGTGGAGGCGTCCTCGAGGACCCGGTCGGTGGCCTCCGGCTTTCCCCGCGCGTAGGTGCCGAAATCGTCGATCCCGCTGAAGGCGCTGGCGAGGACCTCGCCGTAGACCTCGTCGGGATTCAGCCGACGCAGCTCCTCGGACAGCAGCTCGCTGAGCGTGCGGCGGGGCATCGTCACATGCTGGCCGCTCTGATCGCCCGGGAGGTTCATGACGATCGAGTCGTCGCTGGTGCGGACGAGCTCGATCGTGCCGTCCTCGCGGTGCAGACGCACGCCCCGCACGGAGGGGCCCTCCGAGACCTCACCGGCCGGCTCGACCGTGCGGACATCCACGCCGAGGGTGTGCTCGAGCCAGGCGGCCATCAGCACCACCGAGGGGTCCTCGGCGCTGCCGGAGACCTCCACCAGCTTCGGGGTCGAGATCGGGGGCACCTCGTAGGCGCTGGCGACGAGCCCGCGCCACCGGGTCAGCCTCGACCACGAGAGGTCGGAGTCCCCGCTGGCGTAGCCACGGCGCAGACGCTTGAGGGTGGCCAGCGGGCTGGAGCAGGCCGCGGCGTCGGTGATCCGGCGCTGCGACATGGAGCCCAGCACGTCGTGGACGGGGGAGGACGGGGCGCTCTCCGGCCACCAGGTGACGATCGGGGCGTCCGGCAGCAGCAGCGCCATCACCAGCGTGTCCAGCGAGTACATGATGTCCCCGCGGGCGCGGAGGATCACGATCTCGCCGGCGCCGGCGTCACGGCCCACGCGGATCTCCGCGTCCAGTCCCGAGGCCTCGGCCTCCGGGTCGACGTCGAGAACGAGGACCCGGGCGGGGTGCTCGTGACTGGCGCGCACGGCCGCCTCGAGAGGATCCTCGACATCTCCGGTGGAGATGATGATCAGCGTGAGCACCCGGCCGATGGTGTTCGCGCCGAAGGTCTCCCGCATCTCGATCATCTTCTTGTCGATGGCCGAGGCGGTGGTGTCTGTCAGGGTGGTGATCACGGTCGCCTCCAGGTACGTCCGTCACGGGCGAGCATCTCGTGGGCGGTGTCGGGCCCCCAGGTGCCGGGGCGGTAGGGCGCCGGCTCGAGGTTCTCCGACCAGAACTCGGTGATGGGGTCGAGGATCCGCCAGGAGAGCTCGACCTCCTTCTGCCGGGGGAACAGCGGCGGATCGCCCAGCAGGAGATCCAGGATCAGCCGCTCGTAGGCCTCCGGGGACTCCTCCGTGAAGTTCATGCCGTAGGCGAAGTCCATCGTCACGTCCCGCACCTCCATCTGGGTGCCGGGGACCTTGGAGCCGAAGCGCATGGTCACGCCCTCGTCCGGCTGGACGCGGATGACGATCGCATTCTGGCCGAGGTTCGCGGTATCGGTGGAGCGGAACGGGAGGAACGGGGCGCGCTTGAACACGACCGCGATCTCCGTGACCCGCCGGCCCAGCCGCTTGCCGGCGCGCAGGTAGAACGGCACGCCCGCCCAGCGCCGCGTGGCGATGTCGAGCCTCATCGCGGCGAAGGTCTCCGTGGTCGAATCCGCGGGGATGCCCTCCTCCTCGCGGTAGGGGCGCACCTCCTCGCCGCCCTGCCAGCCGCCCACGTACTGCCCGCGGGCGGTGTGCGCGGCGAGATCCTCGGGCAGCTCGATCGCGGCGAGCACCTTCTCCTTCTCCGCCCGCAGGTCGGAGGCACGGAAGGAGACCGGCTCCTCCATCGCCGTCAGCGCGAGCAGCTGCAGCAGGTGGTTCTGGATGACGTCCCGCGCGGTGCCGATGCCGTCGTAGTACCCGGCCCGGGACCCGATACCGATGTCCTCGGCCATCGTGATCTGGACGTGGTCGACATAGCTCGCGTTCCACACCGGCTCATAGAGCTGGTTGGCGAAGCGCAGCGCCATGATGTTCTGGACGGTCTCCTTGCCCAGGTAATGGTCGATGCGGAAGACGTCCTCCGGGCGGAACACCTTCTCGACCACGTCGTTGAGCTCGCGCGCGGAGGCGAGGTCGTGCCCGAAGGGCTTCTCGATGATCACGCGGCGCCAGGAGCCGTCCCGCGGGGTGTTCAGTCCCGACTCGGCGAGCTGACCGCAGACCTTCGGGAAGGCGTCCGGCGGGATCGAGAGGTAGAAGGCGTGGTTGCCGCCGGTCCCGCGGGTGCGGTCCAGCTCGCCGACGACCTCGGTGAGGCGCTCGAACGCCGCGGAGTCGTCGAACGTGCCGGTCACGAAGCGCAGCCCGCCGCGGAGCTGCTCGAAGACGCTCTCCGAGAAGCCGGTGCGGGAGTGCTCGGAGACGCTCTTGCGCACGTACTCGGCGAAGTCCTCGTCGGACCATTCGCGGCGCCCGAACCCGACCAGGCCGAAGCTGGCCGGCAGCAGTCCGCGATGGGTGAGGTCATAGATGGCAGGCAGGAGCTTCTTGCGGGCGAGGTCGCCGGTGACGCCGAACATCACCATGGAGCTCGGCCCGGCGATGAGCGGCAGCCGGCGGTCGCGGGGGTCACGCAGGGGGTTGGCGATCTCCGGTGTCTCGGCGCCTGCCGGAGGAGTGCTGGTATCGGTCACGATCGTCCTTTCTCGGACACGGACGGCGAGAGCACGGCCTGCCCCAGCGGGCGCGGCCGTGCTCTCGGAGAACTCAGGCTCGGGTGTCGTCGATGGTCGCCGACACGGTGTCGATGAGCTCCTGCCAGGACTTCTCGAACTTCTCGACGCCCTCGCGCTCGAGCAGCGCGAACACGTCGGCCAGGTCGACCCCGGCCTCCTCGACGCGCTCCAGGACGCTCTCGCCCGTCTTGGCGGTCTCGGCGTTCAGCGCGGCCTTGGGCTCGGAGTGCTCGGCGACGGCCTCCAGCGTCTTCTCCGGCATGGTGTTCACGCACGGATCGGCGACGAGGTTGTCGACGTAGAGCGTGTCGGGGTAGTCGGGGTTCTTGACCCCTGTCGAGGCCCAGAGCGGGCGCTGCACGTTCGCGCCCTTGTCCTTGAGAGCCGCGAAGCGCTCCTGCCCGAAGGCGGTGAGGTACTCGCCGAAGGCGGCCTGGGCGTTGGCGACGCCGGCGGAGCCGCGCAGCGTCTCGGCCTCGCCCCCGAGCGCCTCGAGGCGCTTGTCGATCTCGGCATCGACGCGGGAGACGAAGAACGAGGCGACGGAGTAGATCTTCGAGAGGTCCTTGCCCGCCTCGGCGGCCTGCTCCAGGCCGGCGAGGTAGGCCTCCATGACCTCCTGGTAGCGGGCCACGGAGAAGATCAGGGTGACGTTGACGCTGATGCCCTCGGCGATGGTGGCGGTGATCGCCGGCAGGCCCGCCTCGGTCGCGGGGATCTTGACGAACAGGTTCTCCCGGTCGACCAGGTCGCGCAGCCGCTTGGCCTGCTCGATGGTCTTGTCGGTGTCGTGGGCCAGCCGCGGGTCGACCTCGATGCTGACGCGTCCGTCCACGCCGCCGGTGGCCTCGTGCACGCCCTGGAAGAGGTCGCAGGCGCTGCGCACGTCGTCGGTGGTGACGACCTCGAGGACGCCGTCGACGTCCTTGCCCTCACCGGCCAGGCGAGCGATGTCGTCGTCGTACTCGGAGCGGCCGGAGATCGCGGCCTGGAAGATCGAGGGGTTCGTGGTGACGCCCACCACGTTGCGGGTATCGATCAGTTCCTGCAGGTTGCCGGAGGTCATCCGCTGGCGGGAGAGGTCGTCGAGCCAGATGGAGACGCCGGCGTCGGACAGGGCCTGGGTGCGGGGATTCTGAGTCATGTGCATATCCTTCCGGACGCTGCGCGCCCTGTGTCGAACTGCTGTCGTCGTCTAACGCTGGTCGGGCCGGATTTCTTCCAGCCAGAGGCGGGTGCGGGGCAGGACCCGTGGGCCCCGCCCCGCACCGGTCAGGCGCCGGCGGCCGCGAGGGACTCCTTGGCGGCGGCGATGACCGCCTCCGGGGTGAAGCCGTACTCGCGGAACAGCGTCTTGGCGTCGGCCGAGGCACCGTAGTGCTCGAGCGAGACGGCCCGGCCGTGGGCGCCGAGGAAGCGGTACCAGGGCATCGCGATCCCGGCCTCGACGCTGACGCGGGCGGTGACCGCCGAGGGCAGGACGGACTCCTTGTACTCCTCGTCCTGTTCGTCGAACCACTCCACGGACGGCATCGAGACCAGCCGGGTGGCGATCCCCTCGGCCTCGAGCTGCTTCTGGGCCTCGGCGGCGTACTGCACCTCGGAGCCGGTGCCGATCAGGATCACCTGAGGAGTGCCGGAGGAGGCCTCCTTCATCACGTAGGCGCCCTTGGCCAGCCCGTCGGCGCCCGCGTACTCCGAGCGGTCGAAGGTCGGCATGGCCTGACGGCTGAGGATCAGCCCGACGGGCCCGCTGTCCCGCTCGAGCAGAGCCTTCCAGGCCTGCGCGGTCTCATTGGCATCCGCCGGACGCACGATCGAGAGGTTCGGGATCGCCCGGTAGGCGGCCAGGTGTTCGACAGGCTGGTGCGTGGGGCCGTCCTCGCCCAGACCGATCGAGTCGTGGGTCCACACGTAGGTGGCGGGGACCTTCATCAGCGAGGCGAGGCGCACGGCGCCGCGCATGTAGTCGGCGAACTGGAAGAAGGTGCCGCCGTAGGGACGCGTGAGGCCGTGCAGCGAGATCCCCGAGAGGATCGCGCCCATCCCGTGCTCGCGGATGCCGAAGTGCAGCGTACGGCCGTACTCGTCACCGGCGAACTGCTCCGAGCTGTACTCCTCGGGCAGGAACGACGGCTCGCCCTTCATGGTGGTGTTGTTCGAGCCCGCGAGGTCGGCGCTGCCACCCCACAGCTCGGGCATGACCGGGGCCAGCTCGGCGAGGATCTTGCCGGAGGCGGCGCGGGTGGCGATGCCCTTCTCGTCGGCCTCGAAGGCCGGGAACGCCTCGGCGAAGCCCTCGGGCAGCTCACGCGCGACCAGGCGGTCCAGCAGCGTCGCCCGCTCGGGGTTCGCGGAGCGCCAGGCCTGGTAGCCCTCGTCCCACTCGGACTTGGCCGTCGCGGCGCGCTCGGCGAGCGAGCGGGTGCGGGCGAGCACGTCCTCGTCCACCTGGAACGACTTCTCGGGGTCGAAGCCGATGGCTTCCTTCAGCCCGGCGACGGCGTCGGGGCCGAGCTTGGCCCCGTGGACGCTGTGGCTGCCGGCGAGCTCCGGGATCGGCCAGCCGATGACGGTGCGCAGCCGGATGAAGGTCGGCTTGTCGGTGACCTTCTGGGCCTCGAGGATCTCGGCCTTGAGCGCGGCCACGTCCTCGAGGTAACTCTCGCCGCCCTGGGTCCAGTCCACGGTGCGCACGTCCCAGCCGTAGGCCTCGTAGCGAGCGGTGGTGTCCTCGGTGAAGGCGATCGAGGTGTCGCCCTCGATGGAGATCTCGTTGTCGTCCCACAGGACGATGAGGTTGCCCAGCTTCTGGGTGCCGGCCAGCGAGCTGGCCTCGCTGCTGACGCCCTCCTGGAGATCGCCGTCGGAGGCGATCACATAGGTGAAGTGGTCGAACGGGCTGGTGCCCGGCGCGGCCTCGGGGTCCAGCAGGCCGCGCTCGCGACGCTGGGCCATGGCCATGCCGACGGCGGAGGAGATGCCCTGGCCGAGCGGGCCGGTGGTGATCTCCACGCCCTTGGTGTGGAAGTTCTCCGGGTGGCCGGGGGTCTTGGAGCCCCAGGTGCGCAGCCCCTCGATGTCCTCCAGCTCGAGCCCGAAGCCGCCGAGGTAGAGCTGGATGTACTGGGTCAGGCTGGAGTGGCCGGCCGAGAGCACGAAGCGATCGCGACCGAGCCAGTCCGGGTCGGTCGGATCGTGCCGCATGACGTCCTGGTAGAGCAGGTATGCGGCGGGGGCCAGGCTGATGGCCGTGCCGGGGTGCCCGTTGCCGACCTTCTCCACCGCATCGGCGGCGAGGACGCGCACGGTGTCCACTGCGCGCTTGTCCAGGTCGGTCCAACCCTCCGGGGCCTTGAACGTATCGGTCACGTCGATTGCTTCCTTTCGCCGGGTAGCGGCCGCAGCGGCCGCGCGGATCGATGGCTCCGGCAGGCATCCCCGACAAGCATCCTTCGACGTGGTCAGTTCCTGCCCGAAGCGACGCGTCCCACCTTAGTGCTGGTCGAGACCGATGATGGACCTCGTCCAGCCGGTTGCCGCGAAGATCCCTCGCAGCGGCGGCCGACGGTGCCCTGCCTCACCCCGCCGGTGACTGCGACAGCGGCGCTCGAGCACATAGACTGGCCGGGTTCATGCGACGGTCCCGTCGCGCTCAGGAGGAAGGACGGTGGGCGGTGACCGCCACCCAGGGAGCTTCGACCCGGGACGCCGGCACGGGGGGTGACCCCGCTGCGCAGCGCACGGCAGGTTCCGTGATCCGGGCCTACGTGGCGCTGACCAAGCCCCGCATCATCGAGCTGCTGCTGATCACCACCATCCCCACGATGTTCCTGGCCGCGGGCGGGTTCCCCTCGGCGTGGCTGATCCTGACGACCATGATCGGCGGCTACCTGGCCGCCGGCGGCGCGAACGCGCTGAACATGTACCTCGACCGCGACATCGACGCGCGCATGAAGCGAACCCGGAACCGGCCGCTGGTGACCGGTGAGATCAGTCCGCGCGCCGGCCTGATCTTCGGCATCGCCCTGTCGCTGCTGTCCGGGGTATGGCTGGGCCTGCTGGTGAACTGGGCCTCCGCCGGCCTCGCCCTCGTCGCGATCGTGCTCTACGTGGTCTTCTACACGATGATCCTCAAGCGCCGCACCAGCCAGAACATCGTCTGGGGCGGCGTGGCCGGGTGCATGCCGGTGCTGATCGGCTGGTCGGCGGTGACCGGCACGGTGTCCTGGACGGCGGTGCTGCTGTTCCTGGTGATCTTCTTCTGGACCCCGCCGCACTACTGGCCGCTGGCCGAGAAGTTCAGCCAGGACTACGCCGATGCGGGCGTGCCGATGCTGCCGGTGGTGGCCTCCCGCGTGAGCGTCGCCCGCCAGATGATCATGCACACCCTGCTGATGATCGCCGCGAGCCTGGCGATCATCCCGCTGGGCCATACCGGATGGGTCTACGGCGTCAGCGCCGTCGCCGCCGGAGCCTGGTTCGCGTTCCTCGTGATCCGCTACGCCGTCCGGGTCCACCGTGGCCTGACCGGCAGGAAGCTCGGCCCGATGGTCGTCTTCCACGGCTCGATCACCTACCTGACCCTGCTCTTCGTCGCCCTGGCGATCGATCCCTTCGTCCGGCTGTGACCGAGCGCGGCGGTCGCCGACCCACCGGGGAGCCGACGCTGCGCCCCGGCGACCGCCGGATCCTCGAGCAGTACCTGAGCCATCTGCGGATCGAGCGGGGACTGTCCGCGAACACCCTCGCCGCCTACCGGCGCGACCTGGAACGCTACCTCCGCGATCTCGCGCAGGACGACATCGATCCCGCCGCCGTGGAGCCCGGGCGGCTGGCCGGATGGCTCCAGACCCTGCGGACCGGGGCCGACGGCGGCACCGCTCTGTCACCGTCCTCCGCAGCCCGCTCCCTCGCCGCCGTGCGCGGACTGCATGCCTTCCTCGACGCCGAGCGCGTCTCGAACACCGGGGACCCGTCCCGCCTGGTCCCCACCCCCGCCCTGCCCGGACGGCTCCCTCACCCCTTGACCATCGAGCAGGTCGAGGCGCTGCTGGAGGCGGCCGGACGCCCCGGGACCGGACGTGACGCCACCGAACGCGCCCTGCGCGACCGGGCACTGCTCGAGGTCCTCTACGGCACCGGCGCGCGCATCTCCGAGGCCACGGGCCTCGACCTCGACGACATCGATCGCGAGCAGCGGGCGGCGATCCTGCGCGGCAAGGGCGACAAGCAGCGCGTGGTGCCCGTCGGCCGGTACGCCCTGGACGCGCTGGATGCCTACCTCACCCGCGGCCGCCCGGTCCTCGCCAGCCGGGGGACGGGCACCCCGGCCGTCTTCCTCGGCTCGCGGGGGACCCGGCTGACCCGACAGGCCGCCTGGCAGGTGATCCAGCGCGTGGCCGGCGATGCGGATCTCGGCGAGCTGACCGAGCCCATCAGTCCCCACACGCTGCGCCACTCCTATGCGACCCACCTCCTGCACGGGGGAGCGGACGTGCGCAGCGTGCAGGAGCTGCTGGGTCATGCCTCGGTCACCACGACGCAGCTGTACACGCAGGTCACAGTGGATTCGCTGCGAGAGACACACGCCAGTGCCCACCCCCGGGCGCGACGGGGGGCTTAGACTTGTCCGGCACGAGGACCCGGCACGAGAACGACGACCGTCCCGCCCCGCGCACCAGCACTCGGGGCCGGCACCCACAGCCGGCTCTGCCCGGGCCATGGCCGGTCGCGAGCCGGTCCCTCGGCGGGCCGCCCCGCACCAGAGAACGACGCCGACGACAGGACAACGACGTGAGCTCGACTTCCGACCAGCAGCTGGACATCGATCTCGGTCCCACCGGCCGCCCGATGCCGGAGCTGCCGGAGCCAGCCCCGCTCGACGGTCACGGACCGGCCCGGGTCATCTCGATGGTGAACCAGAAGGGTGGGGTGGGGAAGACCACCAGCGTCATCAACCTCGGCGCGGCTCTCGCGGAGCTCGGCCGCAAGGTCCTGCTGGTCGACCTCGATCCGCAGGGCGCCCTCAGCGCCGGCACCGGGGTCAACCCGTACGAGCTCGACGTGACCGTCTACAACCTGCTGATGGAGCGCGGTCACGACGTCCATGACGTCATCCAGTCCACCGGCACCGAGGACCTCGACGTGCTGCCGGCGAACATCGACCTCTCGGCCGCCGAGGTCACCCTGGTCAACGAGGTGGCGCGCGAGATGGCCCTGGCCCGCGTGCTGCGCCCCGTCGCGGACGAGTACGACGTGATCATCATCGACTGCCAGCCCTCCCTGGGGCTGCTGACCGTCAACGCCCTGGCGGCCAGCCATGGCGTGATCATCCCGCTCGAGGCCGAGTACTTCGCGCTGCGCGGCGTGGCGCTGCTGGTGGAGACCATCGAGAAGGTGCAGGACCGCATCAACCCCAAGCTCGAGATGGACGGCATCCTCATCACGATGTTCGACCCGCGCACGCTCCACGCCCGCGAGGTGTGCCAGCGCGTGGTCGAGGCCTTCCCCGACAAGGTCCTCCACACCACGATCAATCGCACCGTGAAGTTCCCCGACGCGTCCGTGGCCGCCGAACCGATCATCTCCTTCGCCTCCTCGACGAAGGGCGCGGACGCGTACCGCCAGCTGGCCCGCGAGCTGATCTCCCGCGGCGCGGCGGCCTGATGGCCGGCGCCGCCTCCCCAGGGCGCCGTCAGCGCCGCCGCAGCGCCTTCACCCCGCCGAAGAAGGTGCGCTTGCGCGACGGCGAGGGCACCCCGCGTCCGCCGGCCCCGCGCGCGGACGACGAGAGCCCCGACGTGCATCGCGAGGACGGCGAGCGGCTGCAGAAGGTCCTGGCCCACGCCGGATTCGGGTCCCGCCGTGCCTGCGAGACGCTGATCTCCACGGGCCGCGTCATGGTCGACGGCCTGGTGGTCCGCGAACAGGGCGTGCGCATCGACCCGGCCACCCAGGTGGTCCACGTCGACGGCCGCCGCCTCCAGCTGGACACGGCGAAGGTGACCGTGGCGCTGCACAAGCCGCGCCGGGTCGTCTCGGCCATGAGCGATCCCGAAGGGCGCCGCGACCTCACCGAGTTCGTCGCGGGCTATCCCCAGCGGCTCTATCACGTGGGCCGGCTCGACTACGAGACCGAGGGCCTGCTGCTGCTGACCAACGACGGCGAGCTCGCCCATCGCCTCACCCATCCCCGCTTCGAGGTCTCCAAGACCTACGTGTGCCGCTTCGAGGCACCCGGTGGGCCGCCTCGCGGACTGGTCAAGGCGCTGCGCGAGGGCATCGAGCTCGAGGACGGCCCGGCCCGCGCCGACAGCGCGCGCGTGCTCGCCCAGAACGGCCGGGAGGCCGTCGTCGAGGTGACGCTGCACGAGGGTCGCAACCGGATCGTGCGCCGGATGTTCGCCTCCCAGGGCTTCGAGCTGACCGCGCTGGTGCGCACCCGCATCGGCCCCGTGCTGCTCGGTGACCTCGGCCCGGGGGCGACCCGCGAGCTCACCGGGCGCGAGCTCGGCACTCTGATGGCGGAGGTCGGCCTGTGAGCCCCTTGGTGGCCTCACCCGTGCGGATCATCGGCACCGGCCTCATCGGCGGCTCCCTCGGGCTGGCGCTGCGCCGCGCCGGAGCCACGGTCCAGGTCGAGGACATCTCCCCGGGTACCACTGCTCTCGCCGTCGAGCTCGGCGTCGGCTCGCTTCCCGCGGCCGAGGACGAGGACCCGGCGCTGGTCGTCGTCGCCGCTCCGCCCGACGTCGCCGCACAGGTCATCGCGGACTCGCTGCGTCGCTGGCCCTCGGCCCTGGTCACGGACGTCGCCAGCGTCAAGGCCACGGTGCTGGAGGGTGTGCGCGCCCAGGCCGATCCCGGCGATCTGCCGCGCTACATCGGTGCGCACCCGATGGCGGGACGCGAGGTCTCGGGCGTCATCTCCGCGCGCAGCGACCTGTTCCACGGCCGCCCCTTCGTCGTCGTCCCCCATGCCCAGACGCGCGCCGGGGCGGCCTCCGTCCTCAAGGGCCTGGCCACCGAGATCGGCGCAGTGCCCGTGGTGATGGACCCCCGCGCCCACGACATCGCGGTCGCCCACGTCTCCCACGTGCCGCAGGTGCTCGCGAGCCTGCTGGCCTCGACGCTGCTGGAGCCCACCGAGGAAGCGCTGGGCCTGGCCGGGCAGGGACTGCGCGACACCACCCGCATCGCCGATTCGGATCCGCGGCTGTGGGTCGAGATCCTGGGCGCCAATGCCGAGGCCGTCGGCACCGTCCTGCGCTCGGTGAGGGACCGGGCCGACGACGTGCTGGAGGCTCTCGACTCACTCGCCGGCACCCCGGATCCCGCGGTGGGGTCGCGCCGTGCCCTCGCCGATCTGGTGGCCGACGGCAACCGCGGCGTGCGGCGTATCCCGGGCAAGCACGGCGGGGCGACCGACGCCTTCGCGACCGTCGTGGTGCTGGTGCCCGACAGCCCGGGCGAGCTGGGACGCCTGCTGACCGAGATGGGCGAGATCGGTGTGAACCTCGAGGATCTGCGCCTCGAGCACACGATCGGCCAGCCGGTCGGACTCGCGCACATCGCCGTGGACGCCTCGCGTGAGGACCTGCTCACCAGATCGCTCGCCGAACGCGGCTGGACCGTCGCCGACGCCTGAGCGCCCCGTATCCTTGCAGGATGCACACCAGCGCGCCGCACGATCCCTCTGCCCTCGCGACCCCGGGACCGCAGATCGGCGTGACCATCGCGATCGACGGCCCGGCCGGCTCCGGCAAGTCCACCGTCTCCCGCCTCGTCGCCGAGGCCCTGGATGGCGGCATCGTCGACACCGGAGCCATGTACCGCGCCGTGACCTGGTCCTGCCTCGACCGCGGCGTCGATCTCGGCGACCGTGACGCGGTGGCGCAGGTCGCCCAGGACCTCGAGCTGGACCTCGGCACCGATCCGGGCGGGGCCAGCGTGGTCGTCGGCGGGCAGGACATCACCGGCGAGATCCGCACCGAGCGCATCTCCCAGCACGTCAGCGCCGTGGCCACCAACACGCTCGTGCGCGCCGTCCTCCAGCGCCGCCAGCGCGAGCTGCTGTTCGCCACGGCCGCCGACCGCGGATTCTGCGTCGCCGAGGGCCGCGACATCACCACGGTCGTCGCCCCCGACGCCCACGTGCGGGTCCTGCTGACCGCGAGCGACGAGGAGCGGATGCGCCGACGCGCCGCCGAGCTCGACCTGGAGGACTCCGAGAGCACCCGCCAGCGGATGGCCGACCAGGTCCTGCGGCGCGACCGCGACGATTCCACGGTCTCGGAGTTCCTCAGCGCGGCCGACGGGGTCGACACGGTCGATACCACCGGGCTCGAGGTCGAGGACGTCGTCGAGCAGGTGCTGATGCTGGTCGCCCAGGCGGAATCCGAGCTGGAGTCCGCCCTGGAGGACGAGGCCGACGGCCGCGCCGGATCCCCGGGCGAGGCGCAGGCGACGGATGCGCCGGAACCGAGCGGATCGCGGGCCGACGGCAGTCTCGACCCTGTCGGCCCCGGCCAGGCGGACGAGGATCCCGCCGGCGGACCGTCCGACGAGGAGATCGAGTCCGCACTGCGCGCCGGACTCACCGACTACGAGCTCGACGACGAGGACCTCGCTCTCCTCGGTGACGAGGACGGCGAGTACGCGCGCCCGACCGTGCAGCGCAACCTGCCGGTGGTCGCCGTCGTCGGCCGCCCCAACGTCGGTAAATCCACCCTGGTCAACCGCATCCTGGGCCGCCGGGAGGCCGTCGTCGAGGATGTCCCGGGCGTGACCCGTGACCGCGTGTTCTACGAGGCCGAGTGGGCAGGCAAGGACTTCTGGCTGGTGGACACGGGCGGCTGGGAGGACCGCCTGCAGGGAATGGCGCACCGCGTCGCCGAGCAGGCGGAGGTCGCCATCTCCCTGGCCGATGTCGTGATGTTCATCGTGGACGCGAACGTCGGCATCACCGCCACCGATGAACAGCTGCTGAAGGTGCTGCGCAAGGCCGAGCACCCGGTGGTGCTGGTGGCCAACAAGGTCGATGATCAGCGCGGGGAGCTCGAAGCCGCCGCGCTGTGGAATCTGGGCCTGGGCGAGCCGCATCCCGTCTCCGCGCTCCACGGACGCGGCTCCGGCGACCTGCTGGACGCCGTGCTCGCCGTGATGCCCGAGGAGGGTCGCGGTGCCGCGGTCGATCACGGTCCGCGCCGCATCGCCCTGGTGGGACGCCCCAACGTCGGCAAGTCCTCGCTGCTGAACCGGCTGGCGGGGGAGCAGCGGGTGGTCGTGGACGAGAGCGCAGGCACCACGCGCGATCCGGTCGACGAGAAGATCGTCCTGGGCGGCAAGGACTGGACCTTCGTCGACACCGCCGGCATCCGCCGCCGGGTGCTGCAGTCCCAGGGCGCGGACTACTACGCCTCCCTGCGCACGCGTGCGGCCCTGGACCGGGCGGAGGTCGCCATCGTGCTGCTGGAGGCCTCCGAGCCGATCTCCACGCAGGACCTCAAGATCATCGACATGGTGCTCGAGTCCGGCCGGGCCCTGGTGCTGGCCTTCAACAAGTGGGACCTGCTGGACGAGGAGCGCCACAAGCTGCTCGAGCGCGAGATCGAGCGGGACCTGGCGCACGTCGCCTGGGCGCCCCGGGTGAACATCTCGGCCCAGACCGGCCGGCACGCAGAACGCCTGGTGCCCGCGATCGAGAAGTCCTTGGAATCCTGGGACCGGCGCATTCCGACCGGGCGCCTGAACGCCTTCCTGGGCACCCTGGTCGCCGCACATCCCCACCCGCTGCGCGGCGGCAAGCAGTCGCGCATCCTGTTCGCCACGCAGGCCCGCACCCGACCGCCGCGCTTCGTGATCTTCGCCAGCGGATTCCTCGAGCACGGCTACCGCCGCTTCATCGAGCGCCGGCTGCGCGAGGAGTTCGAGTTCACCGGCTCACCGATCGTCATCGGGGTGCGGATCCGGGAGAAGCGGCGGCGCTGATCCCGGCCGCGACCGCACCGCAGCCGCGGCGCGCCCGTCGACGGCCGGGGCGAGTGCGGTCCCGCCCAGCGAGCACGTATTGTGGGCGGCATGAGCAACTCCGGTGACAACGGCTCCTGGACGCCCCAGGACGACCAGTTCGACGGCCAGCAGCCCGCCCACGGCCCCAGCGGTGAACAGGCTGCCGGCCAGGACCCCTGGGCCCAGCCGCAGTCCCAGGATCCCTGGGCCCAGCCGCCGTCACAGGATCCCTACGGCCAGGCGTCGGCCCAGCCCGCGCCTCAGGATCCGTACGGGCAGTCCTCGGGTCCGTCGGCGTCCGATCCCTATGGTCCCTCGTCCGGCCAGTCCGCGCCGGATCCGTACGGCCAGGGCCAGCAGTCCTGGGCCCCGGCCGCCGGGTCCGCCCCGTCGGCCTCGGACCCCTACGGTCAGCCGGCCGGGGGAGCGCAGCCGGCCGGCACGCCCTATGGCCAGCCGGCGCCCGGCCAGCCGGGATACGGACAGCCGGAGTATGGCCAGCAGGGATATGGCCAGCAGGGCGCTCCGCAGGGAGGCCAGCCGGGTGCGCCCGGCGGTGAAGCGCAGAGTCGGCTCCTGGTCGGCCTGCTCGGCATCTTCCTCGGAGCCTTCGGGGTGCACCGCTTCCTGATGGGATACACCACCATCGGGGTCATCCAGGTCTGCATCACGGTCCTCAGCTGCGGCATGCTCAGCTTCGTCAGCGGTATCTGGGGTCTTGTCGAGGGCATCATGGTCCTGGCGAAGTCCCCGCAGTTCGAGCGCGACGCCCATGGTCGCCCTCTGACCGATTGATCCTCTCAGCGACGAACGGCGAGGACCGCGATGAGCTATCCGCCCCCTGGACCTCTCGTGCCCGGCTACAGCGCGCCGGTTCCCGACCAGGAATCCATCCGCACCAGCGCCATCGTGCTGATCGTCGTCGGATTCCTGTGCGGAGGAATGCTCCCCTCGATCTTCGGGATCATCGCCCTGGTGCAGGCGGATACGGATCCGTACTCCGCGCGCACGATGAACAAGGTCGGCTGGATCATCACCTGGGTGCTGCTGGGTATCACGGTGCTCGCGCTGCTGGCGAGTCTCGCGTGGGCGGGGTTCGTGGTGCTGTTGATCGGGTCCCTGGCCACCGCGACGTGAGCGCCCGTCCCGCCTCGTCCATCCCGCTGCCGGCGTCGAGAGCGACGAGGTCCCATGGCCACGCCTGAGTTCGTCCTCGCCCTGCGCGAGCGCATCGGTCACGACCTGCTGTGGATGCCCGGGGTCACGGCGATCGTCCTGGATCAGCAGTCCTCGCGCATGCTCGCGGTCCGCCGCGCCGACAGCGGCGCCTGGACTCCCGTGACCGGGATCATCGACCCGGGCGAGGAGCCCGCGACCGCCGCGGTCCGCGAGGTCGGCGAGGAGGCGGGCGTCGACTGCCTGCCGATACGGCTGGTCGACGTGCGCACGCATCCGCCGATCCAGTACGCCAACGGTGATCACGCCCAGTACCTCGATCTGTGCTTCCTGTGCCATTACGTCGGCGGCGACCCGTACCCGGCCGACGGCGAGAACACCGAGGCCCGCTGGTTCCCCCTCGATCAGCCTCCGCCGATGAGCGCGCGGTTCCTCGAACAGCTCGAGCTCGCGCTCTCCGACGAGCCCCAGGCGCGCTTCCGCACATGAGCCGGCCGGCCTCCCACCGATGACGTCACCACGACCTTCCCCGCTCCACGGCGGAGCGCACCACCCGCTACCCGGCACCCGCGTGTCCATCCCGCTCACCGACCGCGTCGACGACGTCGCCGTCGTCCGCGTGATCGCGGCGCCCCGGCGCGACATGGTCCATGCCGGTCGCCTCAGCGTGCCTCTGCACCCGTTCGCCGACGCGCTGCTGGTCGACGTCGCGGTCGACGGGCGGATCGTCCTGCCCGGGGCCTGGGTCCAGCGCGAGGTGATCGACCGCGGAACGCCGATCGCGCCGGCCCGGGTCACCGCGGCGGACCTGCGCCCGCCGGCCGTGATCGTCGGCACCCCCGATCAGGCCGAGCTGCACTGGGGTGAGACCGTCTGGCCCCTGGCGCTGGGCGGCGCGATCGCGATCCCCGATGCGAGCCGGGCCGACCCCCACCCGCTGTCGCGGCTGCGGCGGCTGACGCTGGTCGCCGCCGGCCGGCGCGCCGAGATCGCCCTGACCCTGTGGCAGGGCCAGGACGTCGAGATTCCTTGGCACGACGTCCGGCTGCTGCCGCGAGCCGGGCGCTGGTTCGAACTCGCCCAGGTTCCCCCGGGCATGCGGTACGCCGATGCGGAGCGCGCCCAGGGAACCGGCAGAGCCCGCCCACGCCCCTGAACCGGCCCGCCCCGGCGCCCGCCGCCGTACCGGATGGTCCGGGCCGCGGCGCGCCGGTGGCGATGTGGTGTGACGCGCGAGACACAGGCTATGGTTCGGTGCGTGAACGACGACGACGAGGAGGTCATCGTGCCCCCCACCCCGCTCCATCGGATGCCGGCCGACCGCCGCAGCTTCCTGCGGTTCACCGCCGGAGCTGCGGCCGTGCTGCCGTTGACGGCCCTGGCCGGCTGCTCAAGTGCCAACCGCGACCCCAACCTGATCCGGATCGCGTTCCAGCAGTTCGGCTCGGGGACGATCAAGGAGGAATGGATCACCACGGCCGCCCAGGAGTTCTCGGAGGAGCACCCCGAGCTGAGCGTCGAGCTGGTCCCGATCGTCGCCTCCGAGAACGACTACTTCACCAAGAACGAACTGCTGATGAGCTCGCCGCGCACCAGCCCCGACCTGGTCTACGAGGATTCGTTCATCCTGCTCTCCGACGTCGGCGCCGGATACCTCCAGCCGATCACCGACCTGGTCGAGGGTTTCGAGCACTGGGACGACATCGCCGATGCCTCGAAGGAAGCGGTCACCGGCGAGGACGGGGAGGTCTACGGCATTCCCATCACCACCGATACCCGTGCCCTGTGGTTCCACAAGGACGTCTTCGCCGAAGCCGGGCTGCCGGAGGACTGGCAGCCCGGCAGCTGGGAGGAGATCCTCGAGGCGGCCCGCACGATCCGCGACTCCGACAGCGAGGCGACCCCGCTGTTCATCTTCGCCGGCACCCCGCAGGGGGAGAAGGCCTCCATGCAGGGCTTCGAGATGCTCCTGTACGGCACCGGGGACGGGACCGGGCTCTACGACCGCGACGCCGAGAAGTGGATCCTGGGCAGCCAGGGCTTCATCGACTCCCTGACCTTCCTGCGCACGATGTTCGACGAGAAGCTGACGCTGTCCCTTGGCCAGCACCTGGATCCCAACATCTCCGAGACGATCTACACCTCGCTGCTGCCCGAGGGGAAGCTCGGGATCCTCGTGGACGGCTCCTGGATCTCCCAGAACTGGACGGAGTCGGCGCCCGCCCCGTGGCCGGAATGGCCGGATGTGCTGGGCCTGGCGGACATGCCCACCCAGGACGGCGGCGGCACCGGCACAGTCACCCTCGCCGGCGGCTGGGGCCTGTCGATCCCGCACGGGGTCACGGACCGCGAGGTCGCCTTCCAGTTCCTCGAGAAGCTGGTCTCCACCGAGACCCTCGTGAACTACGCGATCTCCGACAACCACATCACCGTGCGCGAGGACGTCGCCCAGGACGAGCGCTACCTGAGCTACTCCCCGGCGGTCGAGTACTTCACCGACCTGCTGGAGACCGCGTACTACCGGCCGGCGCTGCCCTCGTACCCGGAGGTGTCCTCCGCGATCCAGGAGGCCATGGAGGCCGTGATGACCGGCACCGAGCCGGAGGCCGCGGCCGCCGAGTACGACGCCACCGTCACGGACATCGTCGGTCCGGAGAACGTGCAGGAGGCCACCTCATGACCACCAGTGCACCCGCAGCCCCGGAGCAGGATGCCGCAGCGCAGGACGCCCCGGCGCAGCCGCGTCGGCGCACCCGTCTCGGCGACCGCCTCACCGCAGCTCGCGCCGTCCCGATGCTTCCGGCCGGGCTGCTGCTGGTCGGTTTCATGCTCGGGCCGATCCTGTATTCGCTGTACCTGGCCTTCACCGACAGTGCGATCCGCGGCAAGGGCGCGGAGGAGACCAGCTTCGTCGGCTTCGAGAACTTCACCGATGCGTTCACCGACGGTGACTTCTGGAACTCGGTGGCCCTGACCCTGGTGTTCACCGTGATCTCCGCCGTGATCGGCCAGAACATCATGGGGATGGTGCTGGCGCTGCTCATGGAGCGCGCCAACCGTGTCATCACCTTCGCGGTCACCTCGATCGTGATCGCGGCCTGGATCCTCCCGGAGGTGGTGGCCGGGTACCTGCTGTACACGTTCTTCGCTCCGGAGGGCAGCCTGAACACGATCATCACCGCGATCGGGCTGCCTGAGCAGGACCTGCTGTTCAGCGCACCGATCATCGCGGTCGCCTTCGCCAACATCTGGCGGGGCACGGCCTTCTCGATGCTGGTCTACTCCGCAGCGCTGAGCTCCGTGCCGGCCGACGTGTACGAATCGGCCTCGCTGGACGGCGCCGGTCCGGTGCGCCGGTTCTGGTCCGTGACCGTGCCGCTGCTGCGGCCGGCGATCGCGACCAACCTGATGCTGATCACCCTGCAGACCCTCTCGGTGTTCGGCCTGATCTTCATCATGACCGGCGGCGGGCCGGCCAGGCAGAGCCAGACCCTGCCGCTGTACATGTACGAGCAGGCGTTCTCCTACGGCCAGCTCGGCTACGGCACCGCCGTCGCCCTGCTGCTGCTGATGATCGGGGCTGTCGCCTCGCTGGTGTACCTGCGTCTGCTGCCGGAGGAGGAGAAGCGATGAGCGCGACCCCAGAGACCACGACCGGGACCACCCCCGGCACCCCCGGCGCGGCGGATCCCGCCGGAGACGGCTCCGGAGGCCGCCGGAGCATCACCCCGAGGGCGTCGGAGGGACCGCGTGCGCGAGCCACCATGGCCGCCAGCAGCGTGGTGATGCTCGTGATCGGTCTGATCTTCCTGATCCCCCTGCTGTGGGTGGTCCTGGCCTCGTTCGACGTCGAGGCGTCGCTGTCGGTGGCCTGGCCGGAGAGCTGGAGCCTGGGCAACTTCGGCGCCATCTGGAACATGGAGACCACGTTCCGGCCGCTGGCGAACTCGCTGATCCTGTGCGGCGGCGCCACCGTGGTGACGATGACCGCGGCCGTCCTGTGCGCCTACCCGATGTCGCGGTTCCGGTTCCGCGCGAAGCGGCCGCTGCTGCTGACGATCATCTTCTCCACGGGTCTGCCGATCACCGCGATCATGATCCCGGTGTACTCGCTGTTCGTGCAGGTGAACCTGATCGACTCGATGTTCGGCGCGATCCTGTTCCTCGGTGCCAGCTCGCTCCCGTACGCCATCTTCCTGACCAAGGGCTTCATGGACGGCGTCCCGGTGGAGATCGAGGAGTCGGCATGGACCGAGGGCGCCGGTGTCTACCGGGCGCTGTGGTCCGTGGTGCTGCCGCTGATGCGTTCGGGCCTCTCGGTCGCCACGATCTTCACCTTCGTGATGATGTGGGGCAACTTCTTCGTCCCGTTCATGCTGCTGCTGAGCCCGGAGAACCTCCCGGCCGCGGTCACGCTGTACACGTTCTCCTCGCAGTACGGGCAGGTCGCCTACGGCCAGCTCGCGGCCTTCTCGATCTTCTACTCCCTGCCGGTCGTGGTGCTGTACCTGTTCCTGGGCCGCAGCCTGGGCACGGGCTTCGCCGCCGCAGGCGGGGTCAAAGGCTGATCGACGTACTGCGAGCTTGCGAGCGGTAGGAGATCAGGCGGTGGAACGCAGGCTGATCGACGTACTGCGAGCTTGCGAGCGGTAGGAGATCAGCGGGGCTGATGGAGGCTGATCGACGTACTGCGAGCTTGCGAGCGGGCGAACAATGCTCGCGGCCGCCGTCGCCCGTTCAGCCACGCCCCCAGCCACGTGGACCGCACGAACAGGTCGTAGCTGACCAGGAGCACGCCCACCACGATCACGAGGGCGATGGTCAGCTTCACGATGACCGGTAGGGCGAGGTCGGCCAGCGGCACCTCGACCAGCAGCAGCAGCGGCAGGTGCATGAGATAGATCCAGTACGAGGCGTCGGCGAGGTACCGGACCGCCGGGATCTCGCGGTCCAGCACCCGCCCGCCGAGCCCGAGCAGGGCGTACACCCAGGTCCACGCCGCCACGGCCGTCACGATCGCGGCCACGGGGAGCGGGACCAGGTGCTGACCGAGGAATTCGAGGATGCTCAGCAGCACCGCACAGGTGAGGTGCGCTGGCCACTGACGCTGCAGTCGCCGGAGTGCCTCCGGGCGGGCGTGGAGGGCCCAGCCGATGAGGAACGCGCCGGTGTAGGCGATGCTGGCGCCTGCCACAGGCATGAGGGTGCGGGGCTCGACGATCCCTCCCGCCATGGTCCCTTGCGCCATCACACCCAGCGCGTACGGCACCGCAGCGATCAGCACCCCGGCAGGTGAGGAGAGCAGTCCTCCGGCGCGGGAGATGAGCTTCTCGGCGCGGTGAGCACCGATGATCCGCACCAGGATGGCGCGAGCGGCGACGGTCACGAGCACGATCTCGAGCAGGAGCAGCAGGAACCACAGGTGGAAGGTGGGTAGAGCGAGGATGCCCGCCTCCGCGTCCCCACCGCTGCCCTCGGGAGCCGGCGGCTGGGTGAGGGGGCCCGCGCCGCGCAGCAGCTGATTCGTGACCAGGGCGAGCACTGTCAGTCCCGCCACGATCGGCCAGAAGCCCACCAGCGGGAGGCCGATCCTGGTCGCTCGGTCGCGGAGGTAGGCCCCGGCGCCTCGCCGGTTCAGCACCATGCGACCGAAATAGCCCGCGAGGAGCATGAACAGCACCATGCGGAAGAGATGGAGCACGTAGACCACCACGAGCGCGGCGTCCGAGCTGCGCGAATCGGTGACGAGCCAGGGAACGCCGGGGAGGAACGGCATCACGGCATGGAGCAGGACGCCCAGCAGCAGCGCACCACCGCGCAGGGCGTCGAGGGACGGGATGCGCATCGGCGGGGGAGCGGGCCGCGACTGAGGTCCGGCCCCGGAGCTGGAGCCGGACGGCGAGCCGGGTACCCGTGCGGGTTCCGCCGCGGTGCCGGGGCCGGAGGCCGGCCCGGAGAGGGGAGCGGCAGGGGAGGCGAGGGCAGGATCGCGATGTTCGGGCATGTCCACAACCTAGGAACGGCGGGCGCTGAGCGCCTCACCCGAACGGGCCGGGTGCGCTCCACCGATCGGTGGAGGTGGCGGGCCTGGTGCTGGCGGGCCCGGCACGGGAGACTGACAGCTATGGCGAGGACAGCGACCGGATCCGGGGTCACGGAGGAGGACCAGGCCGGTTCCATGCCGTCCGGATCCATCCGGCGCGGGCCGTCGGCATCCACAGTCCCTGCAGCGGAGACCGCCCCGCTGTCCGCCGGTAGGCCTCCGCTCGACGGCGAGCGCACGCCCGCCATCGCCGCCTCGCCCGCGGTGGCGACCGGAGCGGACGCCGGCCGGATCGGGACCATGGTGCTCGTGTGGCTGCCTCCCGTGCTGCTGGTCCTGGCGTGGGCCATCGGCCGGGCCGTCGCCGGGCGTGGGCTCGAGCCCCTCTCGGTGAACGGATCACTGGTGCCCGCGGCTGCCCTGCTGGCTCTGCGCCCGGTGCTGGAGCTCCGTCTCCGTCGCACCCGCCCCGGGGACCACGGACTCACCGCCCTCTACGCGCTGCATCTGCTCCTGGTCGCGGCGGCGGTGATCCTGAACCCGCTGATGTGCATCTATGCCTTCGTCGGCTACCTCGACAGCGGGCGTTTCCTCACCGGCCGTGCCGTGCTCTTCGTGCTCGCCGCCACCGCGCTGGTGTCGGCCCTCGGTCAGGTCGGAGGGGCCGAGGTGGCATTCGCCCATCCCGCGTTCTACGCCCTGCTGGCGCTGGTCAACCTCGGCCTCGCGGGAGCGATGACCTTCCTCAGCGGTGAACGGGAGCGGATGATCGATCAGCGAGAGGCAGCGGTCCGGGAACGGGACCGGGTCACTCGCGAGAACGCGGCGCTGCACGAGCAGCTGATGGGCCGGGCCCGTGAATCCGGCGTCGCCGAGGAGCGGGCACGGCTCTCGCGCGAGATCCATGACACCGTCGCCCAGGGTCTGGTGGGCGTCATCCGTCAGCTCGAAGCCGTCGGCGACCACATCGATCCAGCAACCCGCTATCGCCTAGCCGCCGCGGAGGACGCCGCGCGGGACAGCCTGCTGGAGGCTCGCCGGGCGGTCGAGGCGCTCGGGCCCCACCAGCTCCAGCACGGCGATGTGATCGAGGCGCTCGGGGACCTCGTGGCCCGATGGGCGCGCGCCCGCCACGTGGTCGCCACCTTCGATGCCGACGACGCCCCGCGCACCGGTGAGCACAGTGCCGTGCTGGTGCGGATCGTGCAGGAGGCCCTCGCCAACGTCGCGCGCCACGCCGAGGCCGGCACCGTCACCATCACCCTCGTCGGCGACGAGCACGAGCACGTGCTGCGGATCGCCGACGACGGCGAGGGCTTCGACCCCGACAGCGTCCCCCGCGGCCACGGACTGGCGAACATGAGCGATCGGCTGCGCGCCGTCGGGGGCAGCCTCACCGTCCTCGCCGAGCCGGGACGGGGATGCACCGTCACCGCCCGGGTGCCCCGATGAGCGCCGTGCCATCCGGGGCCCCGGTGCGGGTGATCGTCGTCGACGACCATCCGGTGGTGCGCGACGGCCTGGCGGCCATGCTCGGTGCGGACGAGCGCATCGAGGTGGTCGCCACCGCCTCCGACGGCGGGGAGGCGCTGCGGGAGATCGCCGCGAGCGGCACGGACGTGGTGCTCATGGACCTGCGGATGCCTGGCATGCCCGGCGCGGAGGCGATCCGAGCATTGCGCGAGTGTGAAGGCCCCCAGCCCAGGGTGCTCGTGCTGACCACCTACGACACCGATCGTGACATCCGCAGCGCGCTCGAGGCCGGCGCCGACGGATATCTGCTCAAGGACGCCCACCGCGAGGAGGTGATCCGTGCCGTCCATGACCTCGCCGAGGGCCGTCCCGTGCTGGCCCCGGCGGCGCTCGCCGCCCTGACCGGAGCGCGCAGCCAGCAGATCAGTCTCAGCGCCCGCGAGGCCGAGGTGCTGAGACTGGTGGCCGACGGCTGCACCAACCGGGCCGTCGCCTCCCGCCTCGGCATCGGCGAAGCGACCGTGAAGACCCACCTCATGCACGTGTACGAGAAGCTCGGCGTGGGTGACCGGGCCTCCGCGGTGCGCACCGCATGGGAGCACGGCCTGGTCTGACGCTCGACCACTCGTTCCGCGCCGTGACCTGCACAGGCGGCAGCGCTACGGTACATGGACCGCACCATGGAAGAAGGAGACGGCATGTCCCAGTCCTCGTCCGAGCAGTCCGCGGACACTCAGCCGCTGGTGCCGGAGGTCGCCCGGCGCGCCCACGACCTCTCCACCCACGGCGGCGAGCCGTCGTTCCCCGCACAGGACCAGCAGCCCCCGGGGCTGACCTCCCCGATGCAGCCCGTCCCGGACCACGGCGAGAGCACCTACGTCGGCCACGGCCGCCTGCAGGGGATGTCTGCCCTCATCACCGGCGGCGACTCCGGCATCGGCCGCGCCGTGGCGATCGCCTACGCCCGGGAGGGCGCGGACGTGGCGATCAACTACCTGCCCGAGGAGCAGGAGGACGCCGAGGAGACCCGGCGCTGGATCGAGGAGGCCGGCCGGCGAGCCCTGCTGCTGCCCGGGGACATCCGAGACGAGCAGACCGCCAGGTCCCTGGTCACGAGCACCGTCGAGGAGTTCGGGCATCTGGACGTGCTCGTGAACAATGCCGCCTTCCAGTGGGGCAGGGCCGAGCCCAAGGGTCTCGCCGGGATCGACTCCGAGCGGCTGCATCGCGCGCTGACCACCAACCTCGAGGCGCTGTTCTGGATCACCCAGGAGGCCGCCCAGCATCTGCAGCCGGGCTCGAGCGTGATCAACTGCTCCTCGATCCAGTCCTACGATCCCTCGGTGCCGTTGATGGACTATGCGGCCACGAAGTCCGCGATCAACAACCTCACGGTCAACCTCGCCTCCGACCTGGGCTCGAAGGGGATCCGGGTCAACGCGGTCGCGCCGGGGCCGATCTGGACGCCGCTGAACGTTGCCACCCGCGTCCCGGACGACTACGTCGCCTTCGGCGGCAACACCCCGCTGGGCCGCGCCGGGCAGCCCGCCGAGTGCGCCGGCGCGTTCGTGTTCCTGGCGAGCCCGGCCGACGCGAGCTACGTCTCCGGCACCGTGATCGGGGTGACCGGCGGCAGACCGGTCTTCTGAGCGGTGCGGGGCAAGGGCCCCGATCCCGACGCCGCGGCCCGCCCGGCGTCGGTCAGCGGAAGATGACGGTCCGGTTCCCGTCCAGCAGCACCCGTGACTGGGCGAACCAGGTGACGGCCTGGCGCAGGGTGCGCACCTCGGCGTCCTGCCCGATCGCCATCAGCTCCTGCGGGGAACGGGTGTGATCGACCCGGATCACGTCCTGCTCGATGATGGGGCCCTCATCGAGGTCGCTGGTGACGAAGTGCGCGGTCGCCCCGATCTGCTTCACCCCGCGCGCGTACGCCTGGCGGTACGGATTGGCGCCCTTGAAACCGGGCAGGAACGAGTGGTGGATGTTGATGCAGCGCCCGGAGAGCTCGGCGCACAGCTCGGGGGAGAGGATCTGCATGTAGCGGGCCAGGACCACCAGTTCGATGTCGTGCTCGGCGACGACCTCGCGCACGCGATCCTCGAACGCCGTCTTCTCCGCGGCGTCCTTGGTGGCCAGATGCTCGAACGGGACCTCGTAGAACTGCGAGAGCGGTTCGAGCGTGGCGTGGTTGGCCAGCACCAGCTTCGGGTCGATCGGGAGGTGCCCGGCATCGATCTGGAACAGCAGGTCGTTCAGGCAGTGCTTGGCCGTGGATCCGAGGATCAGGGTGCGCACGGGCCGTCCCACCGAGTCGATGCTGTACTCGATGCCGAAGCGGTCCGCCACCGGCGCCATGGCGGCCCGGATCTCGTCGGCCGAGGCGTTGGTGGCGATCTGGAGGCGCATGTAGAAGCGCCGGGTGGCACCGCTCTCGAACTGGCGGCTCTCGGTGATGTTCCCGCGGACCTCGACGATCGCTCCGGTGACGGCGTGCACGATGCCAGGGCGGTCCTCGCACACGAAGGTCAGGACGTACTCGCGCGTGGGGACGGTGTGGTGGGCGGGGATCGGACTGCTCATGGGACGAGTCTAGGAGAGGCGAGCGGGCCACCATATGGTCCGGCCGATGTCGAGTGCGAGGGCGGGCACCAGGAGGCTGCGCACGACGAAGGTGTCCAGCAGCACGCCGAGCGCCACGATGATGGCGATCTGGACGAGGAAGAGGATGGGGATCACGCCGAGCGCGGCGAAGGTCGCGGCCAGCACGAGTCCCGCCGAGGTGATGACACCGCCGGTCACAGCCAGGCCTCGCACCACCCCGCGCGCTGTGCCGTGCCGGAGTGTCTCCTCGCGGACCCGGGTCATGAGGAAGATGTTGTAGTCGATGCCGAGCGCGACCAGGAACACGAACCCGAACAGCGGCACCGCCGGGTCCGCCCCCGGGAACTCGAGGACATGGGTGAACACCAGTGCGGAGACCCCCAGGGCGGTGCCGAAGGAGAGCACGGTCGTGGCCACCAGCAGCACGGGCGCGAGCACGGAGCGCAGCAGGAGCATCAGGATCGCGAGGATCACGACCAGCACCACCGGGATGATGAGCGCCCGGTCGCGCGCCGAGGCGTCGTCGGTATCGATCGCCGTCGCGGTGACGCCACCGGTCACGGCGTCCACGCCCGCCTCGGCGAAGCTCTCCCGCACCTCGCGGACCGTGCGCTCGGCCGCCGCCGAGTCGGGGGCGTCGGTGAGAGTGGCCTGCAGCAGCACCCGGGTGTCGACCACGGTCGGCTCGGGCGCCGATCCGTCCGCGGCACCCTGGCCCCGAACGCCGTCGGCGGTGACGGGAGCACTCCCGCTGGGAACACCGTCGGCGGTCACCGTCACGCTGTCGATCCCAGCGGTTCCCAGCAGCACGTCGGCGGCGTCCTGCAGCTGGTCCTCCTCGGCGAGCACCTGGACGGGGCTGCCCTGGCCGGCCGGGAAGTGCTCTGCGAGCGCCTCCTGCCCGTCCCGCGCGGGTGAGGGTCCGAGGATGAGGTCGGACTGGGGGACGCCGTCGGCCTCCAGCTGGAGCGCCCCGGCGCAGCCGGCCACGAGGACCAGGGTGGTGAGGATCCAGATCGGGCGGGGCCGACGGGCCACGGCTCGGGCGAGGCGGCCCCAGGCGCCGCTGTCGGTGGCGGGGTGTTCGACATCGGCATCGGCGGCATCGGCCTGGGCCTCGGGGGCGTAGCGGGGGCGTCGAGGCCAGAACGCGACCCGCCCGGTGAGGGAGAGCACGGCCGGCAGGAACGTCAGGGCGGCGAGCATCGCGAAGGCGATGCCGATTGCTGCCACGGGCCCCAGCGCGCTGTTGGACTTCAGGTCCGACAGCAGCAGGCACAGCAGGCCGGCGATCACGGTGCCCCCGGAGGCGAGGATCGGTTCGAGGGTTCCGCGCAGCGCGGCGGCGGTGGCAGGCCCGGCGCGGCGCCGGCGGCGCAGCTCATCACGGAAGCGGGCGACGTAGAGCAGCGAGTAGTCGGTGGCCGCGCCGATCACCAGGATGAACAGGATGCCCTGGGTCTGGCCGCTCAGCAGCAGCAGCCCCGCCTTGGCCAGCCACCACACCGTCAGCAGCGCGGTGCACAGCGCGAACATGCTCGTGGCCAGGACGATCACCGGAAGCAGCAGGGAGCGGTAGACCACCACCAGGATGACCAGGACGGCCAGCAGGGCGACCCCGAGCAGGAGTCCGTCGATTCCGGCGAAGGCTCCGGAGAGGTCGGCGGAGAACCCGGCCGGCCCGGTCACGTGGGAGGTGACGCCCGGGGGGAGGTCTTCCGCGAGCCGGCCGTCCAGGCGCTGGACCACGGACGCGAGATCTGCCTCCGCGTCGATCGGGACGAAGACCTGCACGGCAAGACCGTCCTCGGACGGGATCGGTGGTGAGACGTCCCCGCGCACGCCGTCGACATCGGCGAGAGACGATGTGGCCGTCCTGATCGTCTCGAGCTGCCCGGGGGTGAGCTCGGCAGGGGAGGTGATCACGATCAGGGCGGGGATCGCATCGGTGCCGGTGAAGTCGCCGGAGAGCTGTTGGACGCGGGTGGCCTCGGCGGATTCCGGGAGGTACGCGGTGCGGTCGTTGGAGGAGACCTCGTCGACGCGGCCGAAGTAGGGGCCTCCGATCCCGGCTGCGATCAGCCAGAGGAGGATCAGGACCGATGGCAGCAGCAGTCGCAGCAGATACCCCGTGCGTGACTGCGCCCGACGGTGGGTGTGACGCGTGTCCGCCGGCGAGGGGCTCGGATCCTCCGGAGAGGAGCGATCTGTCCCTTGGGTCATCATCGCAGCTTAAGTCCCTTCCGCTCGGGGCGCGGCCGGTGCGCCACGGCCAGTATCGCACGACTAGCTAGCCTAGCTAGCTAGTCGTGCGCCGGGGGCAGGGGTGAGGCGGCACGAGTAGCATGCCTGCATGGCGAGCCCGGGGGAGAGCATCGAGGGCGGGTATCCGACGGCGGCCGACGTGTACAGCCTCTCCGGGAGCGATCCCGATCAGGATCTGGTCGACCGCACGGGGATGAGCGAGCAGGACATCGAGCAGATCGATGCCCTGATGTCCGCGCTCGGGCGCCTGCGAGCGGCTGAGAAGGAGCTGTCCGAGGCCTCACGGCGGTACATGAACCTCAACGAGACCGACATGCGGGCGCTGCACTTCCTCATCGTCTGCGAGAACCGTGGTGTCCCTGCCACCCCGGGTGCCATCGCGGAGTCGCTGGGGATCTCCACCGCCTCGACGACCAAGCTGCTCGATCGCCTCCAGCGCGGCGGGCACGTGCGTCGTCAGCGGCATCCGGCGGATCGTCGGGCGCTGGTGATCCGGCTCGAAGCAGCCACGCGGGCCGCGGCCGTCCGGACTGTGGGAGCGCAGCAGGCACGCCGAGTCCACGCCGCGCGTCGCCTGACGCCCGCTCAGCGCGCGGTGGTCACGGCGTTCCTCGCGGACATGACTGCCGAGATCTCCCTCGACGGTGCGCACTGGGACGAGGGTGCACAGCCCTCACCACGAGAGCCGGCAGGGGGATCGACATGACGAGCGGGGCAGCATCCGGACGGATCATCCGGTGCTGCCCCGCTGCCGGGGACATGCGTCCGCGCTCGGCCGCGGCGGGCCCTCAGCGGTGGGCGCGGCCGTACTGCGGCGGGATGTAGGCACCCTCGTGGCGCAGGGCCCGTGCCGCTCGCAGCGCGAAGTTCTGGTCGCGCAGCATCTCCCGGCCCAGCAGCACGACGTCCGCGAGGTCGGTGGCGACGATCTGCTCGGCCTGGAACGGCTCGTCGATCATGCCGACGGCCGCCGTGGGCAGGCCGCTGGCGGCGCGCACGGCGGTGGCCAGCGGCACCTGGTAGCCGGGGCCGACGGGAATCTGGGCGGGGACGTAGTTGCCGCCGCTGGAGATGTCGAGCATGTCCGCGCCGTGCTCCTTCAGCCAGGCGCCGACCTGGCCGACCTCGTCGGCGGTGAGGCCGCCCTCGACCCAATCGGTCGCCGAGAGCCGCACCAGCATCGGCATCTGCTCGCCGATCTCCTCGCGCACCGCGTCGACCACGCGCAGCAGCAGGCGGGCCCGGTTCTCGAGCGAGCCGCCGTACTCGTCGGTGCGCAGGTTGCTCAGCGGCGAGAGGAACTCGTGCAGCAGGTACCCGTGGGCGCCGTGGAGCTCGACCAGGTCGAAGCCCGCCTGGACGGCACGGCGGGAGGAGGCGACGAAGGCCTCGACGGTCTCGTCGATCCCGGCGGCGTCGAGGGCCCGCGGAGCCTTCAGGCCCGGGAACGGCTCGGCGGAGGGGCCGACGGTCTCCCAGCCGCCATCGTCCTCGGTGAGGCTCCCGGAGCCGTCGGTGCCCCACTCGGGATGGGTGGAGGCCTTCCGGCCCGCGTGGGCGAGCTGGATGCCGATCGCCGCACCTTGGTCGTGGACCAGATCGACGATGCGGGCGAGCGCGTCGCGCTGCTCGTCGTTCCACAGGCCCAGGTCCTGCGGGGCGATGCGCCCCTCGGGAACCACGCCGGTGGCCTCGACGATGATCGCGCCGACTCCGCCGCGCGCGAACGACCCGTAGTGCATGAGATGCCAGTCGGTCGCCTTCCCGTCCTGCTCATGGACGGAGTACTGGCACATCGGGGGGACCCAGATGCGGTTGCGGACCTCGAGGGAGCGCAGAGTGATCGGGTCGAACAGAGCGTGGGTCATGGTGGAGAACTCCTCATCTGAGACGAACGGTGCTGACCGGACGAGTCGCAGGGGACCGCCGTGTCAGCACCGATGCCACGAATGTACGACCGCAGCGATCGATGCACCAATCGTGAACCCTATGACTGGTATAGGGATCACTATGGGATGCGTGCCTAGGATCGGGGGATGACGGATACACGCCATCCCACACCGGCACCTCGGATCGCCGAGTCGCCGGCGGCTCCTCACCCGCACCGCCCCGGAGCGGGCACCGCGGATCTCAATCTCCTGCGCACCTTCCTCGCCGTCTTCCGGGCCGGGACGTTCACCGCCGCTGCCCCGGCGCTCGGACTCTCCCAGCCCACGGTGACCACCCAGATCCGCGCCCTGGAGAAGCACACCGGCCGCCGGCTGTTCGAGCGCCGGCCCCGCGGCGTCGAGCCGACCGCCTATGCGCGAGGACTCGCCGCCCGCATCAGCGAGCCGTTGGACTCCCTGGCCGGCGTGGACGACGGGGCCTGCGCCGCGGGGCGCCCGGCCCCGGTGCACCTCGCGGGGCCCTCCGAGCTCGTGTGCACCCGGTTGGTCCCGGCGATCGCCCCGCTGGTGGCCGACGGGGTCCACGTGCGTCTGAGCCAGGGCGTGAGCGACACCCTGCTCGAGGAGCTGCGAGAGGGGCAGCACGACCTCATCGTCACCACCCGGCGACCGCGCGGCCGGGCTCTGGAATCATTCCCGCTGGCCGACGAGGAGTACGTGCTGGTGGCTTCACCATCCTGGGCGCAGCACGTCGGTGCCGGGCAGTCCGGGCAGGTGCTGTGCCACGCGCTGCGGGAGGTCCCGCTGATCAGCTACGCCGACGACATGCCGATCGTGCGCCGCTATTGGCGCACGGTGTTCGGGACCCAGCATCCCCCGATCGGTCCCGCGCTGACGGTGCCCAACCTCCACGACGTCGTGGCCGCCGTCGCACGCGGGGCCGGGTACAGCGTGGTGCCCCGGTCGCTGGCCGCCGAGCACCTCGCTGCGGGCCGGCTGATCCAGCTCGACGATCCGTGCGACGGCCCGCTGAACACCCTGTTCCTGGTGCAGCGGCCCGGGGCCGATTCCAATCCGCACGCGGTGCGGCTGCGGGACGCCCTGCGAGCGGACGCGGTGTGCTGGAATGCGCCGCTGACCACGCGGGAAGACTGATCCGCCGATTCCGCGCGGGCTCGCGACCTGGGACGGAAGATCTCGAGAAGAACTCGTGGGCGTGGGGTACTTGACGGGGGGTTCCTCGGGGAGTGAGGGTCATCACACCGGACCGCACCTGCCACAAGGGGCGATCTTCGCTGCCGGGGTCCGGTACGGAGATCGGGATCGCCTCGCACCACGATGAGAGGTCTCCCATGGACACCAGCATCTTCGAACAGCATGAGTCCACGATTCGCGGCTACAGCCGCAATTACCCCACGGTGTTCAGCTC
Organism: Brachybacterium sp. GCM10030252; assembly: GCF_042666535.1. Lineage (NCBI taxonomy): Bacteria > Bacillati > Actinomycetota > Actinomycetes > Micrococcales > Dermabacteraceae > Brachybacterium > Brachybacterium sp. GCM10030252. The sequence continues at coordinate 420,378 of NZ_JBHTDM010000004.1, read as the reverse complement.
GGCCTCCAATGCCCGTCAGGTCGACGAGCAGGGGAAGTCCTACATCGACTTCTTCGCCGGGGCGGGGGTTCTGAACTTCGGGCACAACAACCCGAGGATGAAGGACGCGATGATCGCTTTCCTCCAGGCCGACGGCGTCAGCCACAGCCTGGACACCTACACCACCACCAAGCGCGACTTCGTCTCCCGGTTCCACGACGTGGTCCTGGCCCCCCGGGGCATGAACCACCGGATGCAGTTCATGGGCCCCACCGGCTCCAACGCGGTCGAAGCCGCTCTGAAGCTCGCGCGACTGGCCACCGGACGCCGCGAGGTCGTCGCCTTCAGCCACGGCTTCCACGGCATGACGCTGGGCTCACTCGCCGCGACCGCGAACGACGCCTTCCGCAAGTGGGCCGGCGTGCCGCTGGAGAACATCGTGCGACTGCCCTTCGAGACCGCCCCGGGTGGCACCACGGCGGTCGCCGAGTACGCCGAGGCGGTGGCCGACCCCTCCAGCGGGCTGACCCCGCCGGCGGCGTTCCTGGTCGAGGCCGTCCAGGCCGAGGGCGGCGTCAATGTGGCCACTGCCGAGTGGCTCCGCCAGATCCAGGACGTCGCCCACGAGATGGGTGCGCTGTTCATCATCGACGACATCCAGGCCGGCATCGGGCGCACCGGGAGCTACTTCTCCTTCGATGGGATGGGCCTGGACCCGGACATCATCACCCTGGCCAAGGGACTCGGCGGCTTCGGCACCCCGATCGCCATGAACCTCAACAAGCCCGAGATCGACGACAAGTGGTCCCCCGGTGCCCACACCGGCACGTTCCGCGGGCAGGGACTGTCCTTCGTCGCCGGCACCGTCGCCCTGGACTACTTCACCGATGACACCTTCCTCGCCGAGGTCCGGGACAAGGGCGAGGTCATGCGTGAACGCCTCCAGCGCATCGCCGAGACCCACGCCGGGCAGAGCTGGGAGGTGCGCGGGCGCGGCATGATGCAGGCCCTGGACACCGGCGACGGCGCCTTCGCCAAGCTCGTCCAGCAGGAGGCCTTCGAGGCCGGACTGCTGATCGGGCCCTGCGGCAGCGGCGGCCGCGTCATCAAGCTGATCCCGCCGCTGACGATCCCCGAGGATGACCTCACCGCCGGTCTGGACCGGCTCGAGCAGGCCATCGAGACCGCCCTGGAGGTGAAGTGATGCGCCGCCGCGAGGACATGACCTTCCCGCCCGAGGAGTACGAGCGTCGCGTGCGGGAGCTGCGCGAACGCATGGTCGAGCGCCGGCTGGATGCCGTGGTGATCTCGGATCCCGAGAACCTCATGTACCTCACCGACTACCAGACCACCGGCTACTCGTTCTTCCAGGCCCTGGTCGTGCCCCTGCACGACGAGCCGGTGATGATCACCCGCGCCATGGAGGAGTCCAACGTCATCCACCGCACCTGGGTGGAGCGCACCAACCCCTATCCGGACACCGGCGACGCCATCCGCACCCTGGTCCAGGTCCTCGAGGACCGGGGGCTGGGGGAGGCCCGGCTGGGCTTCGAGCGCAACAGCTACTACTTCCCCGCCTACCAGCAGGACCGTCTCCACGACGCCTACGGTGAGGGGCTGGTCGACTGCTTCGGGATCGTCGAGGAGGGGAGGCTGCGCAAGTCCGACGTCGAGATCGAGGTGATGCGCCGGGCCGCTCGCGCCGGTGAGGCCGGTATGGCCGCCGGGATCGAGGCCGCCGTGCCCGGGGCCACGGAGAACGACGTCGCCGCCGCCATCTCGGCGGCGATGTTCCGGGCCGGTGGGGAGTTCCCCGCCGTCATGCCCTACGTCGCCTCGGGTCCGCGTTCGATGATCGGCCACTCCACGTGGGAGGGGCGGACGATCCAGCCGGGCGAGCACGTGTTCCTCGAGGTCGGCGGCTGTTTCCGTCGCTACCACGCGGCGCTGATGCGTACCGTCGTCACCGGTGGACTGACCCCGTCGATGCGGCAAGCTCAGGAGACGATGAAGCTGGCGCTGGCCGAGCTGCGCAGCCGTATGCGGCCGGGCATGACCGTCTCGGAGACCGACCACATCGTGCGCAGCATCATCGAGGCCAACGAGGTCGGCGCCCGTCTGGTCACCCGCGCCGGGTACTCCATCGGGATCGCGTTCCCGCCGAGCTGGGACGAGGGCTACATCCTCTCGCTGATGGCCGGGGACGACACCCTGCTGGAGCCGGGGATGACCTTCCACGTGATCCCCTGGATGTGGGGAGTGGACGGTGACAAGACCGTCGGCATCTCCGACACCCTCCATGTCACCGAGGACGGCTGCGAGTCGCTGTTCACCCTGCCGGAGGACTTCGCCGTCCCCGGCGAGGAGCTGCCGGCCCCGGTGCCCGACCTGAACGCCCGTGCGAGCTGAACCCCGGTGACGGGAGAAGGGAGCAGCGCCATGACCGTGCTGACAGTCGTCGACCCGACCACAGAGAAGGTGGTCCGCGAGGTACCCGCTGCGAGCCCCGAGGAGCTCACCGCCGCGATCGAACGGTCCCAGACCGCCTTCGAGCTGTGGCGCTCGACGAGCTTCGCCCGCCGTGCCGAGGTGCTCACGGCGGTCGCCACGTATCTGCGGGAGAACACCGAACAGCTCGCTCCGCTGATGACCGAGGAGATGGGCAAGCCCATCACGGAGGCGCGCGGCGAGGTGGCCAAGGCCGCGTGGGCCGCGGAGCACTACGCCGCCCACGCCGAGTCGTATCTCGCCACGGAGCACATCGCCTCGGATGCGACCTCGTCGTACGTGCAGTATCTGCCGCTCGGGCCGGTGCTCGGGGTGCTGCCGTGGAATGCGCCGTTCTGGCTCGCGTTCCGCTTCTGCTCCCCGGCGCTGATGGCGGGCAACACGGCCGTGATGAAGCATGACCCGCACGTGCCGGGATGCGCGGCGGCGATCGAGGAAGCGTTCCGGGCGGCGGGCGCGCCGGAGGGCGTCTTCCAAGCGGTCCAGGCGGCCACCCCGGATGTGGAGGCGATGATCCGCGATCCCCGGATCCGGGCGGTCTCCTTCACCGGATCCGACCGGGCGGGCTCGGCCGTGGCGGCGACGGCCGCCTCGGAGATCAAGCCCGCCGTGCTCGAGCTGGGAGGATCGGATCCCTTCATCGTCCTGGCTGACGCAGACCTGGAGAAGGCGGCCGATGTCGCCGCTCTCTCGCGGATCATCAACGCCGGCCAGTCCTGCATCGCCGCCAAGCGCGTGATCGTCGAGCGGTCCGTGCACGATGAGTTCGTGGAGCTGCTGACCGAGCGGCTGCGCAACCTGGTGGTGGGCGATCCGCGCGAGGAGACGACACAGGTCGGTCCGATTGCGCGGGGCGACCTGCGCGAGAACCTCCACCGCCAGGTCACCTCCACGGTCACGGCGGGGGCCACGTGCGTCCTGGGCGGGCACATGCCGGAGGGGGAGGGGTTCTTCTACCCCGTCACCCTCCTGACCGGCGTCGAGCCGGGCATGGCCGCCTGCGCCGAGGAGACCTTCGGGCCTGTCGCCGCGGTGATCGCCGCCGACGACGCCGAGCACGCCCTGGCGCTGGCCAACGACACGGCCTACGGGCTGGGTGCGAGCGTGTGGACCACGAGCGAGCGGGGCGAGGAGATGGCGCGGCGGATCGAGGCCGGCCAGGTCTCCGTCAACGGCATCGTCAAGACCGACCCGCGCCTGCCCTCCGGCGGGATCAAGCGCTCCGGGTACGGCCGCGAACTGGGCCCGCACGGGATCCGGGAGTTCGTCAACGCCCAGCAGGTGTGGGTGGGGCCGGTCGCGTCCTGAAGGCCGGCCGCCGAGCGGACGGTGACGCGCACGGCGTGCGGTGGCACCGACGGTCGCCGATGAGCGTTCGCGCTGGTCGGCGGCCTCTGCTCGCGTGCCGTGCGCGGGCGGTCGCGCGGGATCGGGCCGGGATGCGGGATCAGGCGGAGAACCGCGGACCGACGAGCTGCTCGGAGACCTCCCAGAGTCGCGCGGCAGATTCCATGCTGGCGAAGGGCTTCCAGAACGGCACCCGGGCAGGGGCGCCGGCGATGGTGCGTCTCGGCCCGTAGAACTCGTCGCCCTTCGACGAGGGACCGGCCGCGGCGAGCAGTGCGGGAAGCGCCGCGGACTGGGGCGTCCCGGCGATGCCGAGGCGCGAGAGCACGTGGATCACGCGACGGCTGCCCGTGGCGCGCTCGCGGCCCAGCCCGGGCTGGGCGCCCAGCAGATTCGTCGGCGAGACCCCGGGATGGGAGAGGTTGCTGCTCAGTCCCCAGTTCTCCTGACGGCTGCGCGCATCGAGCTGACGGGCGAACAGCGCCACCGCGATCTTGGAGGAGGTGTACGCCGTCATCGGGTCGTAGCCCCGCTCGGAATTCAGGTCGTCCCAGAGGATCTCGCCGCTGCGCGCTGCGATGCTGGTCTGGTGCGTGACGCGTGCGCGGCCCTCCTTCAGCAACGGCAGCAACCCCAGGGTGAGGGCGAAGTGACCGAGGTGGTTCGTGCCCAGCTGCAGTTCGAAACCATCCTGGGTGACCTGCCGGGTCGGCGGGGTCATGACGCCGGCGTTGTTGATGAGGATCGCGATCGGGCGCCCCTCGCCGGTCAGCTGCTGTGCCAGAGCGGCGATGGAGTCCAGGGAGGAGAGGTCCAGCGGGCGGGTGGTGACGTTCTCGGCGCCCGTGTCCCGGCGGATGCGATCGGCGGCCGCGTCGCCTTTAGCAGGGGTGCGCACCGGCATCACCACGTCGGCGCCGGCCGCGGCCAGGCGGGAAGCGAGGTGGAGACCGATGCCGTCGCTGGCGCCGGTGACGACCGCGAGCTTCCCGCGTACGTCGTGGAGGTCGGGGGTGTTTGCCATGGAGATCCTTCGTCCGGTGACTCTCGTCCGCCGCTGGTCGGGCGTGACTCCATGTTTCACCTCGGGCGCGAGCGGATCCAGGACTCGGTGATCCACTGATACCGGGTCAGTGGGACGCACCGGGACGCGCTACGCCATCTCTCGCGCGCTGATCATCGAGAGGAGCTCGAGCTTCTCGTGGCTGTCCGTGCCGGGCACTGCGGTGTACACGAGCAGGCGGTGCGATTGCTCGGGGTCCAAGAGGGTCTGGCAGTGCAGCTCGAGCGCGCCCACTGCCGGATGCTGGAAGCGTTTGACCTCCGGCGGACGGATGCCGATCTCGCGCTGGTCCCACAGTGCCCGGAACTCGTCGTTGCGCGCGTACAGGAGGGTCGAGAGCTGCGCGGCCTTCGAGTCGGGCCCGCGCAGCGTGACGAGCTCGTGCAGGCCCGAGGCGTACAGCCGGGACAGATGATCCTGTTCGTCGATGGGGTAGCACTCCCGCGCCGCAGTGTCGGTGAACCAGCGGTAGCCGAGGCTTCGCTCGGGCCCCGTGAAGCGACCGGCATCGCCCAGGAGCGCGCGCCCCATGGGAGTCTGCCGGAGGGTCTCGCCGAGCTCGGTGACGATCTCGGCGGGCGTGTCCTGCAGCCGGTCGAGGATACGCAGGAGGCCGGGACCGATATGTTCGCTCGCCGGTCCCCGGGCCGGCGGCATGCGCCCCGCCAGTCGGAAGAGGTGATCGCGCTCGTCCAGGGAGAGATGAAGCCCCTGCGCGACCGAGGCGATCATCTGCTCCGAGGGCTGGGGCCCTGTGCCGCGCTCGAGACGGGCGTAGTAGTCGGTCGATATGTGGCAGAGCGTCGCCACCTCCTCGCGACGAAGGCCCTGCGTGCGCCGCCGCTGTCCCCGAGTGAGTCCGACGTCTTCGGGCTGCAGGGCTTCGCGCCGCCGCCGAAGAAAGATCGCCAGCTCCTTGCGATCGATCATTGTGGGGCCTCTCTCCGTCGCCTGCGTTCGTTCTACGCCCGTCCCAGCTCTGTGTGACCCCATCATCCCCAGGTCCTCGACGTGCTGGACCATCGTGAGCGTGGCCGTCACTGTATGGGCCGTGGATCGCAGGTGAGACCGTGGCGGCCATGGAGCTCCGTGCCGGCGGCGCGGAGTGTCGCCGGTGAACATCTCGCCGTGGGCGGGCCCGTAGCCCGTGAAGAGCAACAGGCACCCTCCATGATCTGGAAGGTGCCTGTGGCCTGCGCGAATCTCGGTCGGGCTGACAGGATTTGAACCTGCGACCCCATCACCCCCAGTGATGTGCGCTACCAAACTGCGCCACAGCCCGAGACCCTCCGTTGCCGGAGGACCGACGACGATAGTACCCCCGAACCGGACCCCAGAGCGAATCGAGAGCGGCGTGACCTGCGGCACCTCGCCGGCGCGGTGTCCACCGTGCCCGTGGGGACCTGCAGGTGCGGGGTGCGGCGCCCGTCGGGCCTCCTCCGGTGCGAACCGGCGGCGCGGCGGGCCGCCCGACCGGGTCCGAGGCCGGCGACCGACCAGATGGGCGGGGCGACAACGGCTCCCGGAGCGGTCTTCGTCGCTCTGCGTGCGACAGTGGGGCAAGAGGTCTCCGCACACGGAAGGACGTGCCCGATGGTGGACACAGCCGAGACTCAACGCTGGCACGATGCTCTGCGCGAGCAGCCCGCCGGATGGGACGTCACCACCTTGCCCGGGTTCCGCGAGCAGACGCCGCCGTGGCGATGGCGGAAACTGGTCGCCAACCTCGCCTGCATGTCCGACGCAGTGCTGGACCTCGGCACGGGCAACGGGGAAGTGCTGGCCGCACTGGCCGACGTCCTGCCGGAGAACACGGTCGCCACTGAGGGCAGGCCGTCCAGCCTTCCGGTCGCGCGCGCCCGGCTGGACCCTCTGGGCATCGACGTCCTCGAGCATGACGCCGGCAGCCCAGGGTCGCGCCTTCCCGCCGAGGACGACAGTGTCGGCCTCGTCCTGAGCCGCCACCAAGCGTTCGACCCGGTGGACGTCGCGAGGGTCCTCGCCCCGGACGGAGTCCTGCTCACCGAGCAGGTCGGCGGAGACGATCTCCGCGAGGTCCTCGAGGTCCTCGAGGTCCTCGGCATCGATCCGCCGCTGCCCGACATCACCCTCGCGACCATGGAGCATGCTCTCTGCCGCGCCGGCCTCACGATCGAGCGCGCCGACTCGTTCCACGGCACGTACGAGTTCGACGACATGGCGAGCCTGCTGGTCTACCTCCGCCGCCTGCCATGGCACGAACCGGGGGATCTCGACGTCGACCGTCACCGCGTGGAGCTCGAGGAGCTGCACGCACGGATGCAGGAGGGTCCTCTCCCCGCGACCTCCAGCCGGTTCCTCGTCCTCGCCCGCGCCCCGGGCAGGCCCGATCCCGGCCGCACCGACTTCGCAGACCTCCCCGCGGATGATCTCGAGGTCCCGCGGGTCTGAGCTCTCGGCCCCGTCAGCACCAGTAGTCTGCTGATATGCGTGCCCCGAAGCGGTCGACTCCGGGGTCGACCCCACGGTCGACCCCTCACGGCGAGACGCCGTACTCGCCGGCGTCGCTGCTGCGCGCCCTGACCGCGAACCCCTATGACGTCGACGAGCTGCGGATCCACGGCGGGACGCACACGGAGGATGCCCCGCCGGACAACCGGGCCACCCGCACCATCACCCTGCTGCTGGCCCTCCTGCTCGGCTTCGCCGTCGCTGTCGCGGTCACCGACCTGCGCCGGGACGCAGCAGCCGATGACAGCCCCCGCACCCTGCTCGAGGCGGAGGTGCGCGAGACCCGCACCGAGGCCGACGAGCTCGAGGCCCGCCAGGAGACGCTGGAGAGCGACGTGGCCGCCGCACAGGGGGAGGTCCTGGACAGCGCCGATTCGGGCGCCTCGCAGCGACTGGCCTCCTACGAGATCGCCAGCGCCGGGGTGGCCATGGCGGGCCCCGGGGTGACGCTGAGTCTCGAGGACTCGGCCCCACTGCCGGCCAGTCCCGGGGTCGAGAGCGGCACCGTCAACCGGGTCACGGACGGGGATCTGCAGATCGCGGTCAACGGACTGTGGGCGGCGGGCGCCGAAGCGGTAGCCATCAACGGGCACCGGCTCAGCACCACCAGCGCGATCCGCGCGGCCGGATCCGCCGTGCTCGTCGACTTCCGCCCCTTGTCGCCGCCCTACGTCATCACCGCTCTCGGGGACCCCGACGCGCTGCGATCCGGGGTCGAGGACGGTGAGACGGGGGAGTACCTCACCGAGGTCTCCACCCGCTTCGGCGTGCGTTACTCCTGGGAGAGCAGCGACGAGCTCACCGTGCCCGCTCGCGCCGTGGGCTCGCTGCGGGAAGCCGACGTGATCGAGTCCGAGCGCGACGGGCCCGACGGCGGCGCTGCGTCGGACTCTGCCGATTCATCTGCCGATACCGCCCCCGACCCCGCTGACGACAGCGGGTCCCGGAAGGACTCCGAATGATCGCCATCATCGGCCTCGCCCTGGGCATCGTGCTGGGCGTCGTCGTCCAGCCCGACGTGCCCGCCGCCCTCCAGGCCTACCTGCCGATCGCGGTGGTGGCCGCGCTCGACACCCTCGCGGGCGGGCTGCGCGCCAGCCTCGACGGGCTCTTCGACGCCCACGTCTTCATCACCTCGTTCCTGTTCAACGTGCTGATCGCGGCCTTCCTCGTGTTCCTCGGGGACCAGCTTGGCGTGGGCGCTCAGCTGTCGACGGCGGTGATCGTGGTGCTCGGCATCCGCATCTTCTCCAACGCCGCGGCGATCAGGCGCCTGCTCTTCCGCTCATGAGCGACGGCACGCGCATCCCCGAGAGCCCGGAGCAGCAGAAGCTGATCTGGCGGCGGCTCCGCGGCACGCTGCGTCCCCGCGCCACCTGGTCACAAGGGATCGTCGGGCTGCTCTGCGTGCTGCTGGGCCTGTCCATCGCCGCCCAGGTGCGCCAGAGCGACGATTCCCTGGAGGGTGCCTCCCAGCAGGAGCTGGTGCGGCTGCTGGATGAATCCGGGCGACACGTCGCCGGGCTCGAGGTGGAGAACGCCGAGCTCGAGAGCACGCTGGAGACCCTGCGCTCGGGACAGGACGACAACGCGGCCGCGCAGGAGGCCGCCGAGGATCGACTGGACGATCTCGAGATCCTCGCCGGCACCGCTCCCGCCCACGGCCGCGGGATCGTCGTCTCCATCGCGGATCCCGACGGCGGCGTGCGGTCCTCGACCCTGCTCGGTGTGATCCAGGAGCTGCGCAACGCCGGCGCCGAGGTGATCCAGGTGGGCGAGGTCCGCGTGGTCGCCTCCACCGCGGTCACCACCGACGCCGACGGTGCTCTGGTCGTCGACGGCACCGTCGTGCCCGCCCCGTACACGATCCGTGCCATCGGCGACCCCGCCGTGATGGAGCCGGCGCTGCAGATCCCCGGCGGCGCGGCCGACTCGGTGGCCGGCGACGGCGGAACGCTCGCCGTGGCGACCGAGGAGGACGTCCGGATCGAGGCGACCGTCGAGCTCAGCGAGCCAGAACGCTCACGAGTGGTCAAGTGATCGTCAAATTCTGACCCTGTCCCAGCAGGAACGGCGCTGGTGACCGATCCGGCGTGCGAAGATGGGCGGGCCGTATCCTGTTCGCTCACGGAACAGGGTCCGCTGCAGGCCAGGAAGGGGTGCGGGGTGTCCGGGAACACCGACTGGAACGACGAGAATCTCGACCACACGTCGAAGCTGAGCGCGATATCGCCCAGCGACGCGGTCGACGACGCCGAGCCCGGACTCTCAGCCCAGGATCGCCGCGCGATCGAGAACCTGCCCCCGCACAGCGCTCTGCTGATCGTGCGCAAGGGCCCCAACCTCGGCGCGCGCTTCCTGCTCGACTCGGAGACCACGATCGCCGGTCGCCACCCCAACTGCGAGATCTTCCTCGACGATGTCACCGTCTCGCGCAAGCACGCCGCCTTCGTGCGCGACGGGGAAGGGTTCCTGGTCCGCGATCTGGGATCGCTCAACGGCACGTACGTGGGCAAGGACCGCGTCGACGAGGTGCGTCTTCAGCCCGGCCAGGACGTCCAGATCGGCAAGTACCGCCTGACGTACCACCCCTTCCTCGGGAAGGACTGAGTCGATGCCGGCCTCCGCATCGCGCAGGCCGAGCTCGTCCGGGGCTGCACGGCTGAGCATCGGTCAGGTGCTCGAGATCCTCCGCGACGAGTTCCCGGACCTGTCCCACTCCAAGCTCCACTACCTGGAGTCCGAGGGGTTGATCGCGCCCGAACGCACCTCCGCGGGTTACCGCAAGTACACCCGCGAGGACGTCGACCGGCTCCTGTTCGTCCTGCGTGCCCAGCGCGACCGGTTCTGGCCGCTGAAGGTCATCAAGGAACATCTGCTCGAGCACGGGGTCGAGTCCGAGGTCACCTCCATCGCCTCCCGTCCCGGACCCAGCTCCACCATTCAGGCCGTGCGTCTGGACCGGCGCGGTCTGATCCGTCAGGCCGCGATCGACGAAGAGTTCCTGGCCGAGCTCGAGCAGTACGGCCTGCTGGCCGAGGGCGCCATGTTCTACGGTGCGGCCGAGCTCGAGATCGTCACCGCCGCCCGCGACCTCGCCGACGAGGGCCTGCACCCGCGCCACCTGGTCATGCTGCGCACCTCGGCCGAGCGCGAGGCCCACATGATCCGGTCCGTCGCCAGGCCGCGGTCGCGGTCCGGGGATGCCGCAGCCCGCGGAGGTGCCGAAGATTTCGCCCGTGACCTGGGAGAATCGATGATCTCCCTGCACAGCGCGGTGCTGCGCACGAAGCTGCGGGACAGCTGAGGGCCGCCCGGAAGAGTGCTGAGAGTCGTCACCAGTCCGTGATCTTCGACCGGCGAGTTGCTGTTCGCCGACGGGCAGTACGCGCTACTGTTGTCGCGTGCTCTCGTCTTCCCCTCGGAGAGCCGGATACCGGAGGTAGCTGTGAACGCCACTCGCGGCGAGGATCGCACTGAGCAATCCACCGTGCCCGCCGAGCCCGCGCAGGGCGTCCTGTTCGACGATGTCGTGGACACGCCAGGCGAACTCGGCTATCGCGGTCCGGCTGCCTGCAAGGCAGCCGGCATCACCTACCGTCAGCTCGACTACTGGGCGCGCACCGGCCTGGTCAAGCCGGGCGTGCGGGCGGCGTCCGGCTCCGGCAGCCAGCGTCTGTACGGATTCCGCGACATCCTCGTGCTCAAGGTCGTCAAGCGCCTCCTGGACACTGGGGTCTCGCTCCAGCAGATCCGCATCGCCGTGACCGCACTGCGCGAGCGCGGCATCGACGACCTCGCCCAGATCACCCTGATGAGCGATGGCGCCTCCGTCTACGAATGCACCTCGGCGGAGGACGTCTTCGATCTTGTCCAGGGTGGTCAGGGAGTCTTCGGCATCGCCGTCGGCCGCGTCTGGCGCGAGGTCGAGAACGACCTGGCCGTGTTGCCCGGTGTGGACCCCGCCGACGACGCCGCCCTCGCCCTCCAGGACGAGCTGGCCGCGCGTCGCCGATCCCGCCAGGCCGGCTGACCAACGCAGTTTCCGACAGAAGCGGCGAGCCCCCGGGAAGGGGCTCGCCGCTTCTGCATGCCGGGACAGGACGTACGGACCCTGTTCGAGTGGTCGCGTGCTCGAAAGCGGTCGCACCCGGATCCGGCCATCACGCCGTATCGGGCGGGCGGGATCAATCGGGCGGGCCGGATCAGGAGTGCTGGCGAGAATCCAGCACGGTCTTCAACAGGGCGTCGAAGTCCTCGGTGAGTCGCCTGCCCGAGGCACCCTCGTAGCGGTGCAGCGGCACGGCGCCGCCCTGTGCCTGCTGGAGCCCCACCCGTTCCTCGATGACCGGCTCGAGCACGGCGTCGCCGAAGAGGTCCCGCAGCTCGGCCAGGCGGTACTGGTGCTCGACCGACCGCGGACGGTAACGGTTGACCACGAGCCCCAGCGGCAGCAGCCGCGGCGCGATCCCGTCCTCACGCATCTCCGCGGCGAGCTTGAGCGCACGATCGGCGGCGGTGACGGCGAAGAACCCGGGCTCGGCGACCACCAGGGCGCGATCCGAGGCGGCCAGGGCCATCTGCGTCAGGCCGTTCAGCGAGGGCGGGCAGTCGATCAGCACGATGTCGTACTGGTGGGTGCGCTTGTCCAGCGCGTCCCGCAGGCGCCGCACATCCTTGGGATGCGGAGTGGGGGAGTCCATCACGGAGGACCGGCTGGAGCCGGGAATGATGTCCAGGTGCGAGCCCGCATCGGTCGCCCACGGCGTGGAGATGATCGAACGGTCGATCGTCTCCGTGCGCGGCGAGGAGACCACCTCGGCGATGTCGACCGTGGAGGACGGTTCACCCAGCAGACCCAGCGTGGTGTCGCCCTGGGGATCGAGATCGATGACGAGGGCGTTCACCCCCTGGTGCAGGGCCGCGGAAGCCAGGCCCAGGGTCACGGACGTCTTGCCGACGCCGCCCTTCAGGGAACACACACTCACGATGAACACGGAGGGAGTCTACCGACCCGACCCTGATCACCGCGGACGCGACAGGCGGTAACCTGCGTGAATCGTGCCTGGAGCACAGTGAGGAGGGCCCGACGATGTCGCATGTCACCCATGAACTCGTGCTCGAGGTGCTCGAGGGGTGCGCGCACAGCGCGCTCGAGGAGGCCCAGCGCCTGGGACCGGCCCGTGCGGCCGGCCCCACGGAACTCGTGCTCACGACGGAAGACCTCGACGCGGTGCGGGGCCTGCGCCGCGTGGTGGCCGCCTCGACGAGCATGACCGTTCCCGCGCGCCGGCCTCGTGAGCTGCTCGACACCTCCGTCCAGCAGCGGATCGGGGACCTGCTGGCGGACATCGGCCGCCAGCGGCCCCGACAGCGCTTCACCGGGCTGCGCCTGGAGGCCGCGGGCTCGCACACCCCGGACATGCGGCGCCTGGCCGACGCCTTCGCCGAGCACGCGGGAGTCGAGGTCGATGAGGACGGCGACCTGGTGGTGAGGGTGCGCCGCGGTGCAGGGCCCGGTACGTGGCAGGTGCTGCTGCGCACCACCCCGCGCCCGCTGTCCACCAGGGCCTGGCGGACGGTCGATTATCCCGGCGCGGTGAACGCGACCATCGCCGCGACGGTGCTCGACCTCCTGGAGGTGGGTGCCGAGGACCACCTGCTCGACATGACCTGCGGGTCAGGGACGTTCCTGATCGAACAGCTCGCCGTGGCCGCTCCCGCCCGGACGATAGGGGTGGACCTGAACCCGGCGGCGATCGACGCCGCCCAGCAGCACCAACGGGCCGCACGCCGCCGGGGCCGGATCGACTGGATCACCGGGGACGTGCTCACAACGGACCTCGACCCCGGCTTCACCAGGCTCCTGACCAACCCGCCCTGGGGAACCCTGCACGGGGAGCACGAGAGCAACGAGCGACTCCTGGCCGACCTGCTGGATCGCGGCGCCGAACTGGCCGCACCGGAGGCGAGGATGGGCGTGCTGACGCATGAGATCACGCGGATGCACCGCGTGCTCGAGCGGCCGGGCCTGCCCTGGCGTCCCGTGGGGGAGCACCGCTTCTTCCAGAAGGGGCACCATCCGCGGCTGTTCCTGCTCGAGCGCGGCTGAGCTGCCGGGCACGGCGACGGCGGGGCCGACAGGTCGCACCGTCGGCCCCGCCATCACCGCGGTCACAGACCGCGTCGGCCCTCCTCGAGCGCCTGCACGCCGCCGTCGTCGCCGTCGATCCGGACCTGTGCGACCTCGTCGCGGCCCGAGACCCACAGCAGCAGTTCGAGCGGATCGCCGTGCACGCGCACGCTGCCGGCCGGCCGGCGGGAGCGCAGCCGTCTCCCGCCGTGCGGGGCAACCAGCGTGACGTCGGCCGGAACCCGTACGGCCACCGGGGCCAGCAGCGAGAGAGCGCGCCACGCCTTCGCCTGCGTCGCCTCGGGCAGCGCTCGCGGCTCCCATCCCGGCTGTGCCCGGCGCAGGTCCTCGTGATGGATCAGCAGCTCGCCCTCCCCGCTGAGGGAGTCGACCGTGCCCGCGAAGGACAGCGGTCCCGGGCCCGCGCGGAACAGGTCCACGAGATCGCCCCAGGTCCGGGCGCGGAGCTGCTGCCGGGCCTGCTGGGCGCGACGGCCCAGCTCTCCCGGCAGTCTCGGCCCCACCATCAGGTGCGGGTAGCGCTCCCGGAGCAGCAGGTGCTCGAGCAGCTCGGGAGCGCCCCAGCCCGGCAGGATCGTCGGCGCCTCGGGACCGAGGTCGGCGAAGGTCGCCGCGAAGGCCCTGCGCTCGTCACTCGCGGGCGTCGCCATCGTCGCTCATCAGCCCTGGTTGCTGAACGCGGCGTCGAAGGAGACCTCGGAGACCGGGTAGTCCAGGCTCTCGAGCACCTCGATCGCCTCCTTGGCCCCGTGCAGACGATCCATGCCCGCGTCCTCCCACTCGATGGAGATCGGACCCTCGTAGCCGATCGAACGCAGCGCGCGGAAGGCCGCATCCCACGGCACGTCGCCGCGGCCGAAGGAGACGAAGTCCCAGCCACGGCGAGGATCGCCCCAGGCCAGGTGGGAACCCAGGCGGGTGTTGCGACCGGTGACCCGCACCCGGATGTCCTTGCAGTCGACGTGGTAGATGCGGTCGGCGAAATCGGTGATGAAGGAGACCGGATCGATCTCCTGCCACATGAAGTGGGAGGGGTCCCAGTTCAGGCCGAAGGCCTCGCGGTGACCGATCGCCTCGAGCGTGCGCTGGGTGGTCCAGAAGTCGTAGGCGATCTCGGAGGGGTGGACCTCGTGGGCGAAACGCACCCCGCACTCGTCGAAGACGTCGAGGATCGGGTTCCAGCGGTCGGCGAAGTCCTGGTAGCCGTCGTCGATGACGTCCTGGCCCACCGGCGGGAACATCGCCACGTACTTCCAGATCTTCGAGCCGGTGAAGCCGACGACGGTCTTCACGCCCATCTTCTGCGCCAGGCGGGCGGTGTTCTTCATGTCCTCGGCCGCGCGCTGGCGGACGCCCTCGGGATCACCGTCGCCCCACACCTCGGAGCCGACGATCGCCTGGTGGCGGAAATCGATCGGATCGTCGCAGATCGCCTGGCCCTTGAGGTGATTGGAGATGGTCCAGCACTTCAGCCCGTGCTTGTCGAGGATGCCCAGGCGGTCGGCGACGTAGTCGTCGTCATCCCAGCGGGAGGCGTCGAGGTGCTCGCCGGAGACGGCGATCTCGAGGCCGTCGTAGCCCCAGCCGGCGGCGAGCTCGGCCACCTCGTCGAGGGTGAGATCGGCCCATTGGCCGGTGAACAGGGTGTGCGGATGAGCCATGGTGGTGATGCTCCTTCTGCGGTGAGCGATATCGAGTGCGTTCGGCGTGGAGGGGGCCGGCCGCGTTTCGGCGGCCGGGGTCAGAGGGTGATGGTGGCGCCGTCGGCGGCATCGGAGGAGATGACGGCGTCGAGCACGCGCTGCAGCGCCAGCCCGTCGGCGAAATCGGGGGAGTAGCCGGTGGCGTCCTCGCCTCCGCGGTCACGGATGGCCACCAGCAGGTCGCGCGCCTGGTTGGAGAACGCGTTCTCCCAGCCCAGCACGTGCCCCTGCGGCCACCAGGCCTCGAGGTAGGGGTGCTCGGGCTCGGTCACCAGCACGCGCGCGAACCCCTGCTCGGCGATCGGCCGGGTCGCGTCGAGGAACCACAGCTCGTTGGGGTTCTCCAGGCTGAACTTCAGGGCGCCCTTGCTGCCGTAGAGCTCGACGGTCAGCTGGTTCTTGGCGCCGTTGGCCATGCGCGAGACCTCCACGGAGGCGACCGCGCCGCCATCGAGCTCGAGGGTGGCCCACGCGGCGTCGTCGACGGTGACGTCCTCGGGGCCGTCCGGCCCGGGACGCTGGGGGACCACGGTGGCCAGTCGTCCGCGCACCGCGGTGACCTTCTGTCCGGTCAGGTGCTGGACCTGATCGATGGCGTGGGATCCGATGTCGCCGAGCGCACCGGAGCCCGCGGTCTCCTTCCGCAGCCGCCAGTTCATGGGGGCGGTCTCGTCGACCAGCCAGTCCTGGAGGTAGGCGGCCTTGGCCTGGCGGATCTGTCCGAGCTTGCCGTCCTGGACGAACTGCTTGGCCAGCGCCAGTGCCGGGACGCGACGGTAGGTGAAGCCGAGCGCCGCGATCTGGCCGCGCGCAGTGGCGGCCTCGGCCGCCTCGACCATCGCCTCGGCCTCGGCGGTGTCGTTGGCCAGGGGCTTCTCGCACAGCACGTGCTTGCCGGCCTCGAGGGCGGCGATGGCGATCTCCGCGTGGAGGAAGCCGGGGGTGCAGATGTCGACGATGTCGATGTCGTCACGGGCGATGACCTCGCGCCAGTCGGTGGCGTGCTCCTCCCACCCCAGGCGGCGTGCCGACTCCGCCACCGCCTCCTCGTCACGGCCGACGATGACGCGCCGGGCGACCTCGGGAACCTCGAAGGCGGCGCCGACGGTGCGCCAGGCCTGGGAGTGGGCGCGGCCCATGAAGGCGTAGCCGATCATGGCGACGCCGAGAGGCCGGCCGGAGGGGAGGTTGGGGGTGTCGGACACAGGGGTCTCCTTCGAGAAGTGCGTGCTCGGTCGGTTGCGGGCGAGGTCAGCGGTCACAGAGTCGAGAGGTGGGGGTCGAAGTCCGCGTCGAGCAGGTCGGGTGCGGTCACCGTGGAGGACACGGTCACCGCACCGTCCACGGTGGTGGCCTCCTCGAGACTGATCATGACGTCCAGGACGTGGGCGGCCAGCTCCCCGGTGAGGCGGTGCGGCCGGCCGGCGCGCAGGGCCCGCGCCATCTCCAGCGTTCCCAGGCCGCGCCCGCCGACGGCGCCGACGGGCCCGCGCTCGGTCCAGTCGTCCTCCCCGCGCATCGCGATGCCGGAGACGCCGGAGAACTGGTTGGGATCGGGCAGGGCGATGGTGCCTGCGGACCCGGCCAGCTCCAGCACGTGCGGACGGTCCAGCGCATCGTCGAAGGAGAACTCGACCGCGGCGGAGGCGCCGTCGGCGAAGCGCAGCAGCCCCTGGACCCGGGTGGGGACCTCCACGGCGAACGACTCACCGGCACGCGGGCCCGACCCGATCGTGCGGGTGTCCCGGGACCGCGATCCCACCGCGGAGACGGAGACCACGGGCCCGTAGGCCAGCACCAGGGTGGTCAGGTAGTAGGGGCCCATGTCGTACAGCGGCCCGGCGCCGGCCTGGAACAGGAAGTCCGGGTTGGGGTGCCAGGATTCGGGACCGGGGGAGCGGAACTGAGCGAGCGCGGAGCGCGGCTCGCCGATCTCCCCGGCCCGCACGGCACGCAGCGCCGATTGGACGCCCGCGCCCAGGACCGTGTCCGGTGCGCCGCCGATGCGGAGGCCCTGACGACGGGCGTGCTCCAGCAGGTCGGCCGCGTCCTCGCGGGTCGTCGTCAGCGGCTTCTCGCTCCACACGTGCTTGCCGGCGGAGAGGATGTCGCGGGAGACGGCGTGGTGGGCTGCGGGGATCGTCAGGTTCACGACGATCTCGATCTCAGGATCATCGAGCACGGCCTCGACCGGGCCGTGCCCGGCGATGCCGTGCTCCTCGGCGCGCGCGGCGGCGGCCTCGGGCCGCAGGTCACCGAGGGCGCGGACGTCGATGTCCGGGTAGGTGGTCAGCTGGCCGAGGTACTGGGCGGCGATGACGCCGGCTCCGATGATGCCGACGCCGACGGGTCCGGTGGTCCCGCTCATGCCTGGGTGCCCTGCAGGTGGGAGGTCAGCTGCGCGAAGGAGCGGCTGACGGCCTCGAAGATGTCCCCGGAGTGGTCGTCGAACTCGATGACGCCGGTCTCGAGCCAGGGGGCGGCGGCGAGGATCGCGGGAACGTCCATCTCGCCCTCGCCGAGTGGAAGCTGATCCTTGACGTCACCCTGCAGGTGGCCGTCCTTGAGATGTGCCAGCTGAACGCGCTGGCCGAGACGTCCCAGCAGTTCCGCCGGATCGGTGCCGCCGACGGCCGCCCAGAACGTGTCCAGCTCCAGGACGACGCGGGGGTCGAGGTGATCGGCGAGCACCTCCAGTCCGCAGCGGCCCTCGAAGACCGGCCGGGCCTCGTGGTCATGGTTGTGGTAGCCCACGCGCACACCGTTCTCGGCGGCCACCGGGGCGAGTGCGTTCAGGCGCTCGGCGGTCGCCTTGATGTCGTCCTCGCGGGTCCAGTGCTCCCGGCCCCAGTGCGGGTCGATCACCGTGCGGACCCCGAGGCCGGCCGCGGTCGCGAGCACCCGGGCCGGGTCCTCGGCACCCAGGAGGGAGACGTGGGCCGAGGGGGCGTCGAGGCCGTGCTCGGCCAGCAGCGGCCCCAGCGTCTCGGCGTGCTCCATCAGCCCGAAAGGCTCCACATGGGTGAATCCGATTCCGGAGAGCCGCTGCAGGGTGGCGGCCGGGTCGGCCGCGAAGGCTTCTCGCACGCTGTAGAGCTGGACGGAGATCTGCACTGACTGCTCCTCAGGTTCGACTGTGACCCGATCCGATACCGGGATGACCACACTATGTCGGTGATCACGTCCGGGCAAAGACGGTCCGTTCCGCAGCGAGCCTGCGATGGGAGAGACTGAGAGCGTGGAGAGACATGTGCGCGCGTGGATGACAGCGGAGGTCGCGGCAGGGACGGACATCGCCCTGCTGGTGGCCGTCTCTCGGGCACCGGTGGCGCAGGAGTCGCTGACGGTGCTGGCGGGGTCCCGGCCGCATCCGGTCACCGAGACCCGGGACCGCTTCGGCAGCAGACTCCACACCGTCACCGGGCTGCCGGCCGGGCAGGTGGAGATCGTCTACGCCGCCCGCGGCATCATCCCCGCCCCGGTCCCGCACCCCGGGGACGTGGACGCCGAGACGGCCGAGCACCTGCGCCCCTCGCGGTACTGCGAGGTCGACGAGTTCACCGGGATCGCCCGCGAGATCGTCGGCGGGCGCACCGGGATCGAGGCCGCCGACGCCGTCGTCGACTGGGTAGGCGATCAGCTCGACTACGTCCCCGGCTCCAGCACCGTCACCGATTCCGCGCGCACCACCTACGACTCCCGACAGGGGGTGTGCCGCGACTACGCGCACCTGACCGTGGCGCTGCTGCGTGCCAGCGGCATCCCGGCGCGGTGCGCCTCGGCGTACGCCCCAGGGCTCAGTCCGATGGACTTCCATCTCGTGGTCGAGGCCCTGGTCGAGGGGACCTGGCTCGTGCTCGACTCGACCCGTCTGGCGCCGCGTGCCTCGATGGTGCGCATAGCGACCGGGCAGGATGCGGCGGACACCGCCTTCATGACCACGCTGGCCGGCAACGTGACGCTGACGGGGATCCAGGTCACCGCCGTCGCGGACCCGGAGCTGCCCCGCGAGGATCCGCGGGAACGGCTGTCGCTGCGCTGAGCAGCCGCTCCCGCAGCGCGACCCTCAGAGACCGGAGCCGGACGAGTCCTGATCCGAGGAGGAGTCATCCTCGTCCAGCTGCGGATCCTCTGCGACCGAGGAACCGTCGGCGTCGGGCCGCCCATCGTCCGGGGCCGGCGCGTCGCCGTCTGTCCCGTCGTCCCCGTGGTCCTCGGCGATCCCGGCCAGGTAGTTCTCCACCTCGGCGGCGATGTCATCGGCCGTGGGGACCTCGGCTCCGGCGCCGGAGGTGATCATCCGGTCGAAGCGCTGCTCGAGCCCCTCGACCATCTCCTGCAGCTGCGGCGCCTGCTCGACCTGAGCGGCGACGGCCTCGCGCACCGGCCCGGCCTGGGCCTCGAGCGCGTCGACCGGCACGTGCGGGCCCTTCTCCTGACCGATCGCCGTCAGCAGCGCGATCGCCGCGTCGGGGTAGGACATCTCGTGGAGGTACTGCGGCACGTGCACCACCAGACCGACCACCTCGTGACCGGCGTCGGCCAGACGCATCGTCAGCAGCGCGGTGAACGGCGCGCGCAGACGGAAGGTGCCGGGCATGGTGCGGCGCACGGCGATGGACTGCGGGTTGCCCGCGAAGCGCGTCACCGGCAGCTCACGCGTGTGGGGGACAGGTGCCGGGAAGCCCTGCACCAGCAGGGTGCGCTCGATGCCGAGCTGATCGACGACGATGCGCAGCGCATTGGCCACACGCTCCCACTGGAAGGACGGCTCCGGGCCGGTGAGCAGGAAGAACGGCTCACCGTCGGGGTCGGTGACCTCGTGCAGCAGGATCTCGGGCTTCTCGTAGTCCGAGAAATGGTCCAGCTCCAGGGTGACCTCGGGGCGGCGACCGGCGTAGTCGTAGACCTGGTCCATGTCCAGACGGCCGACGACGCGGCTGGGCAGGGTGTTGAGCAGGTGATCGTCGACCAGGTCCTGGGCGTTACCGGCGTCGCTGAACGCGCCGAGGGTGACCAGGAGCGTGCGGGCGCGCAAGGAGCGCGAGTCGACGTGACGCTCATAGCTGAACAGTGTCGTCGGATCCATCGTGACCTCCAGGCAACGGGCCGCCGGCTGGGCGGCAGGTGGTGACTGAAAGGACAACGACACGAGGCAGGGGAGTATTCCCCCCGAAGCCCCATCTCAGGTGATGAGCGCCACTGTGTCCACTGCCAGTCGCAGCGCGAGGGCCCCGGTGACGATCAGGAACACGATCCGCACGAAACCGGAGCCGAACCTGATCGCGAGTCGCGCACCGAGATAGCCGCCGAGCACGTTGGCGATGGCCATGACGGCGCCCAGGAGCCACCACACCTCGCTCTGGGTCCCGAACACCAGCAGGGCGCCGATGTTGGTGGTGAGGTTGGCGAGCTTGGCGTGCACGCTGGCCTCGAGGAAGCCGTACCCGAGGACGGCGACCATCAGGATGATGAAGAAGCTGCCGGTGCCGGGCCCGAGGATGCCGTCGTAGAGGCCGACGACGGCGCCGATGCCTCCGGATCGCAGGATGTGGGCGCGGCCGGTGTGCCGCGGATCGTGGACCAGGCCCATCGCAGGTCGCAGCAGTGTGTACAGGCCGACGGCGATCAGGGCCACCAGGACGATGGGGGAGAGCCACGGTCGGGGGATGAAGGTGGCCAGCCCGGCACCGCCGGCACTGCCCAGCAGGGCGCACAGCACCAGCGGTATCGCGGTCACCGCGACCGGCGTGATACGGCGCACATAGGTCCACGAGGACACCGCGGTCCCGGCGGCGGAGGCGACCTTGTTGGTCCCCAGCACCGTCGCGGTCGAGGTGTCGGCCGGCAGCGCCGTCAGCAGCGCCGGCAGCTGGATCAGACCGCCCCCGCCGACCACGGCGTCCACCCAGCCCGCGAGGAAGGCGGCTCCGATCAGCAGCACCAGGGTCAGCGCGGAGAGCTGGAGCAGCTGATCGAGGAGAGGCACGGCGCAAGTCAACACCGCGGTGGCCGGGACGACCAATCGGGACGTCGCGCAGGCTGTCACACTGCCGGTATGCGAGCAGTGATCTGGGACCTCGGCGGGACGCTGGTGGACACGTATCCCGACGTCGATCGGGCCCTCGCCTCGGCGGTCCACTCCGAGGTCGACGACGCGGCGCTGCGCGAGGTCGCCCGGCTCACCCGCGTCTCCAGCTCCCACGCCATCGCCACCCTCGCCGAGCGCCACGGAGTCTCCGAGCGGCGGCTGCGCGTGGCGTACGAGGCGACCAAGCAGCACTGGCTCAACCACCCTCCCGCGGTGATGGAGGGCGCCCCGGAGGTGATCGAGGCGGTTCGCCGCGCCGGGGGAATGAACCTGGTCGCCACCCACCGTGAACGCTCGAGCGCCCAGGCGCTCCTGGACGCGCTGGAGCTGCGGATCGACGACATGGTGTGCGCGCCGGACGGGTTCGAACGCAAGCCGGACCCTGCCATGATCCGGGAGCTGCTGAGCCGGCACGATCTCGACCCGGGGGAGTGCCTGGCCATCGGCGATCGACCCGCCGATGTCGAAGCCGCCGCGGCCGCCGGGGTCCGGAGCGTGCTGCTGGAGACTCCCGGCGTCCCGATGCCGGCGGGGAGCGCGCCACGCATCACCCGCGTGGACGAGCTGCCGGGGCTGCTCGGACTCTGAGCCCGGCCGTTCGACGGAGCGCGCGGGATATCCCCCGAGAGTTCGCGGGGGATCGCCGGATTTCTCGGCTGACCTGCCCGCGAGCTGTTCCCCCGCGGGTGCGGCGCGCCTAGATTGACGGCAGGCGCCGCGCCTTCAGCGGGGCGCACCCGCCGGAAGGACCAGCCCATGCCGGGCCTCGCCACCGTCCGCCGTCTTCGTCGCGATGCCGCGGTCACCGCGACCCTCACCGTCCTGCTCGCCCTTGCCGTGCTGTGCGCCGTCGCCGCGGCCGGTCTGATGGCCCGCCTGGCCGGCGCGTCGACCGCTCTGCTCGACCAGGCCGACGCCCCGCACCTGGCGCAGATGCACGCCGGGGAGCTCGACGCCGGTGCGGTGGACGCTTTCGCGGCCGAGCGCCCGGAGGTCACGGCTCACCGGACGCAGCTGCTGCTGGGTCTGGATGGTTCCCAGCTCAGCTTCGACGGTGTCGGCCAGGACAGCAGCATCCAGCAGAACTCCCTCACGGTCCCGTCCGCCGAGAGCGACCTCATGCTCGATCTGGACGGGCAGGCCGTGACCGAGGTGCGACCGGGGACGATCTGGCTGCCGGTGATGTACCGGATCGAGGACGGCCTGCGAACCGGTTCCGAGGTGACCATCACAGGGCCGGACGGCTTCGCCCGCGACCTCGAGGTCGCCGGCTTCTTCCGCGACTCCCTCATGAACACGCCTCTGGCGAGTTCCAAGCGGTTGCTGGTCAGCGAGCGGGATCTGGCCGAGATCGCCGACCGCACCGGCAGCACCGAGTACCTGATCAGTTTCTGGCTCCAGGATCCGCAGACGCAGGTCTCCGCCGTGCGCACCGCCTACCAGGTGGCGGATCTGCCGGAGGACGGGCCGATGGTGGACCGCCAGGCGTTCATGCTGTTCGCCGTGCTCGGAGACGGCCTGGTGGCCGCCGCCGTGCTGGGCGCGGCCCTCGTGGTGCTGGCGATCGCGCTGATCTGTGTACGGCTGGCGCTGGCGACCGCGCTGGCGCGGGAGCGTCGCGAGATCGGGGTCCTGCGTGCCCTCGGGATCCGCCGCGCTGACCTGCGCCGCGCCTATCTGCTGCGCTACGGAACGATCGCACTGGCCGCGACGATCATCGGGCTGCTCGGAGGTATCACGCTCGGTTCCGCGCTCGCCGCGGATCTCACGGCGTACTCGGGCCCCACCGGCGGGGCAGCGGTCCTGCTGGCACCCGTGGTCGCAGCGCTCGCGGTGCTGATCGTGGCACTCGCCGGTGTCTCCCTGATGCTGAGGCGCATCCGTCGGATCGACCCCGTCGAGGTGCTGCGCGGAGCGGCGAGCGGCGCGGCAGGCCGGAGCGGGCCGAGCCGGGCACACGGTCTGTTCGGGCTGTTGAGCCTGCACAGTTCGCCCCTGCCCGTCCCGCTGCTGCTGGGACTGCGCACGCTCGTGCGGCGCGCCGGCTCGTCGTTCATGCTGCTGACGGTCTTCACGCTGTGCACCGTGCTGGCGGCGGCCCCGACCGGGGTGGCATCGACCCTCACGTCACCGGGGATCGTCACAGCGATGGGTATCGGTCGGTTCGACGTCCGGATCGACGTTCCGCTCGCCGGGGAGGTCGACTCCTCGATGCACGAGCGTGCCCTCGCCGCCGTCGCCTCGGATCCCCGCATCGAGGAGTACGCGGCCAGAGTGAGCACCCGCCACCTGGTCGAGGTCGAGGACGGCCCTCCGCTCAATCTCCCCATCGAGTCCGGTGACCACACGGTCCTGCCCGTCCAGTATGCCGAAGGCCGCGCGCCGACGGCCGACGAGGAGATCGCCCTCAGCCTGGTCGCGCTGGCCGAGACCGGCGCGAGCCTGGGCGACACGCTGACCGTGCGGACAGCGGCCGGGGCCCGGCCGCTGCGGGTCGTCGGCGCCTACCAGGACGTCACCCAGGGCGGGCTGACCGCCAAGGCTCAGCTGCCCACCGCGCAGGAGGAGGTGCAGTGGTCCGTGATCGCCACGCGCCTGGCACCCGGTGCGGACCAGGAGGCGCTGATCGCCGACCTCGCCGCCGCCCTGCCGGAGGCCACGGTGGGGGATGTGAGCATGTATCACCAGCAGCTGCTGGGCGGAATGGCTGGGGGCATGACGCGAGCGGCGACGGCCGCGGCCGCGGTCGCGGCGGCGCTCGCGGGACTGATCGCCGCGCTGGTCACGCGCATGGTGCTGGCCGAGGACGCGCGCCAGCTCGACACCCAGCGTGCCCTCGGCATCCCGCGCGACGTGCGCCGCAGCCCGTACCTCGTGCGCATGCTGGCCGCACTGCTGCTGGCCCTGCCGCTGGGACTGCTGCTCAGCCAACTCATCGCACAGGGCGGACTGAACGTGATGATCGAGGCCATGACCGGGGGACTGGCCACTCTCGGTCAGGGCACCAGCCGCATCACCCTGCACCGTGCGCCCGTGATCGTCCTGGTCGCCATACCCCTGGTGCTTGCCGTTGCCGTCACCGTCGCGACCCGACTGGCCACCATCGAACGCACCACGAGGAGAGGACCATCATGAGTGAAGACGCGCTGCGCGCCCGAGGGGTGAGCCACCACGTCGGAACCACACAGCTGCTGCATGAAATCGATCTCGAGGTCGGTGCGGGGGAGTTCGTGGCCGTCTCCGGCCCCTCCGGCAGTGGCAAATCCACGCTGCTGCAGACCCTCAGCGGCATGTCCCGGCCCAGCACCGGCAGCATCGAGCTCGGGGGAGAGGAGCTGACAGCACTGGGGGACGAGCAGCTCGCCGCGCGCCGGCTGCACCGGATCGGTGTGGTCTTCCAGCAACCGGAACTGCTGCGCGACCTCACGATGCTGGAGAACGTGGTGCTGCCCGGCCGCGCGGCCCGTCGGGCATCCCGGGCCCAGGTCACGGCGCGGGCTCGTGAGCTCCTGGAACGGATGGGGGTCGCGGACCTGGAGAGCCGCTTCGCGGGCGAGGTCTCCGGAGGTCAGGCGCAACGCGTGGGCATCTGCCGAGCTCTGATCAATGAACCGGAGATCGTGTTCGCCGACGAACCCACCGGCGCTCTGGACTCGCGCGCCGCAGGGAAGGTGCTGGCCCTGCTGCAGGCCATCGCCGCCGAGTGCGGTGATCATGGCGACCCATGATCCACGGATGGCCGTCGGCGCAGACCGTGTCATCCGCCTGTTCGACGGGAGGATCGCGTCGCCGGTCGCGGCGTGAGCAGTGCGGCCCTGGAGCCGCACCGCGATAGGTTGGAGCCATGGCGACGATCCACCAGGCCGAGCTGACCCCGAGCAAATCCGACATGCTGCGCACGTTCCTGGAGTCCCGGTCGTGGGGCGAGGCGGGGGAGCTCGAGGTGCTGGGTGCCTACCGCTTCGATGACCCCGAGGGCGAGGTCGGCATCGAGTGCCATGTGGCACGCGTGGGGGAGACGATCTTCCACCTGCCGCTGGCGTATCGCGGCGCGCCCGTCGCCGACGCGGAGGAGCACCTGATCGGGCTCATGGAGCACTCGGTGCTCGGGCAGCGCTACGTCTACGACGGGCTGCAGGACGAGGCCGTCCTGGATTGCTTCCGGCGGGCGCTGTGCGGTCAGCAGCAGCAGGCCGAGCTCGAGATCGTCGACGCGGAGGGAAAGCCGGCAGGCAGCCGTGCCCAGTCCGTCACGCTGAGTCTCGAGGTCGATGAGGGCGAAGAGCTGCCGAGCGCCGAGACGCTGCTGGACGGTGCGCCGTTCACCGTCGTGCGGACCGTCGGCGAGCTGGATGGCACCGTGCGTCTCGTGGCGGCCTGGTCCGACGGCAGCGGCGTCGTCGCGGCGTACTGAGACGGCCTGAGACGGCGTACCGGACTGAGACTGCGTACCGGAACTCGTTGCTGTCACTGGGGAGTTGCGTCCGATGAGCGTGGTCCCAGGCTGGAGGGGAGCGCCGGTCGGGAAGCTCGAGAGGGCCTATGGTCGGCTGCTTCCACTCCACTTTACATAACGTACATTATCGGCGGTTCATCGGGAGGGGTGGAGCGGTCGATCTCGTGCAGCTCGCTCTGCGCACTCTCGATGAGCAGAGCGCCACATGCCGGCAGACGCCTCTCAGCGCGTCTGGACGAACTTCAGCTGGTGCCCCTCGGGATCGCGCACCCAGGCGAACCGAAGCCTGCCATCCGGCGAGTGCGTCGGCTCGACCAGATTGCGTGCGCCGACGGAGACCGCGCGCTCATGGGCCGCGTCCACGTCCTCGCACCACAGTGCGATCTCCGCGGACGGTGTACCCGGTGTCGTCACGCCCAGCCTCACGAGCTCGTTCGCTGTCGCCGCCGACGTCAGCCCGATCCGCGTGCCCGCGGCGTCGATCTCCACATGGGTCGGCGGACCGTCCTGCGGCGTGCGAAACGCTTCAGCGAAGCCGAACGCCGTGTAGAACGCGAGGCACTGCTCGACGTCCTCGCAGAAGAGGTTCACCTGGATCTGACTGACCTGGACCTGTGTGACCGGGTTCATGATTCGAGCGTACGACGCTCGCGGCGGGCCCGACGCTCCATGAGCCACACGATGACGACGGCGAGCACGTCGACCGCGATGAAGAACAGCATGAACGGCCCACCCATGCCCACCGAACGATCGATGGTGAAGCCGCCGCCGTCGGCGAACAGGGCCGCCAGCAGCATCATCACCACGTTGTTCGCGACGTGGAAGGCGATCGGAGCCTCGAGCCCTCTGCTGATCACGGCCATGGCGGCCATGCTGGCGCCGAACAAGGTGTAGTAGGCGAACAGCCACGGATCGGCGGACAGATGCACGGTGCCGAACACGAGGCTGGAGCCGGCCAGCCCGACGACGACGGCCGCGCGGGCCGGCCGGATCCACGAAGCCACGGCCGGCATGATGGCCCCGCGGAACGTGATCTCCTCGGCGGCGGCCTGCAGCGGCGTCGTCAGCACGACGGCCGCGATCAGGGCGATCGTCGTGCCCGAGACGGCGAAGCCGCCGACGCCTGCCGTCGAGGGGTCGACCAGCGACATCACGGCAGTGGCCACGAGGACGAGGGCGCCGAAGATCACCAGGTACAGCCCGCCACGACCGAACCGGACGCGCCCGTCCGCCTGGAGCAGCCGACGCCATGGGGTGCGGCTCAGCCAGGCGGTCAGGATCAGGGTGGGCACCGCCATGATGACGAGGCTGGCATTCGTCGCCAGCAGCATCAGCGGCGTCATCTGCAGGTTCTCCGGATCACGGTCGAACAGCAGCACCTCGGCGATCATCGCGGCGATGCCGAGCACGAAGCTCGTCCCGACCATGAGGACCACCGCGGCGACGACGATCACCAGAGGCTTCCACCAGCTCATCCGGACATGCGCACCGAACGGCCGGTTCGGGGCGGGATGGGATAAGTGGGCGGAGCCGGTCGGCAGACCGGGCGCCGCGGGGGCTGCGCCGTCCGGGGCGACGGCGGGTGCGGTTCCGACGGGCTGCCGCGGCATCGACGTATGCGGGCCGGGGGTCTGATCCGGGCCGGGGCTCGGATGGGGACGAGCTGAGGAGGAGGATGCGATGTTCATGCTCCCAGGCTGGCGCCTCTCCCCTGGCTCTGCCATGGCGTTTCGGCGGCTCAGCGCTCCGTCCCGTGGCCGGTGTTCGACGCCGCCGCCTACGACCTTCGTCGTCCCCGCCCGTCGGATGGGGTGATGAGTCAGCCGCGCACGGCGGTCGCGCCGCTCCCCCGGCCCGCGGCGATGAACCAGCACACCGAGATCGTGCAGCCGATCACCATCGTCACCGCCATCGGCAGCGAGGAATGCGTGCCCGCGATGCCCACCAGGGGTGCCGCGATGGAGGCGGCGAAGGAGAAGCCCAGGCCCAGCATCGCCGAACCGGTCCCGGCGAACTCCCGCGCCTGATCGGCGGCCAGAGCGCCGCCGTTGCCGAAGATCAGCCCCTGCGGGGCCACGGTGAAGAAGAACGCCGGCAGCACGATCCAGGCGGGCGTATCCAGGAACAGGCTGCCGATCAGCAGAGAGAAGCTCGCCGAGGACACCAGGATCAGGCCCACCCGGATCAGGCGGCGCGGATGGATCGTATGCGTCAGGCGCGCCGAGAGCAGGGACAGCGCCATCATTCCGCAGGAGTTGATCGCGAAGCTCACCGAGTACTCGGTGGAGGTGAACCCGAGCATCTCCTGGACCACGAACGACGACGCGGAGACGTAGGCCATCAGCGCGAACGCGGAGAAGGCGTTGACCAGCATGTAGGCGACGAAGATCCGTCGGCCCAGCAGCGTGCGGCAGTTTCGCAGGAACGTATGGAATCCCCCGGAATGGCGGCGCGAGACCGGCAGCGATTCGGGAATCCGCACCAGCACACCGATCAGCGACAGCAGGGACATGCCCGCGATTACCAGGAAGATCTCGCGCCACTGACCGACGATCAGGATGAGGCCGCCCAGCAGCGGCGCGACGATCGGGGCGATGCCGCCGACGCCCTGCATGATGTTCATGGTGCGGAACAGCTCGGGGCCGTCGGTCATGTCGATCAGCACGGCGCGACCCAGCACCATCCCGAATCCCCCGCCGATGCCCTGGATGACGCGCAGCACCAGCAGCATCTCGGCGCTGGAGGCGAAGGCGCAGCCGAGCGAGGCGAGCAGGCACAGCACGATGCCCAGCAGCAGCGGGGCTCGCCGGCCCAGACGGTCCGAGAGCGGGCCGGCCACCACCTGGCCGCTGGCAGTGCCGAGGAAGAACGCGGTGATGGTCAGCTGCATCCGCGAGGCCGTGGTGCCGAGTTCGTCGGCGACCTCCGGGAAGGCCGGGATGTACATGTCGGTGGCCAGCGGGCCGATCGCGCTGAGAGTAGTCAGCACGACGATCACCATCACGGTGACCTTGTCCCGCGTGCGCCTCAGATCCGCTTCGCTGGGCAGATGCGCGATGTCGTGATCGGCCGGATCCTCCATCACCGGGATGGCACCGGTGATGGTCGGGATCGAACCGGTGGTGGTCGTAGGGATCGAGCCTGTGGAGGTCAGGGGTTCATCGCGATGATCGTCACGGTCGTCATCGCGCCGGGGGTCGGGGGCGGCGGAAGCCACGGGGGTCCTTTCACGCTGAAGGGGTCGCGCCGCGCGGCCACGGAGAGACCGTGGAGGGGAGGCGGCGCGAGCCCTCCATGCTATGACCGGGCTGTACAGCGCTGGAAGAGGATTTCCCTGGGTGAGATCTCGGCACTCTGCCCGGGTCCCGACCCGGGGTCCCAGCTGGGATCAGAGCGCGGGGCGGGCTGGGGCCGACGTCGCCGGAGCGATGCCGCCGGTTCCCTCCAGATCGGCGAGTCGCGCCTGGTAGGTGGGGTCGGTGCGCTTGAGCCAGCGGATCACTGCTGAGGTCACCGGGATCATGAGGTACTGGACGGCGACCTTGTAGACGAACCCGAGAATCGTGTACTCGGCCCACTGCTCGACGGTGGTGATACCGATCGCGGCCGAGGCGATGGTGCAGAAGATGATGGTGTCGACCAGTTCTCCCAGGCCGCTCGAGGTGAACAGCCGGCCGATGAGGCCCCGCTCCCCCATGCGCCGCTTCATGCGGCTGACCACGAACGAGTTCAGGGACTGGCCGGCGAGGAACCCGGCGAGCCCGGCGAGGACCACGATCCAGACAGGGCCCAGGGCCAGTTCCAGGGCTTCCTGCTTGGCCTGGCCGTAGTCGTCGCCCAGCGGCGGCAGGGCGATGATCACCCAGTAGCTGAGGGAGGCGAGGATGCTGACGGAGAAGGAGGTGAGGACCGCGCGGCGGGCTGCGCGGGGGCCGTACAGCTCGGTGACGATGTCGCCGAGGACGTAGGCGAGGGGGAAGAGGAAGAAGCCGCCGTCGGTGATGATCTCGAAGCCGATGCCGGGGATGGTGCCGAAGCTGACCCCCTTGGCGGCGCCGATGCCGGAGAGGATCACCACGGTGACCATGGCGGCGAGGAGGATGTCGAAGTGGGAGCTGCCCCGGTCGGCGTAGACGGCGCCGGCCGGGCTTCCAGACGGGACGGGCGGGGTGGTCTGCGGAGTGCTGTCGGTGGTGTTCACCGAGGCAGAGTACACAGCCGGCCGGGTCGCAGCCACGTGACTGCGACCCGGCCGGAGCGGGACGCGGGGTGCGGTGTCGGAGTTCTCAGATACCGATCGCGTCGTAGTCGGAATCGCCGACGAAGCTCTCGAACTGCTCCTCGCTGCCGTGCCAGAGATTGGAGTCCCCGGCGAACGGTCCCGAGGAGGAGTACTGCCACATCTCCCAGGCCCACCAGCGGCCCGGAAGCACGGTGGGCGGATCCTCGCGATATGCCGCCAGGAACAGCGGCGAGTTCACGGGAGTCCAGTCCCCCACCACGTCGTTCCACCAGTTGAGGTTGGTGTACAGCACGGGACGGCGGCCCGTGTGCTCGAGGTACCGATTGGAGAAGCCCATGATCCACTCGCGCATCTCCTGCGCGGTATAGCCGTAGTTGCGCGGCAGGCCTGTGTACTCCTCGAGGTCGACGAGGCCGGGCAGGGTGCGCCCGTCGTCGCTCCAGCCTCCCCCGTTGTTGACGAAGAAGTCCACCTGCTCCTCGGGCCCTCCGGAATCGGGGCGGGCGAAGTGGTAGCCGCCGCGCACCAGGCCGGCATTGCCGGCCCCGAGGTACTGGTGGTTGAACGCCGGGCTGCGGTACGAGCGGCCCTCGGTGGCTTTGACGTAGGCGAAGCGGGAGCCGGCTGCGGCCTGGGCGGCCCAGTCGACCTCACCCTGCCAGCCGGAGACGTCCTGACCGTAGATACCGGCGGCGTTGGCAGCGGGTGCGAGCACAGCGGCGGTGCCGGCGCTGAGGGCGGCAGCACCCAGCACGCCACCGCGCAGGACGGAACGGCGGGAGGAGGCGGTGGCCGGTGGGCTCGCGGGAGGCGCGAGGTGTCGGGGACGGTAGGGAGGCATGTCAGTCTCCTGGGGAAGCGGGGAAGCGCAGTGCGACGGATGCCACACCGGCTCCACCGTATGCAAGCGCGCAACCGGCGCGGCGACCTGCGCAACTACGGCGTGTCGTGGCGAAACGGACACGCCGCGCGATCTGTGGTCACTGCGAGGGTGCTTGTGTGTCGCTCTGCCCCGTCGTGCGGGGTTCGACGAAGGCGCGCAGGGTCCCCAGGATGGTGGTCGCGGCGAGCGAGGTGATGTCCCGCCCGTCCATCTGTTCGCGCACCATGAGATCGACGAACACGCCCACCAGCAGCTGGGCGAGATCCTCCGGCGGCAGCAGCGGGCGGTCCCCCGCCTCCTCGATGCGCGTGGTCAGCAGCTTGCCGATCTCGTCCCGCAGCCGCTCGCGCTGGACGGCGAGCTCGGCCCGCATGGTCGTATCCCGCAGCGATCGCGCGATGGCATCGGAGTACAGCAGGTACCACTGGCGCCCGAAGGGCCGGATCCCCTCGAAGACCGCGATCATCACCTCCGCGTCGTCGATCTCGGAGATGCTCTGGGGCTCCGCGGGGTCGGTGCGGGTCGAGACCAGGGCATTGGCGACCGCCGAG
The DNA here is from genome assembly GCF_042666535.1 of Brachybacterium sp. GCM10030252. Lineage (NCBI taxonomy): Bacteria > Bacillati > Actinomycetota > Actinomycetes > Micrococcales > Dermabacteraceae > Brachybacterium > Brachybacterium sp. GCM10030252. The sequence goes on along the minus strand of NZ_JBHTDM010000004.1, from coordinate 388,910 downwards.
TTCGCGATGGCCAGCATCTCTTCGGTGACCGAGGCGAACAGTGCGGCGAAGACCTCCTCCTTGGTGGAGAAGTTGGAGTAGAACGCCCCTCGCGTGAAGCCGGCTGCGCGGACCAGGTCGTCCACGGTCGCGCCGTCGATGCCCTTCTCGACGAAGACGTCGAGCGAGGCGCGCACCAGCTTCGTGCGGGTGTTCTCCTTGCGCCGGGTGTCCGCGGACTCGGGCAGCGGGTCGAACAGTTCGGTCATGGGGTCCTCGGAACGTCGGGGAGGGATCGTGTGCAAGGCCTCACATTCGACGGTGAGGAGGAGGGCTCGCGTGACTCCAGAGTATCCCATCGATACACTCCTGTATCGAATGCAGGAATGTTCTGGATGCGGATCCTGGTCCCGTCGGCCCCCGTCGCTGCCCTGACCGGGCCGCACGCACCGACAGGCCGGTTCTCCCCTCGATGGACGGGGCCTCCCTGCGTTCGGGGCTGCAGCGCGTCCTGCGCCGCAGTCGCCCGCTGTTCTGCTGTCTCCGCTTCACCGCTGCGCCCCTTCGGAGGTCTCGTGTCCTCGTTCCTGTACCGCCTCGGCCGCACCATGGCCACCCTGCGATGGAGGATCGTCGCACTCTGGACCGTCCTGCTCGTCGGCGTCGGCGGGCTCGCCGTCGGGCTCGGCGGGACCTTCTCCAACGAGTTCGAGATCCCCGGCACCGAGGCCCAGAGCGGCATCGACAACCTCGCCAACCGCTTCCCCGAGATGGGTGGCGCCTCCGGCACCCTGGTGCTGCAGGGGGACGACGGCGGCACGGTCGATGAGCACCAGGACCAGATCGAGGACCTCATGGCCGAGATCGGGGAGGTCGAGGGCGTCGCCTCCTCCCCCTCCCCGTTCGACGACGTCTCCCCCGGCACCCGCTCCGACGATGACACCGCGATCCTCGCCCAGTTCCAGATGGACGGACAGATCGGCGAGTTCCCCGAGGAGTCCGTCGAGCAGATCGAGGACATCGCCGCCGAGGCCGACGCCGGCCCGCTCGAGGTCAGTCTGGGCGGACAGGTCCTCCAGGAGACCGGCGTCTCCTTCAGCATCGGCGAGGTCATCGGCATCATCGCCGCCCTGATCATCCTCGCGATCGTCTTCCGCGCGCTCGTGCCCGCCGTGATCCCGATCCTCACCGCGATCATGGGCGTGGGCACCTCCATGGCCGGCGTCATGGCGCTCTCGGCCGGGATCGACATGCCCTCGGTGACCACGTCCCTGGGCGCCATGCTGGGCCTGGCAGTGGGCATCGACTACGCGCTGTTCATCCTCTCCCGCCACCGCGACCAGCTGGGCCGAGGCGAGGACGTGCGCGAATCCATCGGCGAATCGCTGGCCACCTCCGGCAGCGCGGTGATCTTCGCGGGGCTGACCGTGATCATCGCCCTGGTGGGCCTGTTCGTCACCGGCATCCCGTTCCTGACCATCATGGGCGTCGCGGCCGCCGCGACCGTCGCCCTGTCGGTCGTGGTCGCCCTGACGCTGCTGCCCGCGATCATGGGCATCCTCGGGGAGCGGCTGCGCCCACGCCGGGCGCGCCGGCTGATGGCCGAGAACGGCGGCGTGATGCCCGACCGGGCCACCGGCGCCGCGGAATCGAGAGCGAGGTCCGCCGGCCGCGTCAGCACCGCCTGGGTGCGCCTGGCCACCAAGGTGCCGGCCCTGACGATCCTGGTGGTCGTCCTCGGCCTCGGCGCCCTGGCCATCCCGATCAAGGACCTCCAGCTCGCCCTGCCCGACCAGGGCACCGACGCCGAGGGCTCCTCGACCCGCGAGACCTACGACCTCATCGCCTCGGAATTCGGCCCCGGCCACAACGGGCCCCTGCTGGTGACCGCGGACATCATCAACACCACCGACCCCCTCGGCGTCGTCGACGAGCTCGAGGCCGACATCTCCTCCCTCGACGGGGTCCAGGAGATCCAGCTGGCCACCCCCAACCAGGGCGCCGACCTCGCCGTCATCGTCGTCATCCCCGAGGGCGGGCCCACCGCCCAGTCCACCAAGGACCTCGTCCACGAGATCCGCGCCGACGCCGGCTCCTGGGAGCAGGACCTGGGGATCTCCGAGGTCACCGTCACCGGCAACACCGCCGTCGGCATCGACGTCACCGAGAAGCTCACCGGAGCGCTGCTGCCCTTCGGAATCTTCGTCGTCGGCCTCTCCCTGATCCTGCTCGCCCTCGTCTTCCGCTCCGTATGGGTGCCGATCAAGGCGTCCGTCGGCTACCTGCTCTCCGTCGGCGCCGCCTTCGGGGTCACGGCGATGGTCTTCGAGTACGGCTGGTTCAACGGGCCGCTGAACGTCTCGGTCAACGGCCCCGTCGTCGCCTTCATGCCGATCATGGTGATGGGTGTCCTCTTCGGGCTCGCCATGGACTACGAGATGTTCCTGGTCACCCGCATGCGCGAGGAATTCGTCCACACCGGCGACGCCAAGGAGGCGATCGAGCGGGGCTTCACCGCCAGCGCCCCCGTGGTGATCGCCGCCGCGCTGATCATGGTCTCGGTATTCGCCGGGTTCGTCACCTCCGGCGAGTTCATGCTCCAGCCCATCGCGGTGGGACTGGCCGCCGGCGTGCTGGTGGACGCCTTCGTGGTCCGCATGACCCTGGTCCCCGCCGTGCTCGCCCTGCTGGGCCGCCACGCCTGGTGGCTGCCCCGCTGGCTGGACCGGGCACTGCCCATGGTCGACGCTGAGGGCGAGGGCCTCAAGGCCGTCCTCGAGCACCGCCGCTGGACCGAGCAGCACGGAGTCCACGCCCTGCGTCTCGAGCGCACCGTCGCGCCCCTGCTCGGCGCCGAGGGCACGATCGGCCCGCTGACCGGTCAGGTCGCCCCCGGCACGCTGCTCGTGGTGCGCTCGGCCGACGACGCCGCCCGCGCCTCGTTCCTCTCGCTGGTCGCCGGCCGGCTCGAGCCCTCCTCCGGGATCCTCGCCGTCCACGACCGCCTCGCGCCCGACGACCTCGCCGCCATCCAGTCCCGCGTCCACTGGGTCCCCTCCGGGGCGGACGTCGCCGCACGGCTGCGGGAGGTCGACGGCCGCGGGGCCGGCCGCGCCCTGATCGTCATCGAACGGCTCGAGGACCTGGCCCACTCCGCCACCACCGCCGACGACACGCTGGTCGAACGCCTCGACGAGCTCCTGGCCCACGGGGCCACGATCGTCACCGGCTCCCGCTCCCCCGACCCCGTCGAGGCCGAGCACCATCTCGCGCGCACCCTGCGCGATCCGCGCCGCCTGCTCGCTCTGACCATCCAGCGCTCCAGCACCGCCGTTGCCGAAGGCTCCGCCGTCTCCGTTCCTGAAGGAGCACTCGTATGACCCGCCTGGCCCACCCCCGCACCCTGATCGTCGTGCTCGTGCTGCCCCTGCTCGTGGCCGGTCTGGGCCTGTGGGCGCTCAGCGGGCGCGTCGAGGCGCTCGAGACCGTGCCCGCCGCCGTCGTCAACCTCGACGAGGGCGCCGAGATCCAGGACGAGAACGGCGAGACCCAGCAGGTGCCGCTGGGACGCATGCTCGCCGGCGGCCTCACCCACCCCGAGACCGTCGAGGACCAGCAGACCCCGGAGACCACCGGCTTCGACTGGCAGCTGACCTCCCAGGACGACGCCGAACAGGGCCTCGAGGACGGCACCTACGCCGCCGTCGTCGTCATCCCCGAGGACTTCTCCGAGCGCCTGACCACGATCGGCACGCCGGAGTCCACCCAGGCGATCCTCGAGGTCACCACCAACGACGCCAGCGGACAGATCAACGCCATGATCGCCACCGCCGTGGCGGAGGCCTCGGCCTCCACCGTCGGCGGCCAGATGGCCGAGCAGTATCTCGACGGGCTCTACCTCGGGTTCAACGACATCAAGGACGGATTCGAGGACGCAGCCGACGGGTCCGACGACCTCGCCGAGGGCACCTCCGAGCTCGAGGACGGCACCCAGGATCTGGCCGACGGAGCCGGCGAGCTCTCCGACGGCGCCACCCAGGCCGCCGAGGGCACGCGAGAATTCTCCGGCGGCGTGTGGAGCCTGGCCGACGGCGCCGGCCAGACCGCGGACGGCACCCAGGACCTGGCCGACGGGCTGGACGAGCTGGCCACCGGCGCCGACGGGGCCGCGGACGGCACCGAGGACCTCGCCACCGGGCTGGACGATCTCGCCACCGGCGCCGAGGATCTCGCAGGCGGCGTCTCGGACCTGCAGGCCGGGATGAACGGCACCGACTCCGAGCCCGGCATCCTCGACGGGGCAGACGCGCTCGCCGCCGGCGTGGAGGGCGACGGCACCGCGGAGAACCCGGGCCTGGTCGAGGGCTCCGAGCAGCTCGCCACCGGCGTGGAGACCTTCGCCGACGGGGTCGAGGAAGCCGGAGCGGCCGTCTCCGGCGACGGCAGCGCGGAGAACCCGGGCCTGGTGCCGACCGCACAGAGCGTGGCCGACGGCGCCGAGGAGCTGGCCGACGGCGCGCAGCAGACCGCCGACGGCGCCACCGAGCTCGGCAGCGGCGCTCAGAGCGTCGCCGACGGCGCGGGCGAACTGGCCGCCGGGATCGAGGGTGAGGGCACCGAGCAGGACCCGGGCATGGTCCCGCTCGCCGAGCAGATGCTGGCCACCGCCGAGTCGATGCTGGCCGAGAACCCCGATGATCCGAACGCGCAGATTCTGAAAGCGCAGGCCGAGGGCATGCTCGGCTACGCCGAGGGCGTCGAGACGGGCCTGAACGGTGATGGCAGCGCGGAGAACCCGGGCCTGGTCGCAGGCACCGAGCAGGTGGCCGCCGGGCTGAACGGGGACGGCTCGGAGGAGAATCCCGGTCTCGGAGCGGGCGCTCAGCAGCTCGCCGCCGGCCTGAACGGCACCGCGGATCAGCCGGGCCTGGTCCAGGGCGCCCAGGGCGTGGTCACTTATGCCGAGGGCGTCGAGACTGCCTTCGAGGGCGACGGCACCCAGGACAACCCCGGCTTGACGGCCGCCGCGGACCAGCTCGCCACCGGCGCCCGCGCCTCCGCCGACGGGGCCCCCGCTCTCGTCGACGGCGTCACCGGCCTGCAGGACGGGCTGCACGAGTACGCCGCCGGCGTCGACCAGCTCGCCGAGGGAGCCGACCAGCTCGCCACCGGTGCCCGCGCCAGCGCCGACGGCTCCGGAGAGCTGGCCGACGGGCTCGATGATCTGGCGGAAGGCACCCGCACGAGCGCGGACGGCGCCGATGAGCTCGCCGAGGGCACCGGCCAGCTGGCCGACGGCGCCACCGAGCTCGGCGAGGGCTCCGACCAGCTCGCCGACGGCAGTGAAGAGCTCGCCGACGGCACCAGTGACCTGGCAGATGGTTCCGAGGAGCTCGCCGATGGGACCGGAGAGCTCGCCGACGGCACCGACGAGCTCGCGGACGGCCTCCATGAGGGCGCCGACGGGGTCCCCAGCTACAGCGAGTCCGAGCGGGCCCGCATGAGCGAGATGGCCACGAACCCGGTCGCGACGGACGCCGAGCGCGAGAACGCGGCCGACGACGCCTCCACGGCCACGTTCCCCTTCGTCACGGCGCTCGCGCTGTGGCTGGGAGCGTTCGCGAGCTTCCTGCTGCTGCCGGCCCTGTCCCGGAAGCTGCTGGACCGGGCGGTGCCGATGGGCATGGTGGTGCTGCGCTCCCTGGCCCCCGCGGTGGTGATCGCCGTGGTCCAGACCGTCGCGGTCCTCGCCGTGCTCACGGCCGTGGGCGTCTCCCCCGTCTCCCCGCTGGCCGTGGGGGTGGTCGCCTTCGCCGGGGCGGTGATGTTCGCGGCCCTGCACCAGGCGCTGATGACGGTGCTGGGAGACCGGATCGGACGGATCACCTCGATCGTGGTGATGGTGCTGCAGGTGGTGACGCTGGTGGGCATCGTCCCCGTGGCCAGCGCTCCCCCGCTGCTCGCCTCGGTCAGCTCCTTGATGCCGCTGCCGATCGTCACGCAGGGGCTGGTCCACGCCGCCCTGGGCGGGACGCTCGTGACGACCTCCGGCACGCTGCTGTCGATCCTCGCCTGGGCGCTGGTCTCCCTCGCCCTGACGTTCGTCGCCTCCCGGTCCGCGCGCCGCGCCGATCGCTCCGAGCGGGTCGCGATGGGGGCCGTGCCCTCCCCCGCGTGAGGCGATAGCGCCGGACGGTCGGGCTCACAGCACGTCCGTGAGCGGTTCCCGGCGATCCGGGCTCGCCGGGAACCGCTGCTCACTGGAAGTCCCTGGACCTGCCCGCCGCAGGCAGGTCCAGGGACGCCACGTCGTCGGCCATCAGGTTCACCGCGCCGCTGCGGTTCTCCACAATCCCGCGCAGCACGATCGCTCGGGAGGTGCGCAGCAGCACCCGGTGACGGTGCCAGAACCCCTGGGAGCAGACCACGTTGAGGATCCCGGTCTCGTCCTCGAGGCTGAGGAAGGTGACGTTCCCGGCGGTCGCGGGCCGCTGGCGGTGGGTGATCACCCCGGCCACCCGGATCCGGGAGGAGTCCTCCGCCGCCCGGGTGCCCTCGATGCTCAGCACCTTCTCGGCCGTGAGCTGTTCGCGCACGAGCGCCATGGGGTGCTCATCCAGCGTGATCCCGGTGGCCCAGGCATCGGCGGAGGCCAGCTCGGTATCGCTCATGCCGGGCAGCATCGGGGCCCGGGCCCCCACCGCCAGGTGCGGCAGCGTCTCCGGGGACTCCTGGGCGGCGGCCCCGGCGGACCACAGCGCCTGCCGGCGGGAGCTGGCCAGCTGATCGAGAGCGCCCGCGGTGGCCAGCGCCTCGAGCTGGCGGGCGCTGAGCTGGACCCGTCGGGCCAGATCCGGGACCGAGACGAAAGGGCCGTGCTCCTCGCGCTCGGCGACGATCGCCTCCGCGGTCTCGGTGCTGATCGAGCGCACCTGGTCCAGCCCCAGCCGGATCGCCGGGCCCTGCGCGGCCGCCTCCCCCTGGACCTGCTGGCGCGGCGGATCGACCCGGTACCCGTGGTGATCGGCGTCGGTCTCCAGATCGGTGCGGGCGCGGCTGGCCAGCACGTCCGGGCCCCGGGTGAGCACGCCGTGCCGGCGCGCATCGGCCACCAGCGACTGCGGCGAATAGAAGCCCATCGGCTGGGAGCGCAGCAGCGCCGCCGTGAACGCCGCCGGATAGTGGCACTTCAGGTACGAGCTGGCATAGACCAGGTAGGCGAAGGAGTAGGCGTGGGACTCGGGGAAGCCGTAGTTGGCGAAGGCCAGCAGCTTGCGGTGGACCGCCTCGGCGTCCTCCCCCGTGATCCCGTGCGCCGCCATCCCCGCGAACAGCGCGTCGGAGAGCTCGAGCATCTTCTCGGTGGAGCGCTTGGATCCCATCGCGCGGCGCAGCCGGTCGGCCTGGGCGGGCGTGAAGTCGGCGACGTCGACCACCATCTGCATCAGCTGCTCCTGGAACAGCGGGATCCCCAGGGTGCGGCCCAGGGACTTCTCCAGCAGCGGATGGATGAAGGTGACCTCCTCCTCGCCGGCGCGGCGACGGATGTAGGGGTGGACGGAGCCGCCCTGGATGGGGCCGGGCCGGATCAGGGCCACCTCCACCACCAGGTCGTAGAACTCCCGGGGCCGCAGCCGCGGCAAGGTGGAGATCTGGGCACGGGACTCCACCTGGAACACGCCCACGCTGTCCCCGGCGCACAGCATGTCGTAGACCGCCGGGTCCTCCTGCGGCAGGGTGCGCAGCTCGAAGCGCTGGCCGTGGTGCTCGGCGACCAGGGCCAGGGCATGATCCAGGGCGGTGAGCATCCCCAGCCCCAGCAGATCGAACTTGACCAGGCCCGCCTCGGCGCAGTCGTCCTTGTCCCACTGCAGCACGCTGCGGTCCTCCATCGCCGCCCACTGCACGGGGCACACCTCGATCACCGGGCGGTCGCACAGCACCATCCCCCCGGAGTGGATGCCCAGGTGGCGCGGGGCATCGCGCAGCGACCGGGCGAGGTCGACCACGTCCTGGGGGATCTCCGCCCCGGCCAGTGAGGAGAAGGAACGCTCGACGCGGCGGGAGAAGCCGTCCTGCGCGCCGGTGTCGTAGCCGAGCGCCCGGGCGGCATCGCGCACCGCGAGCTTGGCGCGATAGGTGATGACGTTGGCGACCTGCGCGGCGTTCTCCCGGCCGTAGCGCTCGTAGACGTACTGGATGACCTCCTCGCGGCGGTCGGAGGCGATGTCGATGTCGATGTCCGGCGGGCCGTCCCGCTCCGGGGCCAGGAACCGTTCGAACAGCAGCTGGTGGCCGACGGGCTCGACCGCCGTGATGCCCAGCGCGTAGCAGACCGCGGAGTTCGCGGCCGAGCCGCGCCCCTGGGCGAGGATCCCCTCATCCAGGCAGAACGCGATGATGTCGTGGACGATCAGGAAGTATCCGGGAAAGCCCAGGCCGGTGATGACCTCCAGCTCGTGATCGATCTGCGCCCACGCCCCGGGAACCCGCTCGGGGGTCTCGGGCGTGGGCCGGGGGCCGTAGCGCTCGCGGCCCTCGATCTCGACCAGCTCGATCAGCCAGCTGGTCTCGTCGTGCCCGGCCGGCACCGGGAACGGGGGCAGGTTCGGAGCGAGCAGGTGGAGGTCCAGGGCGCAGTCCCGGCCCAGCCGCGCGGCGGCCGAGATCGCGCGCGGGTAGCGGGGCAGCAGCTGGACCATCTCCTCGCCGCTGCGCAGATGAGCGGGGCGGGAGGAGAGGTAGGGATCCGCCTCGGCCAGCGGCACCCCGGCGCGCAGCGCGGCATGGGTGTCGGCCACATGCTTGTCGACCGGCCGCGCGTAGTGGGCGTTGGTGGTGGCCACCAGCGGCAGGGAGATCTCGTCGAGCCCGTGGGACTCCCGCACCAGGCGAGCACCCTGGGCCAGGGCGTCGTGGAGCTCGTCGGCCGCTCCCCCGCCGCCGGCGACCAGCTCGACGGCCACATTGCCCGCGCCGAACAGCTCCAGCAGCCGGGCGATCGCCTCGGCCGCGGCCTGGGCCGCACCCTCCAGATCCCCCACCTCCAGGTGCGGGGCGACGGCGCGGGTCACCGATCCCTTGCGGCAGCCGGTGAGGATCTGCCAGTGCCCCTCCCGCGCCGCACGGCTCAGCTCGGCCAGCCGGTAGCGGGGGGTGCCCTTCTCCCCGCTGTCGAGGTGGGCGCGGGCGATGGCCGCCGACAGCTGCCGGTACCCGTCCGTGTCGCGCACCAGCACCAGCAGGTGCTCCCCGTCCGGGTCGCTGATGCCGGTGCGGGGCGCGGAGGTCACCGGGGTGGCGCTCGCCGCCTCGGAGCCCGGTTCGAGACCGAGGGTGAGCTCGGCCCCGAACACCGTGGCGATGCCCTGCTCCCCCGCGGTGCGTGCGAAGCGCACCGCGCCGGGCAGTCCGTCGTGATCCACGAGGGTGATGGCCCCCAGTCCCAGCCGGGCGGCCTGCTCGACCATGTCCTCCGGGCTCGAGGCGCCGTCGAGGAAGCTGAAATGCGAATGGGCGTGCAGCTCGGCGTAATCGACGCTCGCGGTCGGGCGGTAGGTGTCGCCGGCCGGCGCGGCGGGCTTCTCGACGACGACCGGCGGGGTCGTCACCTGGGCAGGGCGGTCCGAGAGGATCGCCTCGAGATCCTTCCACGCGGGCGGCCCCAGGAACCATCCGGCCATCGCTCTTCTCCTCCGACTCTGCTCTCTGACTGGTCTCCTACCGCTCGTTCCTCGCAGTACGTCGATCAGACTCTGCTCTCTGACTGGTCTCCTACCGCTCGTTCCTCGCAGTACGTCGATCAGTCGTACAGTCCTTCCAGCGACCAGCGGCCGGTGCGGGACAGGGCCAGCACGGCGGTCTCCTCCGCGCTCGCGCCGCGCACCACCAGCTGCAGACGGGCCGAGCGGTTGCCGTCGCGGGTCCACCAGCGCTCGTCGATCACGGTGGGAGCACCGTGGGCGAGCACCGGGTGCGGGGAGCCGGCGCGCAGCCCCGTCCGCTGCAGCAGAGGCGTCCCGGGCGCGGCGACCAGAAGACGGGCGGGCGGGGCGCTGAGCAGACCGCGGGCGGTGACCACGACGGGCCGCCCCTCGGCGTCCTCGAGGGCGACCGCCGGCGGCTCGCGGAACACCGTGGCGGGCACGGGGCGCGGCAGCGACCCCGGCCAGGGGCCCTCACGCCGGGCAGGCTTCTCCGCACGCCAGGGCACCAGCTGCACCTCCTCGGCCAGCAGCCGTCCTCCGACCACGGCGGGGACCTGGACCGCGTCCTCCCCCGCCAGACCCTGAGCACGGGCGAAGGCCCGCGAGGCCCGCTGAGCCGCCTCCCCCGCGCTGCCCCACAGCGCCGGGGCGCTCTCCCCCGCCGGCGCCAGCTGCAGCGGGTGCAGACCGAGCCGGGTGATCGCGCCGGTCGCCGGTCCCCCGAGCCGCGAGCGGGTGATCCAGCCGTCGCACTGCCAGCGGATGCGGTCGACGACGTCGGCGACGCTCAGCGCGCCGTCGTGCCGCCAGGTGCGCTCCATCTCCTCGCCGCCCTCGGTGCGCGCCACGATCCGCAGCCGCGTGCACACCAGGCCGCGGTCCACCAGCATCCCGTGCAGCTCCTCGGCCAGCGGACGCGCGATGAAGGCCGCCTGGTCGGTGCGCACCAGCGGCGTCTCCAGGGTGGTCTCGGCCAGGATCGGCTGAGTGGGATGGTGCGTGGCGGGCGGGGCCGGCTCCTGGCCGCGGGCCAGCAGGTGCAGCGTGGCGACATCGGGACCGAAACGATCGGCGACCGCGGCGGAGGGCAGGGCCGCGAGATCCCCCAGGGTGGCGATCCCCAGACGCTGGAGCAGGTCCACCGTCTCGGCCAGATCCAGCCGGCGTCCGGGCCGGGTCGCGGCGGGCTGGCCGCGATGGCCCCACCCGGGGCCGACGGGGGCGCTGCCGAGCGCGGCGATCGGGTGCGGGGCGAGGTAGTCGGCGCTGCGGCCGGGGTGGACGATGCGTCCGGGCGTGGCTGCCAGCAGCGCTGCGAAGGGACCGTCGGCGATCCCGACGCTGCAGTCCCAGCCGGTGAGGTCGGCGACGGCATCGATGATCGCCTCGGCCAGGGCCTCCTCCCCGCCGTGGTGGCGAGAGGGGCCGCGGGCCGCCATCAGCACGGTGCCCGGCCGCAGCACGTCGACCCCCGCGGCGACGGTGTCCACGGCGGCGGCGACCAGCTCGAACAGGGAGGACTCATGCTCCCGGTCGGCCTCCAGCACCAGCGCCTCGGGGCAGGCCGCGCGGGCGGCCCGGAGCTTCATCCCCGGCAGCGCCCCGGCCTCCCGGGCGGCGGCTCCCGCATGGGTGAGGCGATACTGGTCGACGAGGATCACCGGATCATGGGCGGGGTCGATCGTCCCGTCGGCCCCGTCGGTCTCGAGGCGACGCTGATGGCGGTCCAGCGCCGCGACCAGCGGCCAGTCCGGGACGATGACGGCGACGGTCCGGGTGGCGGCGTTCCTCTCGAGGGTGCTCATCCCGCCCTCCGCGCATCGTGCAGGGTGAGGTGGGAGGCGACGGGAGCGATGTCCGCGCGCTCCGTGGAGGAGGCGGCACCCGCAGGCCCCCGCGGCGCGGCGGGCGCGGTCGAGGGTGCATCCGCCGTCGCGGAGACGGCCTCGACCATCCCTCCGGCGTGCGGGAGCAGGACCTCGACCTCCTGGTGCCCGGCGATGCCGCGACCGGTGGAGGCGACTGCGAGCCGGCGTCGGCGCAGACGCCCCGAGCCCTGGCCGAGCCCGTGCCAGACGCGGGTGGTGGAGGTCAGGGTGATGTCTGCCCGGCCGGGGGGACGTGCGGCCAGGACCAGGGTGTCCGCACTGCGCACCCGGCTGAGCAGACTGCGCCACAGCGCTGGGGTGAGCTCGAGGTCGGGGCCGAGCACGAGCACTCCCACTCCGTCGGCCAGAGCGGTGAGCACCTGCGGACGCTGCTCCCCCGAGGCCGGGGCGAGGGCGAGACGCTCGGGATCCAGCCCGGCATCGAGGGCGGAGCGGAGCCCGAGATCGGGCATCCCCGCCACCGCGCACCAGGAGTCCTCCCCTGCCGCGGCGACCGCGAGGGCGAGCAGCAGCGACGTGGTGGCGGCCCCTTCGACCGCCACCGAGCCGCCCGCGCTCAGACCGGCGTGAGGGAAGAGGCCGGCCAGCGGGGCCGGGACCGGCAGCAGGGTCCCGGAGACCTGACCGGGCGCGATGGGAGCCGGGGCGGAGGCAGGTGAGGCGGAGGTCGAGGTGCCTGCGGGAGCGGCTCCCGGGGGCGCAGGGGCAGCGGACCTCCCGCCCTCGAGACTGCGCAAAGCGGTGCGATCGATCGGTCCGCCCCACCGGGCGGCGCTGCGTTCGGCCGCGCCGAGAGCCGCGCGGGCGCGATGAAGCCGCTCCTCCTGCGTCGCCTGCGGGACTGCCGCGCTCATGGTCACCTCCGTACCGCCACCCTCCTCGTCGTTCGAACAACAGTTCGAATGCTACGCCCGGATGGAGGTGTGCTCAAGAGAGGGGGTCTTCACATCGAACAACAGTGCGAAGACTCGCAGGAGGGTCCGACAGACGGCGCTGGGCACTCGCGGCCGCCGGCCGGACTCTTTGCGATGATGAGTCCAAGCCCACCGACGTACCCCCACGGAGAGGACCGCTCATGCGCGCACTGGTGCTGCAGGAGAAGAACCGCATGTCCATCGAGGAGGTCGAGCCCGCCGGGTCGCCGGGGCCCGGTGAGGTTCGCATCGCGATGCACACGGTCGGGATCTGCGCCTCTGACGTGCACTATTGGACCGACGGCAAGATCGGCCCGTTCGTCGTCAAGGAGCCCATGGTGCTGGGCCACGAGGGCGCCGGCACCGTGGTCGAGGTCGGCGAGGGCGTCACCCACCTCTCCCCCGGTGATCGCGTGGCGATGGAGCCCGGCGTGCCGGATCCTTCCTCGCGGGCCGTGCGCGAGGGCAACTACAACGTCGATCCCGGGGTCCGGTTCTGGGCCACTCCTCCGGTCGACGGGTGCCTGACCGATGAGGTCGTCCACCCCGCGTCGTACACGTACAAGCTCCCCGAATCCCTGAGCTTCGCCGAGGGCGCGCTCATCGAGCCGTTCTCCGTGGGAATGTTCGCCGCCACCAAGGCCGGCATCGCTCCGGGTGATGTCGCCGCGATCGTGGGCAGCGGCACCATCGGGATCATGACCGCTCTGGCTGCACGCGCCGGCGGCGCCAGCCGTGTGTTCATCAGCGATGTCCAGCCCCAGAAGCTCGAACTGCTCGACGGACTGGAGGGCATCGTCCCCGTCGACGCCACCCAGGAGGACCTCGGGGAGCGGGTGCGCGCGGAGACCGGCGGATGGGGACCTCAGGTCGTCTTCGAGGCCTCCGGCGCCGCCCCTGCCTACAAGAACCTCTGGTCCCTGCCGGCGCCCGGCGGCCGGATCGTGCTGGTGGGCATGCCGGTCGACCCGGTGCCCTTCGACATCGCCACCGCGCAGAGCCGAGGCGTCTCGATCGAGACGGTGTTCCGCTACGCCAACGTGTACCAGAAGGCGATCGACCTCGCCGCGAGCGATGCCGTGGACCTCAGCCGCTTCGTCTCGCAGTCCTTCGCCTTCGAGGACTCCGTGCAGGCCTTCGAACGGTTCCTCGAAGGACGGCCGACGGACGTGAAGCTGCAGATCACCCTCTGAGACGCGCCATTCCCTGCGACGCGAATCCCTGAGGCGCGAACTCGCCAGGGGCCCGGACAGCGATCACCAGCACGCAAGATCCGTGGAACCGTGGGAATGCGTCCCCAGTTCCCACGGTTTCGCGGAATTCACGCGGTGTCGGAGGCGTGGTTCTCTCCGGGGGCCGCGAGAGCTGCTCGCCGCTGCCAGAACACGACCGCGCTGGCGGCCGCGACGTTCAGTGAGTCGACGCCGCCGGCCATCGGGATCACCACGTGCTCGTCGGCCGCCTTCAGCGTGGCGTTCGTCAGGCCGTGCCCTTCTGCCCCGAGGACGAACGCGACCTTGCGGCCGCCACGCAGGTCGACCTGGTCCAGCGCGACCGCGCTGTCGGTGAGCGCCAGAGCGAGGACGTCGAAACCGGCATCGTGCAGCAGGTCGACGCCGTCGTGCGGCCCGTCCTCCCCTGGTGGGTGCGGCGCATGCGGCCAGGCTCCCAGGCGCGTCCACGGCACCTGGAACACGGTGCCCATCGAGACGCGGATGGACCGGCGGTAGAGCGGGTCGGCGCAGCGCGGGGAGACCAGCACCGCGTCGACGCCGAGAGCGGCGGCGGAGCGGAACATCGCTCCCACGTTGGTGTGGTCGACGATGTCCTCGAGCACGGCGACGGTGCGGGCCGTGGCCAGCACGTCGGCGGTGCGGGGCAGCTGCGGGCGCTGCATCGAGGCCAGGGCCCCGCGGTGGAGATGGAACCCGGTCAGCTGCTCGATCAGCGCCTCCTCGCCCACGAACACGGCAGCGTCGGGGAAGCGCGTGTACAGCGGGGCGAACCGCTCCAGCCACTTCTCGCTCATGAGGAACGAGCGCGGCTGCATGCCTGCCTCGATCGCGCGCGAGATCACCTCATAGCTCTCGGCCATGAACAGGCCGCGCTCGACCTCCACGCGCGAGCGCAGCCGCACGTCGGTCATGCGCAGGTAGTCATCCAGCGCCGGATCCGAGAGATCGGTGATCCGGTGCAGCTGCGGGTCGGGCACAGCGGGGTCAGTCCAGCGACAGGGAGCGCGCGGTGAAGCGGTCCCCGTGCTGCTCGGCCACCAGGGGCAGCCCGAAGGTGCGCGTGAGGTTCTCCGACGTCAGGGTCTCTTCGATCGGGCCGGCGGCGACGAGGCCGCCGTCGCGGAGCAGCGCCACGTGGGTGTAGCCGGGCGGAATCTCCTCGACGTGGTGGGTGACCAGTACGGTCACCGGCGTGGCGGGGTCCTTCGCCAGGCGGCCGAGTGTGCGCACCAGCGATTCCCGGCCGCCGAGATCCAGGCCCGCGGCGGGCTCGTCCAGCAGCAGCAGCTCGGGGTCGGTCATGAGGGCACGCGCCGCCAGGACGCGCTTGCGCTCCCCCGTGGACAGCGTGCCGAACATGCGCTCGGCGAGGTCACCGACGCCGAAGGCGGCCAGCAGGGTGCGGGCACGCTGGAGGTCGATGTCGTCGTAGGCTTCGCGCCACCGGCCTACGACCCCGTATCCCGCGGTGACCACGACGTTCTGCGCGGTCTCGTCCGCCGGGATGGTGTCGGCCAGCTCCTGGCTGGCCAGTCCGATCATCGGGCGCAGTTCGAAGATGTCGACCTTGCCGAGCTGTTCGCCGATGATCCGCACCGTGCCGCTGGTGGGGTGCATGCGCGCGGCGAGCAGGAGGATCAGGGTCGACTTCCCGGCGCCGTTGGGCCCCAGGACCGCCCAGCGCTCGCCCTCGGCGATGTCCAGGGAGAGGGAGTCGAGAATGTTGTGTCCCGAGCGGCGGACGACGACATCGGTCAGTGAAGCTGCTGCGACGGCCATGGTCCGAGCCTATCGTCCGGATCCGTGCCCACGTGACGCGCCGGCGCCGGTTCGAGACGTCGGAGTGCTCACGTGCCGCCCCTCATGCAGGGGCATGTGCACGCGCTCGCACCCTCGACGATCGCGCCCGATCCGCGGCCGCGTATGGAGCGCGCGTGACCTCTAGACTGACCGCGCCCGAACCGCCGATCCAGGAGGTCGATGTGCCGCACCGCCCCGTCTCTGTGCACGCCCCGCGAGGGTCGGTCGCGGCCGCTGTGATCCGCGAGGGCATCGACGCCCTGCTCAGCACCTACGGCGAGAACCTGTCCCTGGAGTTCCCCGCCGACGTTCTGGCCGACGCGGAGCGCGCAGCGGCCCGCGACATCGCCGGCGCCGAGCGCACCGACCGCACCGGTGTCCCGTTCGTGACCCTGGATCCGGAAAGCTCCACGGACCTCGACCAGGCGATGCATCTAGAACGCCGGGGCGAGGGTTTCCGGGTGCTGTACGCCATCGCCGACGTGCCCGCGTTCGTCGAGCTCGACAGTCCGCTCGATCACGAGGCGCGGCGCCGCGGGGAGACCGTCTATCTCCCCGATCGTCGGATCCCGTTGCACCCCGAGGTGCTCTCCGAGGGCGCCGCCTCGCTGCTTCCCGGGCAGAGCACGCCGGCTTTCGTCTGGGTGCTCGATCTCGATGCCGACGGCGAGATCCAGCGCATCGACCTGGAGCGTTCGCAGGTGCGGTCGATCGAGAAGCTCAGCTACGACCGGGTCCAGGACGATCTCGACCAGGGCACGGGCCACCCCACGATGACCCTGCTGCAGGAGATCGGCGAGCTGCGCGCCCAGCGCGAGGCGGACCGCGGAGGCGCAAGTCTGAACGTGCCCGAGCAGGAGATCATCGCCGAGGGCGACCTGGTACGACTGACCTGGCGCCGCCCCCGCCCCATCGAGGACGCCAACGCACAGATCTCGCTGATGACCGGGATGGCCGCTGCCCAGCTGATGCTGGAGCACGGCGCGGGGATCCTGCGCACCATGCCACCGGCACAGCAGCGGGCAATCGATCGCTTCCGACGCCAGAGCGAGATCCTCGGCGTCCCCTGGCGCCACGACCAGGCCTACGGGGAGTACCTGCGCTCCCTGGACTGGCGCGAACCGGCCCACCTCGCTCTGCTGAACCAGGCCACCTCCCTGTTCCGCGGCGCCGACTACGCGGCCTTCACGAGCAGGGAGGAGATCCCCGAGGATCCTGCCCAGGCCGCGATCGCCGCCCCGTACGCACACACCACGGCGCCGCTGCGCCGGCTGGTGGACCGCTTCGTGCTGCTGGTGTGCCACGCGCATGTCCAGGGGCGCCGGCCGGAACCGGAGCTGCTCGCCGCCCTCGGGCAGATCCCCGATGCCATGCGCTGCACGGGCTCGACGGCGGGCGAGCTGGAACGGCGGGCGATCGACCTGGTCGAGACCGCGGCGCTGGCGGCCTTCGAGGGCGAGACGTTCGAGGCCGCCGTGATCGAGCGCCGGGAGGCGAGCGGATCCGGCGACGGCGGCACCGCGACGCCGACCCGGGTCGAGGTCCAGCTGACCGACCCGCCGGTCACCGCCTGGGTGCCGATGGACGCCGAGATGGGCGAGGTCGTCCGCGTGCGGCTGGAGTCCGTCGAGGCGACGGCGGGCCGCGCGGTGTTCGTCCCCCTCCAGGAGGGTGCCGCATGAGCGCGGCGGGACCGTCGGCCCGGGATCTCGTCGCCCTTCCCCGCGCCGCCGTGCTGATGCTGTGGGCCTCCGCCTACCTGCGCGGGAACCTCGGCCCCGATGACGCCGCCGAGATGAGCTACGGCGTCGGGCGCAGCGGGCCCGGGGACGGAGGCGAGGACCTCTTCACCTGGATGACCGGGCTGCGACGGCTGCCCCTGGCGCAGCTGCGGCTGGTGCTCCCCGTGCCCGGCCGTATCGCCGGCCTGGTCGGCCCCCCGGCGGCTCTCCCGGCTGCCCTCGAATCTGAACAGGCGATCGTGGTCACCGGCGCCGGGATCGCCGACCACACCCTGATTCCCACGGTCGCGCCGGTCACCGATCCGGGCGGCATGGTCCACGCCGTGACCTGGGAGCGCTTCGACGCCCCCGTGGGCTCGCAGGTCACCCCGGCCGCCACCTCGGGGCACGCCCGGGAGGAGCTGCTGCGCGCCATGCGCCGCGTGGCCGAGGGGAGCATCGACCTGGACCTGGTGCCCGACGAACCGGTCGAGTCCGCGCGGATCCCGCCGACATGGACCTCGACCGCGCTCCCCCGCCATGTCGACGACAGCGCGGCACACCTGCTGGTGCTCGCGGCTCGCACGCTGATCCTGACCCGCTCGGAGATCGACGAGGGCTCGGGCCACACCGTGCATCTCTCGGAGGCCCTGGCACGACGCGGACTGCTGGACGAGCTCCACGATGTCGCCCGGGGTGCGCTCGTGGAAGCGGTCGAGCGCATCGTGGCCGCGGAGATGGGCTGACCACGACCGGTCGCCGCCCTCCGAGGCGCCGTGGCGGTCGGGCGGCCAGACAGACACCGATCGCTCCGTCCGCTCCGACCGCTCCGTCCGCCCAGAGCAGCCCTCAGCGCCGCTGTGCGAGCACAGTCCGGTAGACGTCCAGCGTGCGCTCGGCGATCGAGGTCCACGAGAAGTGCTCCGAAGCGCGCCGGCGGGAGGCCTCCCCCATCTGCTTCGCTCGCGCAGGATCGGCGAGCATCCGGGTCAGTGCCTCGGTGAGGTCGGCGACGAAGCGGTCCGGGTCGACCGGGGTGCCCGTGCCGTCGCCGACCTGATCGATCGGCACCAGGTACCCGGTCTCCCCGTCGGCCACGACCTCGGGGATCCCGCCGGTGGCGGAGGCGACCACGGGGGTGCCGCAGGCCATCGCCTCGAGATTCACGATGCCCAGCGGTTCGTACACGCTCGGGCACACGAAGGTGGTCGCGTGGGTGAGGACCTGGGTGAGCTCATGGCGGGGCAGGTGCTCGGAGATCAGATGGACGTTCCCCCGCTCCGCCGCGAGCTGGCTCACCAGGTCGTTGACCTCCGCGGCGATCTCTGCGGTGTCCGGCGCGCCGGCGCACAGGACCACCTGGTGATCGGCGGGCAGGTCGCGCACCGCGCGCAGGAAGTAGGGAAGCCCCTTCTGCCGGGTGATGCGGCCGACGAACACGATCGTCGGCGCCTCCGGGTCGATGCCGCGGGAGGTCAGCGCGGAGGTCTCCGGATTCGGCGCCCACTGCTCGATGTCGATGCCGTTGTGGACGACGTGGACCCGTGCCGGGTCGACCGTGGGGTAGGCGCGCAGGATGTCCTCGCGCATCCCGCCGGAGACGGCGATCACTCCGGCGGCGCCCTCGTAGGCGGTGCGCTCGGCGAACGAGCTGACCCGGTACCCGCCGCCGAGCTGCTCCGCCTTCCACGGCCGCAGCGGCTCGAGCGAATGCGCGGAGAGCACGTGCGGCATGCCGTGCAGCAGCGAGGCCATGTGCCCGGCGAAGTTGGCGTACCAGGTGTGGGAGTGGACCAGGTCCGCCCCGGCGCAGTCCGCTGCGATCAGCAGGTCCGTCCCCAGCGTGGTCAGGGAGGCGTTGGCACCCTCGAGCTCGACAGGGGCGGCGTACGAGGAGGTGCCGGGCTCGTCCCGCTGGGCGCCGAATGCGCGCACACGGACGTCTATATGGGGTCGCAGCACCCGGGTCAGCTCGGCCACGTGCACCCCGGCGCCGCCGTACACCTCCGGCGGATACTCCTTGGTGAGCAGATCCACGCGCATCTCGGACTCCCTCTCTGCTCGGGCCCAGCGCCTCGAGCGTCCCATTGTGCCGGTCCCGGCGTGATGGCTGCCACGTCTGGACTATCCTCGCACCATGTCGTCCAAGAAGGTCCTCGCCATCGTTCTCGCCGGCGGCGAGGGGAAGCGGCTGATGCCCCTGACCCTCGACCGGGCCAAGCCCGCCGTACCCTTCGGCGGCATCTATCGTCTGATCGACTTCGCCCTGTCGAACATCGTCAACTCCGGGTACCTGCGCATCGTGGTGCTGACGCAGTACAAGTCGCACTCCCTGGACAAGCACATCGCCTCCACCTGGCGTATGAGCTCCCTGCTGGGCAACTACGTCGCTCCCGTGCCCGCGCAGCAGCGTATGGGCAAGCACTGGTACCGCGGCTCCTCCGACGCGATCTACCAGTCCCTGAACCTCATCCACGAGGAGAAGCCGGATTACGTGGTCGTCGTCGGCGCCGACCATGTCTATCGCATGGACTTCTCCCAGATGCTCGATGCTCACATCGAATCCGGCAGGCCCTGCACGGTCGCCGCGATCCGTCAGCCCATCGACCAGTCCGACCAGTTCGGCGTGATCGAGACCGACCCGTCGGACCCGACGGCGATCAAGGCGTTCGTCGAGAAGCCGACCCAGACCGAGGGGCTCGCCGATGATCCCGGCTCCATCCTCGCCTCGATGGGCAACTACATCTTCACCGCCGACGCGCTGGTCGAGGCCGTCACCCGGGACGCGCAGGACGACTCCAGCAAGCACGACATGGGCGGCGACATCGTGCCCTACTTCGTCCAGCAGCAGGCGGCCGGCGTCTACGACTTCATCCACAACGATGTCCCCGGCTCCACCGACCGCGACCGCGACTACTGGCGCGACGTCGGGACCCTGGACGCGTTCTACGACGCCCACATGGACCTGATCGCTATCCACCCGGTGTTCAACCTGTACAACGACGCGTGGCAGACGTTCACCGGTCACCGCACGGTGCCGCCGGCGAAGTTCGTCCACGCCGGTCCGGGGCGCGTGGGCACCGCGGTCGATTCGATCATCTCCCCCGGAGTGGTCGTCTCCGGATCGCAGATCTCGAACTCGGTGGTCTCGCCCGGGGTGCGGCTGAACTCGTGGTCGACGGTCTCGGACTCGGTGATCATGGACGGTGTCTCCGTGGGCCGCCACAGCCAGATCCACCGCGCGATCCTCGACAAGAACATCGTGGTCCCGCCGCGCACGCAGATCGGGCTGGATCCGGAGGCCGACCGCGCCCGCGGCTGGGTCGTCACCGACTCGGGGATCACCGTGATCGGCAAGGGAACGGTCATCGAGCCGTGAGCGCGGAGGCCTCGCCGACCACGCACGCCTCGCCGGCCACCGAGGTGGCCGGGCTCCTGGTCTCCGATGTCGACTCGACGTTCCTGACCCAGGAGGTCATCGAGCTGGTGGCCGACCATGCGGGAGTGCGCGACCGGGTCGAGGAGATCACCGCCGCCGCGATGCGCGGAGAGCTCGATTTCTCCCAGTCGCTGCGCGCGCGGGTGGCGCTGCTCGAGGGACTCGACGAGTCCGTGCTCGCGCAGGTGCGCGACGTGCTGGAGCCAACGCCCGGAGTGCTCGAGCTCGTCGACCGCGCGAAGACCGCCGGCTGGAAGATCGCTCTCGTCTCCGGCGGGTTCCACGAGGTGATCGACGAGCTGGCCGCCTCAGCCGGCGTCGATCACGTGCTCGCCAACCGCTTCGAGACGGTCCAGGGGCGCTTCACCGGGAACGTGGCCGGGCCGATCATCGACGGGGCCGCGAAGCGCCGCACCCTCGAGCAGCTCGCCGAAAACTACGCGATCCCCGCCTCCCGCGTGGTGGCGATGGGCGACGGCGCCAACGACCGCGAGATGCTGAGGGCGGCCGGCACCGGGATCGCGTTCCGGGCGAAGCCGGCGCTGCGCGAGGTGGCCGACGTGATCCTGGACGGCGAATCGCTGCTGGATGCGTGGCCGCACCTGGAGGCAACCGCCCGGAGCTGAAGGTCAGGGCCGCACGATGGTGTGCAGCGTCAGCGTCTTCTCCTCGAGCTGATCCCAGTGCGCCAGATCGCCCGAGAGGACGCCCATTCCGCCGGTGGGCATCCCGATGCGCGCCTGGGCGACCGATCCCGGGTCTGAGTCGTCGCCGGCCAGTAGTGAGACCAGCGAGGCCATCGTCGGCTCATGCCCGACGACCATCACCACGGGATGCTTGTCCTTGACGTCGTGCAGCAGGGAGAGCACCTCGCCCGCACCGCCGCTGTAGATGTCCTCGTGGAGGGTGACCTTGCCGTCGAAGTCGGGCATCGCGGCCCGCACGGCGTCCCACGTCTGCGTCGTGCGCAGTGCGTCCGAGACCAGCACGCGGGAGACCCGGACGTTCTGCGACTCGAGGTACTCCCCCACCAGCCGCGCCTGGGACCGTCCCCGCTCGGCGAGCGGACGCTCATGGTCCGGTTGTCCGGAACCGCTGTCCGCCTTGCCGTGGCGCATCAGCAGCAGCAGGCGGGAGTCGGGGTCGGAGGATGACATGGGGGTACGTTCACGCCTTTGTTCGAGGGTCTGCAGTCGATCCGGATGCGGATCAGTGTCCCATGCCGAGACCACCGTCGACCGGGATCACGGCGCCGGAGATGTAGGCGGCGTCGTCGCTGGCGACGAAGGCCACCACGCGGGCCACCTCGTCCGGCTCGGCGAACCGTCCCGCCGGGATCGCCGCACGGTAGGTGGACTGCTGGTCCTCGGACAGCGCCTGGGTCATCTCGGTGTCGATGTAGCCGGGGGCGACCACGTTGGCCGTGATGCCCCGGGAGCCGAGCTCACGGGTCAGCGCACGGGCGATGCCGATGAGGCCCGACTTCGAGGCCGCGTAGTTGACCTGTCCGGGAGAGCCGTACAGGCCCACCACGGAGCTGATCAGCACGATGCGGCCCTTCTTCTTGCGGATCATGGACTTGATGACGCGCTTGACGGTGCGGAATGAACCGGTGAGGTTCGTGTCCAGCACCGACTCGAAGGAGTCGTCACTCATCCGCATCAGCAGCTGATCATCCGTGATCCCGGCGTTGGCCACCAGCACCTCGATGGGGCCGTGAGCCTCCTCAGCGGCCTTGATCGCCGCATCGAGACTGTCGCCGTCGGTAACGTCGGCGCCGACGGTGAGGGCACCATCAGGACCGCCTTCACCGGACCTGCTGGTCACGGCCACCTTGTCGCCGCGGCGGAGGAACTCCTCCGCGATGGATCGTCCGATGCCCCGGTTCCCACCGGTGATCAGGACACTGCGCGGCTCGGGGGTGGCGTCGGTCATCGTGGCTCCTTGCTGCGAAATCAGTTGAGAGGACGTGCGGAGTGCTGCCCCGCAGGCGTCGTGGGCATGCACGGCCCGTCCACTGGAGACAGCAGGCCTCGTGGGGCGGGCGTGCTCTACGATACGGGGCGAGACAGTGTCGGGATCCTCGGGGGAAGCCCGTCCAGGAACGTCAGCCTCCGGAAGGTGCTACCAGATGGCATATCGCTTCAACCCTCCGCCCAACTGGCCGATCGAGGACCCGAACTGGACCCCACCGCCGGGATGGCAGCCGGACCCGTCGTGGGGCCCCGCTCCCGAGGGGTGGAACTTCTGGATCGAAGCAGGTCCGGGTGAGGCGGCCTCGGGCCAGGACGAGCCGGCCGGCGGTGCTCCGGCATCCCAGCAGGAAGCATCCGCTCCCGAGGAAGGAGCCTCGCTGGAGGATGAGGCACCGCTCGACGAGGACGCCACCCGCGTCGGCTCTTCGGGACCCGCCACCGGAGCCGCTGAGCCGGCACCGGCCTCGGACGGCTCGGGAGCCCATGCGGCGCGCGGCGGTACCGGTGCGGACTCGCGCCCGGAGGCTTCTGGCGCGGAGACGGCAACCGGCGCACCGGAGCCGGAGGAGGCCGCGTCTCTCGAGGAACCGCCCGTGGAGCCGGCCGATCAGGACGTGCAGAATACCCCCGCCGCCGACACCGGCGCTGGCGCGGAGGATGAGGCGACTCGTGTCGCCGCTCCCGCCCAGCAGCCCGGGGGGACAGCCCCCGATGACGGCACTCGGGTGAGCGGTCGCCGTGCGCAGTACGGCCCGGTGGGCTCAGACGACGACGCGACGCGGCTGGCGGGCTCCGGCCAGGCCGGCGGTCCGGTGGATCCGGCCGACGACGCGACGCGGGTGGCGGGCTCCGGCCAGGCCGGCGGTCCGGTGGATCCGGCCGACGACGCGACGCGGGTGGCGGGCTCCGCTCAGCCCGACGACGCCGTCTCCGGTGATGGATCCGCGACGGACGACGGAACGGGCCCGGAGGCGGGCGAGTCCTCGGGGTCGGGCTCCGAGACCGCTGAGTACACGGGCCCCGATCTCGACTCGGACCTGGCGCAGCAGACGCCGTACGAGAGCGCCGGGCCCGTCTCCGGCGATGATGCCTACGCAGGTGCCGGCGACAGCACGGGCGGAGCCTCGCAGGACCACGGTGGCGGGTCCGCCGCGGCAGCGGGGCCGGCCGGTGGCGCCGCCGCATACGGCGCCCAGAGCGGCCCCGCTCAGGGTGGTGCCGACAATGGCTTCGGCCAGCCGTCGCCGAGCCAGGGCTATGGTCAGGCCTCGCCGGATCAGGGCTACGATCAGTCGTCGCCGAGCCAGGGCTATGGTCAGGCCTCGCCGAACCAGGGCTACGGCCAGCCGTCGCCGAGCCAGGGCTTTGGTCCGAGTTCAGCGAGTGGTGCGCCGGGCGACGACACCGGCTCTGGCTGGACAGCGACCACAGCACCGGGCGAGAAGCCCCAGAAGGGCGTCATCGCCCGGTTCTGGTGGGTCGGATGCATCGTCCTGCTCCTCATCGCCGCCCTGATCGCCGCCATCGCCGGCGTCGCGTTCTTCAGCCTCCGGGACTCCGGTCCAGATGCGGGCGGCAGCCCCAGCGAGGAGTCGTCGCAGGAGACCGCCACCGATCAGGAGAGCCCCACGGACGGGCAGAGCCCCACGGAGGAGGAAGGCGGAGGGGCGGCATCCCCGGATCCGACCACTCCCCTTCCCACCATCAGCTCCGACGCCGAGGAGAAGGAAGTCACCGGCGAGAACGGTTCGGGAACCCTCGCTGTCGACATGGAGTGGCTTCCGCCCGAAGATCTCCCCAGCATGTACGGCGGCACTGTCGAGGCGGGCGAGAACAGTGAGTACCTCGTCGTGACGGCGAAGATGACTGTCACCGAAGGGGCCATGGAATTCCCGAGCTACGGCCTCGCGGTCACCACGCCGTACGGCGGCAACATCTCCGCCGCCTCCGCGAGTTACGGGCTGGACGAGTCGGGTCTCGACTACGACAGCTCCTACGAGTTCCAGGCCGGTGAGGAATACACCGTCAAGCTCCTCTTCGATGCCAAGCGGGCCGGCGGCATGAAGCTCGAGTACAACAACTACACCGACGTATACACCTGGGACGTCCCTGCGTGAGCACGCGCTTCAACCCTCCGCCGAACTGGCCGGAGCCGCCCCACGAGGAGTGGACCCCGCCGGCCGACTTCCGGCCCCAGCCCGACTGGGGGCCGGTGCCGGCCGGATGGCGCTTGTGGCTGACCGGGAAGGAGAGCGGCAGGGATGAGGCTCCACTGCAGGACTCGGAGGACGTCCCGGCCAGTGGGG
This sequence comes from Brachybacterium sp. GCM10030252, assembly GCF_042666535.1. Lineage (NCBI taxonomy): Bacteria > Bacillati > Actinomycetota > Actinomycetes > Micrococcales > Dermabacteraceae > Brachybacterium > Brachybacterium sp. GCM10030252. The sequence goes on along the minus strand of NZ_JBHTDM010000004.1, from coordinate 363,944 downwards.
CTCGGCCGCGTCAGCGCGTGGAGGCGTATCCGGTCTCGGTGATCAACCCGGGAATGTGGGCCGAGAACCACCTCGAACAGGAGGACTACGGGTTCCCGCCCGCCAAGCCCGTCAAGGACCGCCCGCGGCTTCGCCTCGGAGTGACGATCACCGTCACCGCGCTCGGCTTCGTGCTGGCCGCACTGACCGCGGTCATGTTCGTGCTGCTGGTCGACTTCGCGATCGAGGACCTCCCGGAGATGGTCTCCGGGGCGGCCGGGTATCTCGACGGCGCGATGCATGTCCCCGGCGCGACCGGGTTGCCGCACGCCATGATCGGGGCGGAGGGAGCCGCGGGCGCCAGCGCGTCCGCGTCCTGGGCCGGATGAACCGGGGGTCGGCACGTCGGCGCGTGCTCCTCGGCCGCGAGACCCTGATCGGCCTGGTCGTGGTCGTGCTCGCCGCGGCGATATGTGTGGCGCTGGGATTCTGGCAGTACGGTCGCTTCGAGGACCGCCGCGATCAGGCGGCCGTGGTCGAGACGAACTACGAGGCCGCCCCGGTCCCCCTCGAACAGGTGCTTCCGGAGCCCGACGCCGCCCTGGCGTCCGATGCGGACTGGACCCCGGTGCAGATGCGCGGCAGCTACTGCGCCGAACCGGACTGCGTGCTGTATGTCCGCAACCGCCAGCTCTCCGGGCATGTCGGCTTCTGGCAGCTGGTCCCGTTCCGCGCCGACGACGGCACCTCGCTGCTCGTCGTGCGCGGCTGGGTCGAATCGCACAGTGAGGAGTCCAGCCCGGCCGATCCGCCGCCGGTGCCCGAGGGAGAGCGGACGATCACCGTGCGGCTGCGCCCTGCCGAACCGGTCCTGGACCGCGAGATGCCCCCGGGACAGGTACATTCGGTCAATCCGCCGCAGATCGCGGGGGTCCTCCCTGACGACGGGACCTCGCTGGTCAGGACGGCCTACGGGGAGCTCGTGTCGGAGAGCCCCTCCGCACCGCGTCCGGAGAGTCTCCCGTCCCCGGATACCTCGCTGGGATCCCACCTCTCCTATGCCGTCCAGTGGTGGGTCTTCGCCCTGCTCTTCCCCGCTGCCCTGATCTATCGCACCCGGCGTGCACTGCAGGATCTCGAGGCCGACGAGGCTGACGGGACCGACGAGGCCGCCTACAGCAAGCGTGACCGTACCCGCGACCACCGCGCCCGCCTCCGGCAACGGACCCGGCGGCGGGGCCACGACGAGGAGGAAGAGGATGCCCTCATCGACCAGCAGGAGCAATGACCGGCGCAGGGTGACGGGCTCCCGGTTCCTGCCCGGGCGGCGCCCGCGCCGCATCGCCCACCGTGGGTTCGCGCCGGACGGCGCCGAGAACACCCTGCGTGCCTTCGAGGCCGCGCTGGAGGCGGGAGCCGACATGCTCGAGACCGACGTACGGGCCACTGCCGACGGGCTGGCTCTCACCGTCCACGACGAAGATCTGCAGCGGGTCGCCGGTGACCCGCGCCGGATCGACCAGCTGACGGCCCACGAGGCCGGCTCCGTGCGCCTGGCCGGCGATGAGCCGCTGGCGATGCTCGAGGACGTGCTGGGAACGTTCGTCGACGTCCCGGTCAACGTCGACATCAAGGCGTCCTCGGCGATCGGGCCCGCTGTTGCGGCGATCGCCCGCACCCGCAGTGCGCACCGGATCTGCCTGGGCGGTTTCGACGAGTCCGTGGCGCGCAAGGCCGTGGCCACGGTGCGCGCGTCCACCGGGGTGACGCCGGTGCGCAGCCCGGCCCGCCGCACCGTCGCCTCGTTCTACGCCGCACGCGCCGTCGAGGCGCCCGACGCGGTCATCCGCCGCCTGCTCGCCTCGTACGGTGCTCTCCAGGTCCCCCTGAGCTACAAGGGTCTGCCGGTGGCCACCCCGGCCAACATCGCCGCGGCCCATCGCGTCGGGTGCGAGGTGCATGTGTGGACGGTCAATGACCGTGTGACCATGCAGAATCTGCTGGCCAGCGGCGTGGATGGTATCATCACCAATCGCGTCGACGTGCTCTCGGAGCTGCTCGACGGCGAGTGACCACAGGTCACCAGCCATCGCGGCGCGAGCACCCCGGAACCGTGCCGGTCGGGAACAATCCCGGCCCCCGGGGCGTTGACCCCTTAAGACCTCCCGGGCGGCACTCCGCCCGAACCACCATCCCCCGGCAGGAAGCGAGAACCGCATGAACAGCCGCAGCCTGCGAGGCACCCGACTGGGCTCCCTCTCCATGGAGACCGACGAGGGCGTCCTCGCCGCACCGCGCCAGGAGGCGATCTACGACTGCCCCAACGGCCACACGATCGTGCTCCCGTTCTCGGTCGAGGCCGATGTGCCCGGCGCGTGGGAGTGCCGTTGCGGCGCTTCGGCCGTGCTCCGTGACCACGACAAGCCCGAGGCGAAGCCCGGCAAGCCCGTGCGCACCCACTGGGACATGCTCCTGGAGCGTCGCAGCGAGGAGGAGCTCCAGGTCCTCCTGGACCAGCGCCTGGAGCTGCTGCGTGCCGGCAAGCTCCACCAGCGCCGCAACCTCTGAGGGTCCCAGGCCCGTCCGATACGCCCCTGCGCCCCCGTCCCGCCGATCGGCGGGGCGGGGGCGCAGGCACGCGGTTCCGGGTGGCGGGCCCGAGCCGACGTTCCGGGTGGCGGGCCCGAGCCGACAGTGTGCTGGCCGCGACCCGAGCCGACAGTGTGCTGGCCGACCCGAGCCGACAGTGTGCTGGGTGGCCGGCTCGACCCGCCAGGGTGCAGGGCTCGCCGACGCCGCATGGGCGCGCGAACCGCCGAATTCAGTCCTGGGTGATCGTGGGCGGCGGACCGTCACGGCGGGTGGCCGGATCGCCCGCGCCCGCGCCGTGCGCGGTGTTCCGTGAGGAGCGCTCCGTCTTCTCGGCCTCGAGGATGATCTCCCCGTCGATCACGCCGTTGCCGGTGCGCCGGTAGAGGACTCTGCGAGCTCCGTCGGAGCCGCTGCCCAGACCCATCGCCTTGACCGAACGGCGCTGGACCGGCGTGAACAGCAGCACGATTCCCAGCAGATCGGTGAGGATGCCGGGGAAGAAGAAGAACAAGGCCGCGAGCATCGTGAAGGCAGGACGCGAGAGGTGGTCCTGGACGTCTCCCCGGCCGCGCACAGCGCGCACCAGGGACCGCAGCCGCACGGCCGACTGCTGGCCGGCGGCCACCAGCAGGGCGACGGCGATGACCCAGCCCACGGCGATGATCAGCACCGACCACCACAGGCTCGAGTTGACCCCGATCAGGACGAGGATGGCGAGCTCGGCAAGGCCCAGTACCACGATCGCGATCGGCAGCAGCGTACCCAGCCACGACCGCGAGGTCTTCCGCGGCGACGTACTCGATGGAGTGCTCACGCGGTTTCCCTTCCTTCGTCCCATCCGGCGTCCACCGGAGGGATCCAGGCTAGCGCAGGCGTCCGAATAGCTGCTGGGTGCGCCGTGACAGCCCCCAGAGCGTGACCAGCACCAGAGCCTCCCGGACGATGCGCGGCGACATCTTGCTCGCGCCCTCCGTCCGCTCGTCGAAATCGATGGGCACCTCGCAGATCACCGCCCTCTCGTCCCGGGCCCGCCGGGTCATGTCCACCTGGAAGCAGTACCCCTGCGAGGCGATGCGCCCCGCCACGATCCGCTCGAGCAGCTCTGCGCGGAAGACCCGGAAACCGGCGGTCGCGTCGTGCACGCCCAGTCCCATCAGCACCCGGACGTAGCGGTTCGCTCCCCGCGAGAGCAGGAGGCGGGTCAGCGGCCAGTCATGGACGCGGCCCCCCGGTACCCAGCGGGACCCGATGGCGAGATCCGCGCCCCGGCGCACGGCCTCCAGCAGCGACGGAAGCTGTTCGGGCCGGTGGGAGGCGTCGGCGTCCATCTCCACCAGCTGCTGATAGCCGCGCTCCAGCCCCCACCGGAAGCCTGCGAGATAGGCGGGGCCGAGTCCCTCCTTGCCCGCTCGGTGGAGCACGTGGACGTGGTCGTCCTCGCGAGCGACGGCGTCGGCCCATTCGCCCGTGCCGTCCGGGGACGAGTCATCGACCACCAGCACATGGGCCGCGGGCACCGCCTCCCGCAGCCGCGCCAGCGTGCCGGGCAGCGCCGTGCGCTCGTCGTAGGTGGGGATCACGACGAGGGAGGGCGGCAGCGGTGCGGTCGATGGCCGCGGGCCCGGATCCGACCCGCGCGGGCTCATCCGTCCCTCCCGCGCCGGCTCCCGCCGCGGCCGCGCGACGGCGCCAGCGCCCGCCGACGGCTCGTGAGCGCGGCGAGGAACCCGGCCGCGCCGAGGGCGGAGATCCCGATGGCTATCCACGGGCCCGCCGCCACGGCGGGGGTGATGCCCGTGCGCAGCGGGACATCAGCGACCACGGAGCCCTGGTCCCAGTGGTCGACGAAGTCGAGCCGGCGGCCCTCCGGCGTGTAGATCGCCGAGTGGCCGACGGTCGAGACGTGGACGACGCTGCGGCCGGAGACGACAGCCATGACCTTCGCCTCGGCGAGCTGCTGTATCGCTTCGTGGGAATCGCCGAACAGGGCGTTGTTGGACTGGACCACGATGACCTCGGCGCCGTCCCGGACGACGTCCCGGACCAGGCCGTCGTAGGCGATCTCGAAGCAGATCAGGACGCCGGCGGTGTCCTGCCCCTGACCGAGGGCCGCCAGGTCCATCGTGCCGACCTCCTCCCCCGGGATCATGTCGCGGGAGACCAGGTCGACCTTGTCGCTGAAGGTCCGGAAGAAGTCGCGGTACGGGATGTACTCCCCGAAGGGGACCGGATGGCGCTTGGAGTACACGTAGGGCGAGGAGCCGTCGGGCGTGTAGAGCACCGACTGGTTCAGGCGCTCGGTCTCGCCGACGGCCGTCTGGGTGCCGATGAGGATGGGGGCGTCCGCGGCCGCCGAGGCCTCGGTGAGCTGCTGGGCCAGCGACGGATCCTGCCGCGGGTCGTAGCCGGTGGAGTCCTCGGGCCACACGAGGAGATCGAGCTCGTTCCCGGAGGCCTCCGCCTGGTCGATGGTGTCCTGCGTGACCGAGAGGTGGTTGTCGAAGACGTCCTCCGGCATCGCCAGCGTGGCCGGGTCGATCCGGTCCATCGACCCCTGGATGCCGCCGATCGCCATCGTCGGGCGGTCCGCAGGGGCACGGTTGACGGGGAACGGGACCACCACGGTCGAGAGGATCGCGGCGACGGCGACCGCGAGCGGCCACACGCCGGAGAATCCGATCAGCCCCCGGTGCCGGCGTCCCGTCAGCGACAGCGCACCGTGCAGCACCATCTGTCCCAGCAGGGCGACGGTGAAGGCGAGCCCGGGCACCCCGATCCAGGGCCCCAGGTTCAGCAGCGGCGAGTCCTGCAGCGCGAAGGCGCTGGACCCCCACGGAAGTCCTCCCCACGGCACGTGGCTGCGCAGGCTCTCCACGCCCGTCCACAGCGCGGCGACCACGATCGCGGAGGCGACGGTCAGGCCGCGGCGGAGCATCACCGTGCGGGCGAGCAGACCGAAGACGACGATGTAGAGCGCCTCGAAGATGCCCAGTGCGATCCACGGCATGGTGCCCGCGTAGGTGTCCGCCCAGACGGTCAGCGGGATGAAGAAGGCGAGGCCCCAGGCGAACGAGACCAGCGTCGCCACCCAGATCGAACGCACCAGCAGGCCCGCGGACAGCAGCGCGATCGCCACCGGCAGCAGCATCCACATCCCGTAGGGAGGGAACGCCAGCAGGGCGCAGCCGCCACCGGCGACGCCGCACACCAGAGCCGCCGGCCACGGCGTGGGGTCGAAGTCGTCGCGAGTGCGCCCCCGGGACGCTGCTGCGGCGGGGGCTCGGGTGGTCGCCGTCATCCCAGGACCTGCTCGAGGCGGTCGTGGACCACGATGCCACCGACCACCGTGCGCAGGGCGCGGGGCGTCCCCTGGTCCAGGTCCGGCAGCAGCGGGGTGCGCGAGCGCGGGTCCGTGGACCAGGTCTCGACGCGCTCGGCGCGCGACTGCACCGTGAGGTCCCACGGCTCCCAGAGGACGAACGTGGCCTCGATACCGGTCTGCAGGGATCCGGGATGCCGGCGGCCGGCGACGCGCTGCCCACCGCGGGTGGCGGCGAGGAAGGCGGCGCGGTCGCTGATGCGCTGCGCGGCCGGGCTGTGGCGGGCGGCGGCTCGGACCCAGTCCCAGGGGTCGGCGGCATCGCTGCGTCCCGCGGAGCCGAAGGCCAGCGGGACGCCCGCGGCCAGCAGGTCGAGGTAGTCGGCGCTCTCGGCGACCGGGGCGATGACGCGCACCCCGTCCCGCTCCCCCGTGGGACCGGGCAGGCGAAGCACGATCCCTCGTGCAGCGGCCTCGGCGTCCCCGGCGGGATCCGGCGCCGTGCCGTCCGAGGTCGCCGCGGCGTCGACGAACCCCGGGGTGACCAGACAGCCCGTCGCGTCCACCACGTCGGCGCCGTCGTGGATCCGGCGCGCCGTGTCCTCCGGGCCCGTCCACGCGATCAGTCCGTCCGCCACCAGCATCGCGGCGGCCTCGGGATCCTGGGCGCTGTAGAGGACGATCCCGGTGTAGAGCACGGGAGCGGCACGGTCGGTCGCGGTGCGGTCGTTCTCGGTCACGCGCTCCAGGGTCTCGTGCGCACCTGGGAGAACGCTCATCGATCGATCTCCTGGGCGACCAGCCCGCGTCGCACTCCCTGGATGGCGGCACGCGCGATCGCTCCGAGGCGCTCGTCGGCGGTGAGCTGGTCGAGCAGATCGATGACCTGCCGGCAATGGCGCACGAAGTCCCCGGGAGGCAGATCGCTGCCGTCCAGGGCGGCCGCGAGATGCGCCCCGCGGGCCCATCGGTGCACGATCGCCGCGACCGCCGGATCCGGCGGCGGGGTGGGATCGATGCCGTGGCGCGACTCCGCGCTCTGGAGCTCGGCCGCGATCCGGGCGGAGGCCGCCAGCGCGGCGTCGACCGCGGGATCGTCGATGACCTCCGGGGCCCGGTCGTCCCGGCGGGCCTCATGCACCGCGGCGGAGACCACTGCAGCCAGACCGGCGGGGTCCAGCCCGGTCCAGGCCCCGTGCTCCAGGCATTCCGCGATCAGGAGGTCACGGTCGCTGAACAGCCGCCGCAGCCGCAGCCCACTGGTCGTCGGCCGCAGCGTCTCCTCCCGCGTCTGCCCGAACTCACCGGACTGGTGCGCGTCCCCGCGGTCCGGGGGACTGTCCGCGGCCTCGGGGTGTGCTGGATCGTCGCGGTCCTCCGTCCCGTCCGCGCCCTCGCTCGTCCGTGCCAGGTAGCCCAGCTCGACCAGCAGATCGGCCAGGCGATCGAACTGGCGGGCCAGGGAGCTGGTGCGGCCCTGGATGCGCCGCTGGACGCCCTCGAGGTCGGTGCGGGCCTTCCGCCAGCGACCCACCCAGCGCAGGTGCGAGGCGAGATCCGGGCAGTCGCCGCAGGGGTGCGCGGCCAGCTCCTCCCGCAGCCGGAGCAGGGTCTCATCGGTCGCGGCGGTGGACGGCGGGCGCTCCGCCCGCCGGCGCACTTCCCGGCGGGCGTCATCATCGTGCCCGGCCAGACGCTGACGCAGAGCCGCGGCGGTGTCCTTGCGGACCTTGCCGCTGCCGAGCGCCTCGGGACGGGGCAGACGCAAGCTGTCGATGACCGCCGGCGGGGACTTCACGTCTCCCGGGCGCAGGCTGCGGCGGCGGCCCTCGGTGTCCAGCAGATCGATCTGCGGCCCCCCGAGCACGGAGCGGTCCACGTCCAGGACCACGCCGTAGCCGCGGCGCTTGCCGCCGGGCAGCGCGATGATCTCGCCTCGGCGCAGCCCGCCGAGCACCGAGCGGGTACGGTCCTGCTGCGCCGCGGACCGGGCGCGGGAGAGGGACTTCTCCCGCTCGGCGATGCGCTCCTGGATGCTCGCGTACTCGAGCAGATCACCGTGATCGCAGGTGATGGCCTCCCGATACGACTCGGCGGTGTCCTCGAGCTCGCGGGCGCGGCGGGCGAGCCCGACCACGGAACGGTCGGCCTGGAACTGGGCGAAGCTCATCTCGAGGCTCTCGCGGGCCCGGGAGAGATCGAACCGGTCCAGCAGGTTGACCGCCATGTTCGGCGTGGGGCGGAACGCGGAGTGCAGCGGGTAGGTGCGCCGTGAGGCCAGTGAGCCGACGGCATCCGCGTCGAACCCGGGCCCGGCGACCACGATGGCGTGGCCCTCGGTGTCGATACCGCGACGGCCGGCACGGCCGGTCAGCTGCGTGTACTCCCCCGGTGTCAGATCGGCGTGCTCGACGCCGTTGAACTTCACCAGCTTCTCGAGCACGACGGAGCGGGCGGGCATGTTGATGCCCAGCGCCAGGGTCTCGGTGGCGAAGACGACCTTGACCAGGCCGCGCGCGAACAGCTCCTCGACCACGGTCTTCAGCAGGGGCAGGATCCCGGCATGATGGGCGGCGTAGCCATCCAGGACGGCGCGCCGGAACGCAGCGATCCCCAGGACCTCCTCGTCCTCGACGCCGATCCCCTCGAGCCGCTCATCGAGGACAGCACGGATCTCGCGGCGCTCCTCGTCGTCGGTCAGCCGCAGCCGGGCCCTCGCGCACTGCTGGACCGCGCCCTCGCAGCCCGCGCGGGAGAAGATGAACAGGATCGCCGGCAGCAGTGCGGCGTCGTCGAGCAGGCTGATGATCTCGGGGCGTCGCAGCGGACGCGGGATGCCGCCGTACCCGCGATCAGCGCCACCTGCGCTGTCGCGTCCGCCGCGGTTGCCTTCGCGTCCGCCGCCTCGGGGGCCGCCGCGATCGCCGCGGCCGCCGCGCTTGTGCGGGGGCCGGTGCTGACCGGACCCGCGGGGACGATGCCTCCCGCGCGTGCCCTTGCGTCCGCTCGGTGATCGGCCGCGGCCGCCTCCGGAGCGTTCGTCCACCGGCAGCGAGAACGAGGTGACGCGCTCGATCTCCGGGTTCACCTGGCGCTGCCCGCGAGCGCCGGGGCCGTGGGAGACGACCGGCCTGCCCTCGGTGTCGACGAAGAGGTCCAGCAGTTCGTCACCGATCACCACGTGCTGCCACAGCGGGACGGGCCGGGTCTCGGAGACGACGATCTCGGTGGTGCCGCGGACCTCCTGCAGCCAGGCGCCGAACTCCTCTGCGTTGGAGACCGTGGCTGAGAGGGCGACCAGCTGCACCGAGGGGTCGAGGTGGATGATCACCTCTTCCCACACCGGCCCGCGCAGGCGGTCGGCGAGGTAGTGGACCTCGTCCATCACCACGAAGCCCAGATCCTCCAGGAGCGAGGAGTCCGCGTACAGCATGTTGCGCAGCACCTCGGTCGTCATCACCACGACATCGGCGTCGGGCCGGATCGAGGTGTCGCCCGTGAGCAGTCCTACCCGGTCGTGGCCGAGCCAGTCGACCAGCTCGCCGAACTTCTGGTTCGACAGCGCCTTGATCGGAGCGGTGTAGAACACCTTGCGCCCGCGGGCGATCGCGAGGTGCACGGCGAACTCGCCGACGACGGTCTTGCCGGCGCCGGTCGGAGCGGCCACCAGCACAGAGCTGCCATCCTCCAGGACCCGGCAGCCCTCGAGCTGGAAGTCGTCGAGGTCGAAGGGGTACCGGCGGGTGAAAGCACCGAGTTCGGAGGCGGCGAGCCTCTTCTCGGCCGCCCACCTCGCGTACTGCTCCGATGGCGAGGGCTGCTGCGACGGCGTGGGCGCGCCGGCCGGAGCCGGTGCCCCGTCCTGCGGAGCCGGTGAACTCGGGCTGTGGGGCTGATTCGGTGAGGTCACGAGATTCCTTCGCCGGTGCTCGCCTCCCCGGCGCGCGAGGCCGAGAGGTCGGCGAGCAGTCGCACGGCACCGGGCAGCACCCGGGCCGTGATGGGCAGCAGGGAGCGGGGCTCACCGTCGGCATAGGCGCGCAGCGCGCGCCCATGGCGGAGCCCGATCGTCACGTCGCGGACCGGGCGGATCCCCACCCCGTCGAGCGACGTGTGGGTGCCCCGGAAGACGCGGGGGAAGAAGCGCAGGAGATCGGCGCGGCCGAGTCCCTCGATGGTGAGCAGCTCCAGGGACCCGTCGTCGACGCGGGCCTCGGGCACCATCTGCATCCCCCCACCGTAGACGCCCGTGTTGCAGAGCGTGAGGACGGTGGCATCCAGAGCCGTGCGCTCGCCTCCGTCGACCTCGAGCCAGTACGGGAACGGCTTGAACGCGGAGAACTCGCGCATCACGGCCGTGGTGTACCGCACGGTGTGCCCGCGCTTGGAACCGTTGGCCCGCGCGTTGACCAGGGCGTCGAAACCGAGGTTGACGTTGCCCAGAGCCAGCGAGCGATGCGGCAGCGCGTGCTCCCCGGCGGCGACGATCTCGATCGCGTCGATCGCGACCACCGGCCGGGACAGGGCGTGCAGCAGCGCTCGCGTGGACTCCTCGGGATCATTGGCAGGCAGCCCCAGCGCGCGGGCGAAGTCGTTCCCGCTCCCGGCGGGGACGATGCCGAGCCGTACCGGGCTGCCGGCGACGATCTCCGCACCCAGGGAGACGGTGCCGTCACCTCCGACGACCACGAGCGCCGTGAGAGTGTCCCGAACTTCCTCAGCGCGAGCCCGGGCCACATGGGCCGAGGGGCCGGAGAGGTCGACGACCGAGATACCGGCCAGGCGCAGCAGGTGGCCGACCTGCCGTCCCACCCGATGTGCCGCGCCGCGGGCCGCAGTCGGGTTCGAGAGCAGCCCCACCCGGAGTCTGCTCACCGGCCGTCCGCATCATCGAGGTCCGAGGGGCCGTCGATCGGCTCCACCTCATCATCGAGGCGGCTGGCTTCGTCGTCGGCGAGATCCTCGTCCCCGCTGCGCTTGTCCTGGCGGCGGTCGTGGAGGATCGCGATGGCCACAGCACCGAAGAACAGGCTCGCGATCGCGAGCGACATCGCGATCAGTGTGAACGGCTCCGGTGTCGGCACCATGACCGCCGTGAAGCCGAAGCTGAGGAAGATCACCCAGCGCCAGGCCTTGAGCATGGTGCGTCCCCGGAGGATGCCGAGGAAGTTCAGCAGCACCAGCACCACCGGCATCACGAAGGCGATGCCGAAGGCGAGCATGGTCTTGACGAGCATGGCCAGGTACTCGTCGTACTTGATCAGCTGCTGGACTTCTTCTGAGTCGGGCGTGAAGCTGAGCAGGACGGGAACCAGCTGGTTCACGGCCCAGTAGCCGGCGACGCAGCCCAGGAAGAACAGCGGGACCGCGGCCCCGAAGAACCCCATGGCATAGCGGCGCTCGTTCTTGTGCAGGCCCGGCATGACGAACAGCCAGGCCTGGAGCATGATGATCGGTGAGGACAGCAGCAGGCCCGTGTAGGCGGACATCTGCAGACGGACGTTCAATCCCGTGCCCACGCCCTGGAAGTTCAGCTCAGCCTGCATGCCTTGGGCGGCGGCGAGCACGAAGGGCCGTTTCAGCGCTTCGAAGACCCAGGGGAAGACGAACCAGCCGACGATCGAGAGGATCAGGACGGCGACAGCGCTGATCACGAGGCGATTGCGCAGTTCGACCAGATGCTCCCCCAGGGACATCCGTCCTTCGGGATCCTTGGACCGCCGCGCCGCCGTCCGCCCACGTCCCTGCGTATCACTCGCCACGGGTCTGCTTCCTCCCAGCATTCTGGGTCCGGGCGATCACTCGCCCGGACCCGTCAACGTCGTTCAGCGACGAGGTGCTCAGTCGCGACGGTAGGAGTCGTCGTCCTCACGTGCGCGGACGGGCTCGCGATCGGCGCGCTCGGCCTCGTCGCGCGGATCGTACTCGCGGTCCTCGCGCGGACGGCGCTCCTCGCGCTCGCGATCGGCCCGGGAGGAGGCGGTGCGGCGGTCGACGACCTCGTCCTCGTCCTCATCCTCGGCCTTGCCGCGCTCGTCCCCGCGCAGCTCCTCCACCTCGCTCTTGAAGATGCGCATGGACTTGCCCATGTTGCGTGCCAGTCCGGGCAGCTTGTTGGCACCGAACAGAAGGATCACCAGCACGACCAGCAGGATGATCGCCCAGGGATTGCGAAATAGGTTCATGGAATTCCCTTTCAACTGCGCCGCGATGTCGCACGGGCGCACCCATCATCCCACAGCGGACTGGGCACTCGACGAGCCGCTCCGGGGCGGCCCGGCCCACCGCGCGGCGGGTCATCTCAGACTAGCGGCTGCGGCTCGTGGTGGCGGCCGGCTGCGGCCTGCGCCACGGTCACGATCGTGTCTCTCAGATCACGTGGCGAGAGGACCTCCACCGCGCCGGCGGATTCGAGGACGGCGTCGACCAGCGCGGCCCGGACCGGGCGGTCCAGGCGGGCGAAGGTGACGTCGTCCTGTCCGTCGCGCAGCTCGGCGGCATCGAACGACTCGGCCACCCAGCGTCCCGGTGGGTCCAGGCGCACCCAGACCTCCCCGTCCACGCGCCCCTCGAGCGCAGGGCCGGTGCTCGGTTCGGCACGCAGCGGCGGGGTCCCGTCCGGCAGGACCTCCACGATGCGGTCCAGACGGAATCGGCGCTCCCCGCCGGCGAGCTCGCACTCGGCGAGCAGATAGGAGCGGGCACCGTCGGTCTCGATCCGCAGCGGTCGGACGCGCCGCACGCTGGTCCCCGCGCGGTCGGCCGAGGAATAGCGGATGGTCAGGCGGCTCTCCTGGGAGTCCTCGTCCGCGCGCAGCGCGTGGTGGACGGCGGCGAGCACCGTCTCCGCCCGGTCGGCGGTGCGCGAGGCCATCTCGTCGGACGCGGCGGCGTCGGCCAGTTCGGCGCGGGTCGGCGGCGCCTCGGAGCCGCGCGCGGTCCCGTCGGCGTCGATAGCCCCGGCGTCGGGCACCTCCCCGAGGCCGGCGAGCAGCTTCCGGCGGGCGCCGGCGACGATGCTCTCCGCCTGCCCGGCCGACGGTTCGAGGGCGGCGAGGCCTGCCAGCAGTGCCGTGACCTCGACGGCGCTGAGGCGCAGAGCGCGGCGCAGCGGCTCCGCGTTGCGGACGCGGACGGTGCCGTGCTCCCACTCCGCCTCGATGAGGTCCTCCCAGCCGGTGCCCATGTCGCCGCAGACGAACAGCACCTGCAGATCGGTGACCAGCTGCTTCTCCGTGATGCCGAGGGCATCGGCGAGCTCACCGAGGTCGGCCTCCCCGCGGGACATCACATAGGACGCCTCGGAGATCAGCCGGGAGAGCAGATCGTTCCCGGTCGGAGTGGTCCGGATGCGCGGAGCGGGCCGCACGGTCGCGGCGTCGACGGCCGCCGTATCGGGCTCACCCGAATGCGTCTCGGCGATGGCCGAGAGGACTTCGCCCAGTTCGCGGCGCCAGGCGCTGGGCTCGACCAGCTCGACCCAGCGCACATCGCCGAGGACCAGCCTGCGCGCCGCCGGGCGGGGCAGGGAGGGCAGCTCGACGCGCTCCTCGTCCAGGGCCGCTCCGGCACGGTCACGGAGGTCGAGGGCCTTGTACGGGGCCGCGTCCAGCACGGCGACGGACTGATCGTCACTGTCGTGCATCTTCTCGAGCACGCTGGAGAGGTCCGTGTGCTCGGGCCGGGGCTGCGTGGCCGGGGCGCCCTGCGCCGGGAAGGACTCGATGCGGGAGGCACGGAACACCCGCGGGGCGGCGCGGTCGAGATCCCAGCCGTGGACATACCAGTGGCCATCGTGGACACCCACCACCCATGGCTCGACGGTGCGCTCTGCCGGGGCACCATGTGTGCCGCGATAGACGAATCGCACCGAGCGGGCCGAGGTCACGGCCTCCAACAGCGGTGTGAGCACCGGGAGCGACTCCACTGCGCCGCGCGGGGTGCGTCGCAGCAGATCGGGGTCCGCGTCGTGTCCGAGGCTGAGCAGCTTGGAGCGGACCCGGCGCGCGGCTCCGCCGGCGGCGGCATCGTCCCAGGCACGGCTCGCGGCCAGCAGCACCGTGTACTCCTCGGTGGTGAGGTCGAGGACGGCTCCGGACTCCGCGGCGTCGATCCGGTAGTAGACGGTGTTCTCGTCGAACAGGTCACGGTCGGTCACCAGCGGCAGACCGAGGTCGAGGATCGCCGCCTTGTCGCGCTCGAACATGCGCTCGGCGGCCTGCTCCGACGGGGCCTGGGCGTAATCGGGGATGACGGCGAACAGCTTCGCGCGATCGATGCGCCGGCGGGAGCCGATCGTCATGATCACGTTGAGCATTCTTTCCACACTCTTGGCAGCCACCTGCACAGACTAACCGTCCCCTGGCGCGCGCGGCCCTAAGCTGGGCCCATGCTGCGTTGGGAACGAGGAACGGTGACCGGGGTCCGAACGTCCTGGCACGGGGTCGAACGGCTGCACGTCGAGCTCGACGGCGAGGATGATGAGCCCGCAGGCGGTGAGACGGTCGAGGCGATCGCCTATCCGGAGCTGACCGGAACTCCCGCGCGGGGAGAACGCGTACTGCTGAACACCAATGCGCTCCGTCGTGAGCTCGGAACCGGCGGAGATGCCCTGGTGGTGGCGCGCCTCGACGTGCTGCCGACATCGGCGGAACCGGCCGGGCACATGATCAAGGCCCGGTACACACCGACGCAGACCATGGTCGATGCGATCGACGATCCGGACAGCGAGCACTACGAGACGATCCGGGCGGCGCAGGACATCGAGGGCATGCCCGTGGTGGTGGCGGACCTGCACTCGTCCCTGCCCGCGATCCTCGCCGGAATCCGTGCCCAGCGGCACTCGGCGCGCATCGCGTACGTCCACACCGACGGGGCCGCCCTGCCGGCGGCGTACTCGCGCGCCGCGGCAAGGCTCCGCGAGGCCGGGCTGCTCGCGGCGGTGATCAGTACGGGCCAGTCCTTCGGGGGCGACCTCGAGGCCGTCACGGTGCATTCGGCGCTGCTCGGAGCGCGGCACGTGGTCGCGGCCGACGTGGTGATCGCGGTCCAGGGTCCCGGGAATCTCGGTACCGGCACCGGGTGGGGCTTCTCCGGGATCCAGTCCGCCGAGGCGCTGCACGCGACCGCCGTGCTGGGCGGCACCCCCGTCGCCACGCTGCGGGTCTCCGGAGCCGACCCTCGTCGTCGTCATCGGGGACTCTCCCACCACTCCTCCACCGTGTACGGCCGGGCGACGCTGACCCCGGTGCATCTGCCGCTGCTCGAGCGCAAGTATCACAAGTACAACGGTTTTCATGCGTCGGTTCGCGAACAGGTGAAAACGTCGATCATGGAGCCTGCTCGCGCCAGAGGCATCGAGCACCAGCTCGCCGAGGTCGATGCACGAGGTCTGCGGGACGCTCTCGAGGACGTCCCGGTGCGGCTGTCGACGATGGGCCGCTCGCTCGCCGAGGACCCCGAGGCCTTCCGCTATGCGGCGATGGCAGGGCGCTGCGCCGCCTCGCTGATCCCCTAGCCCGAGGGAGCGGATGCCGGGACGCTGTGCGGACGGCACCGGAATCCGAGCCGCTCCCACCGGGGCCGTCCGAACCGGGGTCTTCCGAACCGGGGTCTGCCGGACCGGGGCTCCCGGACCGGTTCCGCAGACGTGGCGCACTCAGCCGACGTCGGGGGCCTCTCCACGTTCGCGCACCAGGTCGCGCAGCCGCCGGGCTGCCGCGATGCCGCGCTCACCGTCGTAGCGCTGGATCGCGTTCAGCGCCAGAGTCGTGCCGTCGGCCAGATCGAGGTGCGCCCACGGATCCCCCACCGGGAACCTGATGGCGAGGATCTCGGCCCAGTCCAGCGTGCGTGCCCGGAAGACGTTGCGCACCTCGAGGGAGTCCGGCCCGGCGATCAGCCGCACCGACGCCTCGAGGTGGCAGAAGAGGAGGATCAGCACGCCCACGGCCACCAGGCCGAGGCGGCCACCGAGCAGGAGACCGGGGATGACGACCGCACCTGCCACTGTCCCGCCGAGCACGACCACTCCCGTGATGTACCCGGCGATACGCACCATCCGCGGCCGGATCACGACGGTCGCCGGCTCCCGGCCGATGGGATGCTCCGGCTCCCTCGGATCCATGGTTCTCAGATACGGCAGGCCTGGATCGCCGTGACCAGGATCGCCCGGGCGCCGACGTCGTAGAGGTCGTCCATCATCCGGTGGGCGGCCTTGCGCTCGACCATCGCCCGCACGGCGTGCCACTCTCCCCCGTGCAGCGGGGAGACCGTCGGCGATTGGAAGCCGGGGGTGATCTGTACGGCCTGCTCCATCAGGGCGGTGGGGATGTCGTAGTCCAGCATCACGTGCTCTCGGGCCACCAGCACTCCGCGGATGCGGCGCTCGAGGACCTCGAGGGAGTGGGCCGCGGTCTCCTCCAGCTCCATCCCGGGCCGGGAGAACAGGACCGCCTGACTGGTCATGATCGGTTCTCCGAAGGGTTCGAGCCCTGCCTGACGCAGCGTCGTGCCGGTCTCGACGACGTCGGCGATCACATCGGCCACGCCCAGACGGATCGAGGACTCGACGGCTCCGTCGAGGTGGACCACCTCGGCGTTGATGCCCCGTTCGGCCAGGTAGTCGCCGACGAGGTTCTCGTAGCTGGTGGCGATCCGGGCGCCCTCCAGGCTCGCCACGTCCTCGCGCGTCCCGATCGGGGCCGCGAAGCGGAACGTGGAGCCGGCGAAGCCGAGCGGCAGGATCTCCTGCGCGGGAGTGCGGGAATCCAGCAGCATGTCCTGGCCGGTGATGCCGACGTCCACGGTGCCGGAGCCGACGTAGACCGCGATGTCCCGGGGGCGCAGATGGAACAGCTCGACGTCGTTGTCCTCGTCGAGGACGACGAGCTCCTTGGCCATGCCGCGGCGGCGGTAGCCGGCCTCCTGCAGCAGATCAGCGGCGGGCTCTGACAGGGCGCCCTTGTTGGGAACAGCGATGCGCAGCACGGATACTCCTTCGCCGCCGCGGGGCGGCGCACGGAACGGGGACGGATGGTGGTCAGGGGTGGAGAGGGGCGATGCTGACGTGCGGGCGAGTTGCGTGGGACCCGGCGACCGCCGGGCCCGACGGTCTCGCCGTCGGATCTCGGATCAGAGCCGGCCGTAGACGTCCTCGAGGGTGATGCCCTTGGCGACCATCATCACCTGCAGGTGGTAGATCAGCTGGCTGATCTCCGTGGCCGCGTCGTCATGGGTCTCATGCTCGCAGGCCATCCATACCTCGGCCGCTTCCTCGACGATCTTCTTGCCGATCCCATGGACCCCCGAGTCCAGTTCGCGGACGGTGCCCGACCCTTCGGGTCGGGTGCGGGCCTTCTCGGTGAGCTCGGCGAACAACGCCTCGAAATCCTTCACGGGGCGTAGCTTACGCGTCATGACGGGGAGGCTGCGTGCCCGGCCGTCGACCGGATGTCGACGACTCATGGACAGGCGATCTCACCGGGTGCTCGCGGTGGGATCCGGGGGCGGATGCTCCGTGGCCGCGTCCTGCTCCGGGGCTCGACTGCGGCCATGCGTCAGCCACCACACGAGCAGACCCGTCAGGGTCGCAGCGATGACCAGTCCCACCAGTGCGATGAACAGAAGGACGACCACGAACGGATTGCGGAAGAGGTTCAATGGGTACTCCTGTTCGTCGCTGAGCGGCCGCGTCGTTCGTCGCACGACCCGGGGTCCACGGTACGGGGACTCGCGCGCAGCGCGCTCATTCCTGGCGGACCGTCGGATCCAGGTGGGCTGTCTCGACGGTGACCCGTTCGTCGTGCTCGCGCCGGTTGCGCACCCGCCACCAGACGAAGAACCCCGTCAGCGTGAACACGCCGTAGAAGAGGTACATCAGGGCGCTGGCGTAGTAGCCCGCACTGACCAGCAGGGGGACGCCGACGATGTCGACGGCCACCCAGATCAGCCAGAACTCGACCCAGCCCTTGGCCATCCCGAAGGTGGCCAGGAGGCTGCCCACGAAGATCCACGCGTCGGCCCAGACGGGCTCGTAGGAGCCCAGGGCGCGAAAGATCGGGGTGAGCCCGGCGGTGCCGCCGACCATGGCGACGAGCAGGAGGATGCGGGTCCGCCAGGAGGCCCACTCGGGCTCGACGGCGGTGCCGCCCTCGTGCCGAGCCTGCTGCCAGCGGACCCAGCCGTAGATGCTGGTGGCGATGAACATCACCTGGCGGCCTGCCTGGCCGAGCAGATCCACGGTCCCGGCGCTGCCGAACAGGGAGCCCAGGAACACCGTCAGCAGCAGCGCGTTGCCGGCGATGCCGATGGGCCAGGCCCAGACCTTGCGGCGCATGCCGCCGAGCGCGCTGAGCAGGCCGAAGAGGTTGCCGAGAACCTCGCGCCAGAGGATGAACTGACCGCCCGCGAACTCGAGTCGCGCGTCGAAGAGCCACTGCAGAAGATCCATGCCGGTCCTTTCTCCGCCGATGCAGTGGCTCCGGGGGGAAAAGGGGTTCCGGCAGGCCGCCGGGAGGCGCCAGGGCGCGCCGGCGACATGCAGGACGTGCGCCTCTCATCCAGGCTGTACTGTCGGTGCCGGAATTCCACCGGCTCCACCGCCGAAGCGGGTCGCGGACTGTCACCGCCGGCTCGGACTTTCACCGACCCCGGAGCACGTCACTGGTCGTGACGGGACAATGCTAGCCGCCTCGCGTCGTGACCGGCGGGCCCGTGGCCGAGTGTGGCGAACGCCCTCCCGCCGGGGCAGCGGGCACCGGTCAACCCCGACGATTCGGGGGCTGAGCCCCCCCCCGATCGCTCGGGCTCCTATGGCACGGACTTCACGAGCCCCGGTGAGCGGCGTGCGAGGTTCAGTGACCCCCGTGGCCTCGCGCCAGCTCCCGCAGGGCCGTGATCTCCTCGGCGGCGTCCTGGGCCTTGTAGATCGCGGAGCCGGCGACGAACACGTTCGCTCCTGCCTCGGCGCAGCGTTCGATGGTCTCGCGGCTGACCCCGCCGTCGACCTGGATGGACACCTCGAGGTTGGCCTCGCTGATCGCGCCGCGGGCGCGGCGGATCTTGGGCAGCATCGTCTCCAGGAAGCTCTGCCCGCCGAATCCGGGTTCGACGGTCATGATCAGCAGCATGTCGAACTCGCCGATGACGTCCAGCAGCGGTTCCACCGCGGTGGCCGGGCGCAGCGCCACGCCGACGGCGGTGTTCTTGCGGCGCAGTTCGCGGGCGAGCTTGATCGGCGCCTTGGCGGCCTCGAGGTGGAAGGTGACCGAGTCCGCGCCGGCCTCGGCGAAGGCGGGGGCCTGGCGGTCGGCGTCCTCGATCATCAGGTGAGCGTCCACGGGGATGTCGCTGCGTCCCACGATCTGCTCGACGACGCTGGGGCCGAAGGTCAGGTTGGGCACGAAGTGGTTGTCCATCACGTCCACGTGGACGCTGTCGGCGCTGGCGATCTTGTCCAGCTCGGTGCCGATGCTCATCAGGTCCGCGTTGAGGATGCTGGGGTGGATGTACTGGCCATCGGTCGAGTACGGGGAGTTCATGAGGGCGAGGTTCCTTCCGC
This sequence comes from Brachybacterium sp. GCM10030252, assembly GCF_042666535.1. Classification (NCBI taxonomy): domain Bacteria; kingdom Bacillati; phylum Actinomycetota; class Actinomycetes; order Micrococcales; family Dermabacteraceae; genus Brachybacterium; species Brachybacterium sp. GCM10030252. Next base: position 344,493 of record NZ_JBHTDM010000004.1, on the reverse strand, counting down.
GAGGGGGATCGGGTGCTTGCGCAGCAGGGAGATGTACATGGCGTCGGTGCCGTGCACGTGGGGCCAGAGCTGCACGGCGGGCCCCTCCCCGAGGTCCACCTCGTGGGCCTTGGCCGGTTGGATCGCGGCGCGCACGGCGTCTCGGGCATCGAGCTGCTCGACATCCTCACGTCGGGAGAGGACGTCGGTGACCACGAGTCGGGTCTCGGCGAGGTGCGGGGAGCACGTCACGTAGGCGACGACGCCTCCGGGCGCGGTGGCGTCCAGCGCGGAGGTCAGCAGGTCGCGCTGGAGCACGCCGAGGTGGCCGATGTCCCCGGGCGTGCGGCGCCAGCGGGACTCGGGGCGGCGGCGCAGGGCGCCCAGACCCGAGCACGGCACGTCGACCAGGACCCGGGAGAAGTGCCCGGGCAGTTCCGCACCGATCTCGGTGCCGTCGGCGGTGCGGGTGGTGATCTCGCAGCCGGCCTCCTGCAGGGGCGCGATGGAGCGGTCGACGAGTTCGGTGCGGTGGGGCTGGACCTCGACCGCGAGCAGGTCGGCATCGTGGTCGATGGTCAGCCCGCCCAGCAGGGCCGTCTTTCCTCCGGGGCCCGCGCACAGGTCCAGCCAGTGGGCATCGTCCGCACGGACGAGATCGTCCGCACCGAGGGCGAGGGCGAGCGCTGCGAGCTGGCTGCCCTCGTCCTGGACGGCGACCCGGCCCTGCTTGACCGGGTCGATGCCGCCGGGGTCCCCGGACGGCCAGGAGGCGGCGAAGATGCTGAGCTCGCCGGCGCTCGCGCCGTGGTCGATGAGCTCGTCGAGATCGATGAGGCCGGGGCGCATGACCAGGGACACTGCCGGAGCGGCGTTCTGGGCGGCCAGCAGCTCATCGATCTCGGACCGGTCGCGACCGTTGCCCGCGAGGGCGTCGGTGAGCGCCCGCACCACCCAACGGGGGTGGGAGTGGACCATGGCGAGATGACCGGTCAGGTCACGCTCGCGAGCTGGAGCGACCTCGGCGATCCACTCCTCCAGGGGCTTCTCCCCCACCCGGCGCAGGATCGCGTTGACGAAGCTCGCGGCGCCGGCGCCCACCTCCGAGCGGGCCAGTGCCACGGTCTCGGAGGTGGCGGCATGCGGGGCGACGGTCATGTCCAGCAGCTGATAGGCGCCCAGGCGCAGCACGTCCAGCAGTGCCGGGTCGACGTCGTCCAGCGGGCGGTCGATGCAGGCGGCGAGGATCGCGTCCAGGCGACCCTGGGCGCGCAGGGAGCCGTAGAAGAGCTCGGTGGTGAAGGCGGCATCGCGACCGGAGAGCCGATTGCTGCGCAGCAGGCGCGGAAGGACGAGGTTCGCGTACGAGTCCTCCTCGCGGACCAGGCGCAGCCCTTCGTAGGCCACCTGCCGAGAACCGGTGGCGCGGCGACCGCGCTCGGAGGGCCGTGAGGAGGACCAGCCACGGCGGGGGCCGCCCTGGCCGCGGGAACCCGAGCGCTCCCGCCCCTTCGCGTCGCGACCGCCGGAGGGGGCCGTCCCGCGCCCCTCCTCCCGGCGGGCCCGGTCATCGCGGCCACCGCTGTCGCGGGCACGAGCGTCTCGGCCACGACCATCACGGCTGCGGTCGTCGCGACCGGCGTCCCCCCGTCTGCGGCGCTGGTCGTTCATGCCTGCTCCTCGTCGTCGTCCAGATCGTGTGCGAAGGCGGCGCTGCTGCCCTCGCCGAGGGCCGCGCCGCGGGCCCAGTCCGCTGCCCGCATCGGCCGCTTCCCTGCCGGAGCGACCGTCGCCAGGGCGACGACGTCCGTGCCGGTGCCCACGAGCACCTGGCGGCGGGTGGTCTCGATCCGTCCCGGCGGCACGGGCGGGTGCTCGGGCGGCGCTTCCAGACCGAGAACCTTCAGGCGGGATCCGGCCAGGACCGTCCAGGCTCCCGGGTGCGGGCTCATGCCGCGGATATGGGCACTGACCTCGTCGGCCGGGCGGGTCCAGTCGATCCGGGCCTCGGCCGTGGTCAGCTTCGCGGCATGCGTGGCCAGCGAGTCGTCCTGCGGGGTGAGGGTCGCGGTGCCGGCTTCGAGGGCATCCAGCGCGGACAGCAGCAGATCGGCTCCCTCCTCGGCCATCCGGGCCAGCAGCTCTCCAGAGGTCTCGTACTCGCCGATCGAGGTCCGCGCGGTGGCGATGACGTCGCCGGTATCGAGGCCCTGCTCGAGGCGGAAGACGCTCATACCGGTCTCGCGCTGCCCGGCCAGAACGGCACGCTGGGCCGGGGCGGCGCCGCGCCAGGCCGGGAGCAGGGAGAAGTGGAGGTTCAGCCAGCCGTGGGCAGGGATGGACAGTGCTGCCGGCGGGACCAGGTTCCCGTAGGCCACCACGGGGGCGGCGTCGGGCGCGAGCTCGCGGATCTGCTGCTGGGTGTCCTCGTCGCGGAGCGTCGCAGGGGTCAGCACCGGTACCCCGGCCTCGAGGGCGAGGGACTTCACAGGACTGGGAGTGAGCTTGCGGCCGCGCCCCGCGGGGGCGTCGGCTCGGGTGAGTACCCCGACGACGTCGTGGTGCGAGTCGAGCAGGGTGCGCAGGGAGGGAAGGGCGGCCTCGGGGGTGCCGGCGAAGAGCAGACGCATGATGCCCCGAGTCTACGGGGCCGACTCCCCGGACCGGCAGCGCTGGATGCGCCGACCGGACAGGTGCAACCAGCAGGACGAGCGGCCCGGATCCTCGGCGGGCGCCTGCTTAGAGTGGGCATATGTCGAACCCGGTCCGCGTCGTCCGCTGAGGGACGCCGCCCGATGGATCTGCTGTGAGGGGCGTGGTGTGATGCTCGACGAGCACCGGCCCGGACACCCGGTCGGCAGCCCCGCGTACCGGCGCATGCTCGTGGCTCTGGTGTGCGCGGGCATCGCCACCTTCGCCCAGCTCTACTCCCCGCAGGGAATGCTGCAGCTGATCTCCGCGGATCTCGGCGTCGGCCCCGAACAGGCGGCGCTGACGGTCTCGGCCGCGACCGGCGGCCTCGCTCTGGCCGTGGTGCCCTGGTCCTTCGCGGGAGACCGGATCGGGAGGCTGCGGGCGATGGTCCTCGCGGTGTCCGCGGCCACGACGCTGGCGCTGGTCGCGGCGTGGGCACCCAGCTACGAGCTGGTCCTGGTGCTGCGGCTGCTGGAAGGTGCGGCTCTGGGCGGTATCCCGGCGCTGGCCATGGCGTACCTCTCCGAGGAGGTGGACGAGCAGGCCCGGGCGATCGCGGCGGGCTGGTTCGTGGCGGGAACCACCGTCGGCGGGCTCCTGGGACGCGTGGTCGCCACTCCGATCGCCGATGCGCTGACCTGGAGGGCCGGGATGAGCGCCGTCGCGCTGCTCTCGGCCGCCGCTGCCGCCGCCTTCGTGCTCACGGCCCCGCGGGAACGGCGATTCGTGCCGCCGGACTCCGGGACGGGTTCCCGGCGATGGGCTCCCCGGGCGGCGCGCCTGACCCGCACGCTGCGCGATCCCGGCCAGCTCGTCCTGTTCGCGTGCGCATTCCTGCTCATGGGTGGCTTCGTCGCGATCTACAACTACCTCGCCTTCCACCTCACCGCGGCGCCGTACCGGGTGTCGGCGGGCGTGGTGGGGCTCGTCTTCCTCGCCTACCTCGGCGGGACCGTCTCCTCCCCCGCCGCCGGGCGTCTGGCCACCCGGTACGGCCGGCTGCCGGTCATGCTCGCGGCGATGGGTGTGATGCTGCTCGGGCTCCTGCTGACCATCGCCGGGCCCCTGCTCCTGGTGCTGGTGGGCCTGCTGGTGATGACAGGCGCCTTCTTCGCGGCGCACTCGATCGCGAGCGGCTGGGCAGGGGCCCGGGCCGAGGGGGCGCGCTCGCAGGCGACGGGACTGTACAACCTCGCCTACTACGCGGGCTCCAGCGTGCTGGGATGGAGCACGGGCCACGTCTACGAGGCGTTCGGGTGGCCCGCCACCGTGGCGGTCGTGGGAGCCGGCGTGATCCTCGCCGCCGCACTGGCGCTGGGAGTGCTGCGCACGCAGGGCGGATGACGCCGGAGCCCTGCGGCCGGAGGGCCGGGACGACGGGCCGCGGCGCCCGCAGCCGGCCGCTGCGGAGTCCGGCGCGCGACCGGCGCGAGATCAGTAGACGAGCCCGAATACCCAGACCGCGAGGGTCATGGTCGCCGCGGTGATCAGCACGATGCCGATCAGGTTCAGCCATACTCCCGCCTTGGCCATCTGCGGGATCTGCACGTATCCCGAGCCGTAGGCGATCGCGTTCGGCGGGGTCGCCACCGGCAGCATGAAGGCCGAGGTGGCGGCCAGCGCCACCGGGATCGCCAGCAGCATCGGGTCGATACCGATCCCGGTGGCGACCGCGGTGGCCACCGGCAGGAATGTCGCGGCGGTGGCGGTGTTCGAGGTCAGCTCGGTGAGGAACAGGATGCCGGCGGCGGCGATCACCACGATCAGCACCATGGGCAGTCCGCCGAGCTCCTGGGTGACCTCGCCGATCCAGTCCGTCAGCCCGGAGCTGGTGAACTGGGCGCTGAGGGCGAGACCGCCGCCGAACAGCAGCAGCACGCCCCACGGGAGCTTCACCGCCGCCTCCCAGTCCAGCAGGCGCACCCCGCGGGCCGCTCCGGCCGGGAGCAGGAACAGCAGCAGGGCGACGAGCATGGCGATGCCCGCGTCGCTGATGGGCGGGTCCCCCTCGCTCACCAATCGCCAGATCAGGGGGACGAACACCCAGCTGAGGGCTGCGAGCACGAAGATGGTCAGCACACGGACCTCTCCCGAGGAGATGCTGCCGAGCTTGCGGCGCTCGTCCCGGATCAGCTCCGCCCCGCCGGGGATCTCCGTGATCTCGGGACGGAAGATCACCTTGGTCAGCAGTACCCACGCGATCGCCATGAACACCAGCGCCAGCGGAGCTCCCACGACCATCCACCGGCCGAAGCCGATGGTGACGTCGAAGTCCTGGCTCATGTGCGCGGCGAGCAGGGCATTGGGCGGGGTGCCGATGATGGTGGCCAGCGAACCGATCGAGGCGGAGTAGGCGATGCCGAGCATCAGCGCGGCCCCGAAGTTGGAGCGGACGGCCTTGCTGGCCGTGCCCTCGGCCGACGGGTCGGGATCGACGCCTTCACCCGGCTCCTCGCCCTTGGTCGCGGCGTCCTCGAGGCGGAGCTTGTTCACCAGCAGCAGCACCGAGACCCCGATGGGCAGCATCATCACCGCGGTGGCCGTGTTGGAGACCCACATGGAGATGAATCCGGTCGCGACCATGAAGCCGAGGATGAGCAGCGACGGGCTGGTGCCGATGGCGGCGACGATCGCGAGGGCGATACGTCTGTGCAGGTTCCAGCGCTGCATGGCCAGCGCCAGCATGAAGCCGCCCATGAACAGGAAGACGATGTTGTTCCCGTAGGAGCCGCCGACGTCGTCGAAGCCGACGTCGGTGTTGAGGACGGGGAAGACCACCACCGGCACCAGGGCCGTCGCCGGGATCGGCAGCGCCTCCGTCATCCACCACACGGCCATCAGGACGGCGGTGGCGGCCGTGAGCCGGGCGGCGTGGGGTGCCTCGGCCGGCATGATCAGGTAGATGACCACGGCGGCCACGAGCCCGACGGCGAGACCGAGGCGCCGGACCAGAACGGTGCGGCCCGGCGCGGCCGGCGCCCGCTCCCCCTCGGAGAGATCGTCCCGGTTCCCGTCCCCTTCGGCGTGCTCGGTCTCGACGAGGTCGTCGCGCCCTCCGGGCCTGTCGCGTCTCTCGGGAGTGCCGCTCTCGACGCGTCGGTCCCCTCCGGCACGTGCGTCCTGTCCCTCGGGCCCCTCAGGAGTGCTGGACGTCGTCGGTCCCTCGCGCATGATCTGTGCCCTCCGTCGCCTCGTCGCGATCTCTTCGGTGCGACCGATCACACTACGGGACGTCGGCGGCGGAGGCGAGCAGGCCGGTGCGGGCACCGCCCCGAGGCACGGTCGCGACGCCGACGGGACCGCGCCTCGGGGTCAGAACACGTCGGGCGGATCCAGGCGCACCCGCAGCGACCCGCGAGCCTTGCGGGCCGAGCGCGCGGCCACGCCCGCTCGCAGCGCATCGGCGAGCTCACGGGAGCGGCGCGGGTCCAGACGCACCACGGCCCGGGCACGGCCTGCCGACTCCGGCTCCTCGAGGTCGACGGGGCCGAACACGTCGGTGCCGTCCGGCAGATCCGTGGTCTCCAGGTAGTTGCGGCAGGCGTCCTTGTCACCGACGATCTCGGCGACCCTGCTGAACGGAGGCAGGTCCAGTTCCCGGCGGTCGGCGAGGACGCGGTCGAGGAACACCCGCGAGCGATGGGCGACCAGGTCACGGATCGCAGGCAGTGTGGCGGTGCCGACGACCAGCACGTGCCCGCCCTCGTCCGCGGTGCGCACCAGTGCGATGGCGTTGCGCCAGCGGCGCACGGCCTCGACGTCGGCATCGAAGGCGGCGCGGGCGAGCATGGCGTCGGCGTCCAGGAGCAGTGCGGCGGCAAAGCGACCCGGGGGTGCGGGCTCGGCGCCCGGGGTGGCGACCACGATCCCGTGCTCAGGGACGTTCTCGTCCTCGAGCGCACCATGGGCGCCGCCGGCGACTTTCAGCGGGACGTCGGGAAAGCCGCGGTGGAGCTCCTCGGCGGTGCGGGTGGAACCGATGACCATGGCACGCACCTGGGTGCGGTCGCATTCGGGGCAGCGATACCCGTCCTCGCGGCGCCCGCACACCCGGCAGTGCAGCGGGCCGCTGCGTCCGGTGACCGACAGCGGGGCGGCGCAGTTCGGGCAGTGGGCACGGGTGCCGCAGAAGGTGCAGGCGATGGCCGGTACGTATCCGCTGCGCGGGACCTGGACGAGCACCGGGCCGCGCTCCAGTCCGCGCCGGATCACGCGCATCGCCTCCTGGGGCAGCCGGGAGCGCCCGGAGGGGCCCTCCCGTTCGCGGAGGTACTGGTCCATGGCGACGATGTGCGGGCGCACGGCGGTCACGGGCGCCGGGAGCGGCTCGAGCCGGGCCAGGTAGCCCGCCTCCGCGAGTGCCTGCAACGGGACCGAGTCGCTGGCCGCCAGGAAGAGCAGGGCGCAGCGCTGCTCCGCGGACCGGCACTGCAGGACGGTGCGGACGTGGGGATACGGGGCGCGGGGCTCCTCGAGCAGGTCGTCGGCCTCGTCCCAGCAGATCGCCAGGGCGAGGTTCGCCACCGGTGCGAAGGCGGCGGAGCGGTTTCCCAGGACCACGCGGGTGGCGCCCCGGAGGATCCGGCGGAACGTGCGGTAGCGCTTCTCGGGGCCCTCGGTGCCCGCCAGGATCTCGTGCTCGATGCCCCTGTCCGCCAGGACCCGGCTGAGCCGGGCGATGTCCCGCTGGTCCGGGGCGATGACGAGGGCTCCCTGATCGGGCCCGAGGTCGGCGATGGCGTCGGCCGCCACGACGGTCCAGGGATCGGCGGCGTCGAGGGTGATGGTGGCACGTGGCACCGGGCCGGTCGGCTGCCCGGCGCGGGAGATCAGAGCGGCCAGGCCGGGGTAGCGATCGCCCGGGCGCGGCGCGGGAGCCCCCGTGTCCGCGTCGTCGCCGACGTCCTGGCCGGCAGCCTCATCGCCGGCGGCGCCGTGGCCGGCATCCTCTCCGTCGGCGTCCTCGCGATCGGAGGCCTCGGTGTGGGCGTCCTCGGAGGCCTGCTCCTGCTGGACCGCCTTGTCCTCCGCGGCGCGGTCCGCCTTCTCCGCGCGGGCATGGCGCGGCGGGAGGGCCAGGCGCAGCACATCCCCCACCGTGCCCGCGCAGCGCTGGGCGACCTCCTCGCAGACCCGCATCATGGCCGGCGGGACCACGACGTCCTCGGAGACCAGGCGGCGCAGGGGCGCCAGGGGGCGGTCGGTCGACGCCTCGGCGTGCCGCCCCAGCACGATGCCTTCGGTGTCCTTGCCCGAGAAGCGCACCCGTACCCGCATACCGGGCCCGGCTGCGGCGGTATCGGGGGTGACGGCGTACTCGAAGGGACGGTCCAGATGCGGCAGCACGCCCACCAGGCGCACGCTGGCCACGGGAAGCTCGTCGACGACGTCGAAGCCTGCGGTGGTGCGCAGCGTCCCGTCCCGGGGCGCCGATCCGCGTTCCGGGGCGGGAGGTTCGGGGGCGACGGGGGCTGTGAAGAGGCTCTCCTGCTCCCCGAGCGGTCCCACCGCCGCCGGCGTGGCGGACGTGTTCAGCGCTTGTGCACCGCCACCAGGTCGCACACGAAGATCAGGGACTCGCCGGGGGCGATCACGGGCGGTGCGCCCATGTCGCCGTAGGCGAGCGAGGCGGGGATCTCGAGGCGGCGGCGCCCGCCGACCTTCATGCCCTGGACGCCCTGGTCCCAGCCGGTGATGACCTGGCCGACGCCGAGCTGGAAGCGCAGCGGCTCGCCACGATCCCAGGAGGCGTCGAACTGCTCGCCGGTGGAGTGGGAGACGCCCACATAGTGCACGTCGACGACGTCGCCGCGGGCGGCCTGCTCGCCGTCCCCGACGATCAGTTCACTGCTGACCAGCTCGGTGGGCGCGGGGCCTTCGGGGTGCTCGATCTCGGGCTTGCTGCGATCCATGGGTCCTCCTGGGATGTGCGGAAGGGGCCGTCGTGCGGCCGCCTCCGCCGGGACGGTGTCGGTGTCGTGGGGTCAGTCTGCCTTGTGCGCGGCATCGAGCACGTCGATGACGAACAGGAGGGTCTGCCCGGCGAGCTCGTGCTCGGACTCGCCCTCCTCACCGTAGGCCTCGGCCGGGGGGACCACCAGCATCACCTGGGATCCGACGGGAAGGTCCAGCAGGTTCTCGTCCCAGCCGGGGATCACCTTCTGCATGCCCTGCGGGAAACCGAACGGCGCCCCACGCTCCCACGAGGAGTCGAACTGCTCACCGGAGTCCCAGTTCCATCCCGTGTAGTGCATGGTCAGGTAGTCGCCCTCGCGGGTGGCGTCCCCGGCGCCCTGGATGAGGGTCTCGCGGACGGTCTCGGTGGGTGCCTCGCCCTCGGGCGCGGACTCCAGGGAGGGTGCGCCGTTCTCGTCGAGGCTGACGGCCGGGAAGGTTCCGGAGGGCTCCTGCGCCTCGCCGTCGGCGCGCAGCGGCGAGACGACACGGTCGATGTCGGAGGCCTGGATGAGCGCGTAGGACTGCCCGGACGTCGTGGTCTGCCAGCCGGCCATCGCGACGCGCGAGCCGATCGGGACCGTGGTGAGGAACGCGAACGCCTCGTCACCGAGCGTCTCCGCGGTGACCTGCACGCCATTGGCCGGGGCGCCCTGCCACCAGGATTCGAGCACGTCGCCGGTGCTCGCGTCCGAATAGACGCTGCGCCAGATGATGGTGTCGCCCTCGGCGATCGTCTCGCCGTCCCCGGGGGTGATCAGAGCCGAATCGGGCGCGGTGATCTGCACCGGCGGGGTGAACTCGATCGTGGGCTCCGCCTCGAGGTCGTCGCTGACCGTCACGGCGGACAGGGCCGGGTCGCCGCCGCCGTCGGAGGCCGCCGCGGTGTTCTCGGCATCAGCGCCGTCGTCGGAGCAGGCGGCCACGCCGGCAACCGTGGTCGCAGCGAGAGCGGAGGTCAACAAGGTGCGGCGGCGGATCAAGAGCAGGCCTTTCGGATCGGGAGCCCCGAGCGGGGCACGTGCACCAGGGTACGGGGCGCGCGGCCCCGGATTCTCAGGCGGGCGGCGGATCATCGCTCGCCGATCCGGTCCCGGACCGGCGGATCTCGGCCAGGAGCTCGTCGACCGCGGGGAGCTCGGTCGCGAACGGGTCGAGGACCTGTACCGGCATGGACCCGGGACGGGTCAGGCGCATCGTGGTCCAGTCCACGACATGGTCGACGCCATGCTGCTGAGCGGCGGTGACCACCTGCCCGCGCAGGTGCGCCCGCGTGGTGGCGGGAGCGACCTCGCGGGCGGCCTCGATGCGCTGCTCGGAGAGGACCGCCGGAGCGAGCCCGCGGGCCTGGAGACTGGCGAAGAGGCCCTGGCCCGGCGAGATGTCGTGGTAGGCCAGGTCGAGCCGTTCCAGCGCCGGATCCGAGAGCTCGACCCCACGGCGCTCGGCGACCTGCGAGAACAGGCGCTCCTTGATGGCCCAGTCCAGACGGGTCGCGGCCCAGCTGCGGTCCCCGGTGCGCACCGCGTCGATCGCTCTCTGCCAGGTCTCCAGCACGTCGCGCTCGGCGCTGTCGGAGCCCTCGGTCTCCTCGGTGAACTCGGCGGCCAGATCCAGCCAGCGCTGCTGGATCTCGACCGCCGAGGTGGTCCCGCCGCCGGCCGTGGGAATCGGCGCCTGCCCGGTGAGGTCGCGCGCGACGGCGCGGATGGTGGCGATGTCGTCGGCCAGGGTCAGATCGGGCAGGGCCCGACCCGACTCGATGGCGCGCAGGACCAGGTCGGTGGTGGCGAAGCGCAGGTGCGTGGAGACCTCGCTCATCGTCGAGTCGCCGACGATGACGTGCAGGCGGCGGTACCTGGTGGGGTCGCCGTGGGGTTCGTCGCGGGTGTTGATGATCGGACGGGTTCGGGTGGTGGCCGACGAGACCGCCTCCCACATGTGGTCGCTGCGACGGGAGAAGACGAAGCGGGCCCCGTCCTCGTCACGCACCACTCCCCCGGCGCCGGTGACGATCTGCCGGGTGACCAGGAACGGCAGGAGGTACCGCGGCAGGCGCGTGAACTCGCCGCGGCGGTCGACGAGGTAGTTCTCGTGGGAGCCGAAAGCATTGCCCTCGGAGTCGACGTTGTTCTTGAGCAGGTGGATCCGAGCGTCCTGGCCGTCGGCGGCGAGGCGCTCCCCCGCCTGCTCGGCGAGGTCGGCGAAGATGCGTTCGCCGGCGCGGTCCTGGGCGACCAGTTCCCACCAGTCGTCGCATTCGGCCGTGGCGTACTCCGGATGGGAGCCGACGTCGAGGTAGAGACGGGCGGCGTTGGGCAGGAAGACGTTCGAGGAACGGCCCATGGCGACCACGGGCCGGAACAGCTCGCGGGCCGCGTTCTCCGGCTCGAGCGCGCGGGTGCCGTCGGCGTGCACGCACACCAGCCCGAACTCGGTCTCCAGGCCTCCGACTCGACGCCTCATCGGGTCACTGGCCGCCCTTCTGGACGAAGGAGCGCACGAAGGTCTCGGCGTTGGACTCCAGCACGGAGTCGATCTCGTCGAGCAGGTCGTCCGCAGCCTGGGCCGAGGCATAGGTCTGGCCGCCGCTGGCGCTCTCGGTGCTGCCGTTGTCGTCGTCCGGCTCGGGACCGGATGCATGCAGTGACTGCTGGGACACGGGATTCTCCTCGGTGGTCGGGGGCTGTGGTCGGTCTGCGGAATCGTGGTGTCAGCGCGGCCGTCGTGCGGAGACGCCGGCGTCGGGGCCGAGCATCATCCTCAGTGCTCGCCGACGGCTCGGCGCAGCGAGTCGAGGATCTGTTCGACGCCCCCGCGGAGGTCGATGCCGTGGGCCTGGCACCAGGAGGCGGAGCCGAGGCGCGGATCCGCCAGGCGCAGACGGTGTCCGCCGTCGGGCCCGGCCAGGGTGATCGCGTCCCACCCGGCCGAGGGGACGTGCTCGCGATGGGCGGCGATGAGGCGGCCGCGCAGGTGGGCGCGGGTCGACGCGGGCGGGGTGGTGATCGCCGCGTCCACCTCCTCCTGCGCCACGAGCGTGCCCACGGCGCCGGCTGCGCGCAGCTTCGCGAACAGGCCCCGGCTGGGACGGAGGTCGCTGAACTGCAGGTCGATCAGGGACAACCGCGGATCGCCCCACTCCAGGCCGTGCCGGGCGCGGTAGCGTTCGAGCAGCTGCAGCTTGGCGACCCATTCGATGCGGTCGGCGGCCAGCGCGGGATCCTGCTCGAGCAGGTCCAGCAGCTCGCCCCACGTGCGCAGTACCGCCGCGGTCTCCTCGTCGCCCGGGTCGCACAGCGGCTCGAGCGCCTCGAGGTGGGCGCGCTGAATCTGGAGGGCGGTGAGCTCGCGCCCGTCGGTCAGGGGCACGGTCGCTCTCAGCGTGGGGTCGTGGCTGATCGTGTGCACGGCCGCGACCGGGTCGGCCAGGCGCAGATCGGGAAGGATCGCATGCCCGGTGCGGTGCTCGGCCTCCAGCGCGGCGAGCACCAGGGAGGTGGAGCCGAGCTTGAGGAACGTCGACTCCTCCAGCAGGTTCGCGTCACCGATGATCACGTGCAGGCGGCGGAAGCGCGAGGGGTCCGCATGGGGCTCGTCGCGCGTGTTCACGATCGGCCGGTTCAAGGTGGTCTCCAGTCCCACCTCGGCCTCCATGAAGTCAGCGCGGGAGGAGATCTGGTAGCCGGGCTGCTCGCCCCGGGGACCGAGGCCCACACGACCGGCGCCCACGAGCACCTGGCGGGTGCTCAGGAACGGGAGCATCGCGGCGGTGAGGCGTTCGAACGGCACCTCGCGCTCGACGAGGTAGTTCTCGTGCGTGCCGTAGGACGCGCCCTTGCCGTCGGTGTTGTTCTTGTAGAGGGTGACGCCCGGGATGCCGTCGGCGGCCTCGAGGATTCCCATGGCGCGGCGAGCGATCTCCTCCCCAGCACGGTCGGCGACCACGGCCTCGCGGGCACGGGTGACCTCGGGGGCGGAGTACTCCGGGTGCGCGTGGTCGACGTACCAGCGCGCGCCGTTGGCCAGCACGGCGTTGCCGATCGAACGCTGGGCCGCCCAGCTGAGCACCTCGGCGTCATCGCCGTCCGGGGCGGTCTCGGGGCCGGCGGCCGGGGCATCCAGCTCGACGCTGGGCAGGCTCGGGGCGCTGGGCAGGTGCGCCTCGTGCACCTCGTCGGTGAGCTGGGTGGGGTGGGCTGCGGCGCGCTGCAGGTCGAAGCCGCGCGCGTCGCGCAGCGGGGTCTCATCGCCGTAGTCCCAGCGTACGCGGGATCCGCGCTCGCCCTCGTGCGGGTCCAGCAGGGCGTAGGCGCCGACGACCAGGTGCGAGAGTCCGACGGCGCTGCCGGCACCGGCGCGCGAGCGGGTCTCGGGATCGGTGTGGAGCACACCGAACTCGGTCTCGATCCCCATGACGCGCTCGGTGGTGAGGTCGGTGACATCCGCCAGGCCCGCCGGGCCGCCGGCCTGATCGCTCGTGTCAGTGCTCATCCCCGCACCTCCTCGACCAGGGGCTCCTCCGCCTCGGCCGCGCGGGAGCGTCCCTGCAGCGGGACCACTGCCTCGATCCGGCGGCCCTGCTTGCCGCGGGTGCCGGAGACGCGAGCCCAGTCCTCGGGGTGCGCCGCCGAGGGCATGTCCTCGTTCTCGACGAACTCGGCGGTGATCGCCTCGCGCAGATGCTGTGCGGTCAGTCCCACCGACCCGCTGGCCAGCTGGTCCTTGACCGCGAGCTTCTTGGCGCGGTCGGTGATGTTGCGCAGCGTCGCCCCGGAGACGAAGTCGCGGAAGTGGAGGGTCTCCTCGGAGCCGTCGGAGTACTCCAGGCGCACGAACGCCGAGGCCGGGCCGTCGTCGTAGATGTCCTGTGCCGCCACATCCAGCAGCTGGTCGCGGTCCTCCCGCATCGGGACGGACTCGTCGAGATAGAGCCCCAGGATCTCGCGGCCCGCCTCGAGATCGGGACGGCGCACTCGGATCTTCACGTCCAGCCGGCCGGGGCGCAGGATCGCCGGATCGATCATGTCCTCACGGTTGGAGGCGCCGATGACGATGACGTTGTCGAGGTCCTCGACGCCGTCGATCTCAGCCAGCAGCTGCGGCACGATCGTGGTCTCGACGTCGCTGGAGAGGCCGGAGCCGCGGGTGCGGAACAGGGCCTCCATCTCATCGAAGAAGATCACCACGGGGTGGTCGGCGGCGGCCTTCTCGCGAGCGCGCTCGAAGACGAGGCGGATGGAGCGCTCGGATTCACCGACGTACTTGTTCAGCAGCTCCGGGCCCTTGATGTTGAGGAACGCGGAGTTCTCGAGGGCTTCGGCGACGCTGACGCCGCGCACCTCGGCCGAGCGCAGCACGAGCTCGTGGGCGACGGCCTTGGCGATCATCGTCTTGCCGCAGCCGGGCGGGCCGTACAGCAGCACGCCCTGGGGCGGGCGCAGACCGTAGGTGCGGTAGAGGTCCTGCTGGAGGAACGGCAGCTCGACGGCGTCGCGGATGGCCTCGATCTGGCCGCCGAGCCCCCCGATCTGGTCGAAGGTGACGTCGGGGACCTGCTCGAGGACGAGGTCGGTGATCTCGGCGCGGTCGATGCGCTCCATGACCAGCTGCGCCTTCAGGTCGACCAGCACGTGGTCACCAGGGTGCAGCGCCTCCTCGGCCAGGGCGCCGGCGCGGCGCAGCACCCGGGTGTCGTCGGGGGCGACCGCCACGATCACGCGGGTGTCGGGCAGGGACTCCACGACGGGCACGACGTTGCCCGCATCGCTCGGGGCCACCGCCTCCACGGCGGCCAGCGACTCGTTCAGTCGCAGCTCGGCGCCGGGTTCCAGACTCTCCAGGTCCAGGCTCGCGGCCGTGGCCACGCGCAGCCGGCGGCCGTTGTGGAGCACGTCGATGGTGGTCCCCTCGGTGCGGCGCAGGAACGTGGCGTAGGAGTTCGGCGGATCCCCCACCCGCTCCAGGTCGGCCTTGAGCTCGACGATCTGGGCGCGGGCGGCTCGGAGCCCGCTGGTGAGGCGGTCGTTGTGGGCGGCCAGCTGCTCCAGCTCGGCCGTCATCTCCGCGTAGGTCTTCATCGTCGCGGCCTCTCCTTCCCTGTCGTCGCCGGTCGGCTCAGCGGTCCCGGCCCTGCCGGATGTCGCGCAGGGCGCGCTTGAGCTTGCGCGGGGCGACGCCGCGCTCCCCCAGGTCCTGCGGGCCCCATTCGCTGTCCGAGCCGCCGAAGCCGTCGTTGGCGGGATCGTTCATCTCCTCCTCGACCCGCGAACCGGGAGCCGGGCGGGTCACGCGCGTCAGGGCCGACGTGCCGTGGGCCGTGCGGCGCGAGGTGAGCAGGAACCCGGTATGGGCGTTCATGCGGTGCTCCGGTCGCACCGCGAGCCCCTCGAGGTGCCAGGGACGCACGAAGGACTCCCAGGCGAAGGGCTCGGTGAACTCCCCATGGTCGCGCAGCGCCTCGGCGGTGCGGGAGAGCTGGGTGACCGTGGCGACGTAGGCGAGGAACACGCCCCCGGAGACGAGCACCTCCGCGGCGGCCTCGATGCATTCCCAGGGGGCGAGCATGTCCAGGACGACGCGGTCGACGGCGGGCCCGTCGGGCGCCAGCGTCGGGGCGACGTCCTGGAAGTCGCCGACGGTGAGATCCCAGGACGGGTTGGGGCCGCCGAAGAAGGTCTCGACGTTCTCCCGGGCCACCTCGGCGAAGTCCTCGCGGCGCTCGATCGAGTGCAGGCTGCCGTCGGGGCCGACGGCGCGCAGCAGCGCCGTGGTCAGGCCGCCGGAGCCCACCCCGGCCTCCAGCACGCGGGCGCCGGGGAAGATGTCGCCCCACATGAGGATCTGGGCGGCGTCCTTGGGGTAGATGATGGCGGCGCCGCGCGGCATGGAGAGCATGTAGTCGGCGTACAGCGGGCGCAGCGCCTGGTATCTGGTGCCCCGGTTGTCCTCGACGACCACGCCGTCCTCGGCGCCGATCAGCTGGTCGTGGCGCAGCACGCCGCGGTGGGTGTGGAACTCGCCGCCGGGCTTCAGGGTGATGGTGTGCAGCCGGTTCTTGGAGTCGGCGAGCTGGACCTTGTCGCCGAGGTCGAAGGGGCCGGTGCGGTCCAGGCCGCGGCGGGGCGCGCGGGGCGCGGGGCCCTGCGCCCCGGTCCGGGCTGCGGGCTGCGACGGCTGATCAGTCATGCGTTCCAGCATATGACGCGCGGTGAGACGGACGGGAGGAAGGGAGGCGATGTTCACCGACCGCGCAGAAGCGCATTGACGTCGGCGCTCATGATCACCCCGTGCACCGCCCCCTCGGCGTCGGTGACGAGGTAGCCGGGCATAGGGCGGGCGAGCATCACCGAGACCAGCGCGTTGCCGCGCAGGGAGGCGTCGAGTCGGCCGATCGGGCCGACGGATCCGGCGACCGCGCTGACCGGGGTGGCTGCGCGCCGGTCCGCCGGGACCGCGGCGGCGGCGACGGGATCGATGCGGTAGGCGCTGCCGATGTGCCCGGACCCGGGCGGGGCGGGGTCGAGGATGAGCACGTCGTCGAGGTCGCCGGTGGTGCCCAGCTCGGCCAGGGGCCGGCTCGGCGGGACGATTCGCATCGGATGGGCGAGGCTCTCCGCGTCGAGGGAGTCGACGCGGTGGCTGAGGTTCGCCGATTCCAGTGCCCGGGAGGCGCCCTGCCACAGCATGCCCGCGATCAGGACGGCCCACAGCACGGTCAGCAGCGAGAGTGTTCCCGCCCCGTCGGCCCGCACGATCCGCACCAGGGGAAACACGACCACCAGCACCGCGATGCCGCGACCGATCCAGGCGGTGATGCGGGTTCCCAGCAGCGGGTTGCGCAGCACGCCGGACAGCAGGGACTCCAGGGCGCGGCCGCCGTCCATCGGCAGCCCGGGGAGCAGATTGAACAGGGCGAGGGCGATGTTCAGCCACGAGGACAGGCCCCAGAACACCGCGGCGGACGAGCCGGGCTCGGACAGGGACGCGGCGCCGGCGGTGAGGGCTGCGAGCACCCCGTTGCTGATCGGGCCGGACAGGGAGATCACCAGCGAGGGCAGCGCTCCCAGCGCCTCCCCGCGGTACTGGGTGTGCCCGCCCCACAGGGTCAGGGCGATGTGGTCGACCGTGGCGCCGAACGCCCGGGCGCTGAGGGCGTGCGCGGATTCGTGCACCAGCACGGAGACGATCATGAACAGGGCTATGCCCAGGGACAGCAGGATGGGCGTCAAGGGATCCGTCGTGCCGCCCCGGGCGAGCCCGGGGTGGATGATCACGGCGAGGATCAGCACGGTGACGAGCGTGCCCGGGCTGACACGGATCGGCGGCAGCGGGCCGAGGCGCAGCGTGGGGCTCTTCATCATCCGTCTCCTTCGGGCCGGGGACGGCGGCTCCCCAGGACAGGGCGAGGATATCCGCTGCGCCTGCACCCCGGCTCCGTCCCGTCGGCGGAGCCTATGATGGAGCGATGAGTCGAATCGCCATCACGGCTTTCAGCGGATGGAACGACGCGGGAGAGGCCGCCACGGGGGTGATCGAGCACCTGCTCGAGGTGTGGCCGTCGCGTCCTGCCGGAGCGGTCGATGCCGAGGAGTACATCGACTTCCAGGTCAACCGGCCCGAGATCCGCACGACGGAGGCGGGCCTGCGCGTGATCGACTGGCCCGACACCGAGCTGCGCATCCTCCAGCCCCCGCGGGGACCGGAGATCGTCACCGTCCTGGGCCCGGAGCCGTCCCTGCACTGGAAGCGCTTCTGTGACGAGGTGCTCGAGCAGATGCAGATCCTCGACGTGAGCTCCGTCATCTCGCTGGGCGCGCTGCTGGCGGACTCGCCGCACTCGCGCCCGCTGCCGGTCTCCTCTGCGGTCGAGCCCGGGTCCGCCGAGCCGGTCGAGGACTCGGAGCTGTACTCCGGTCCGGTCGGGGTGCCGACGATCCTGGCGCGGCGCGCCGCCTCCGCCGGTCTCCGCACCACCAGCATCTGGGTGCAGGTGCCCCACTACGTCTCGCAGAACCCCTCGCCGAAGGCGGTGCTGGGTCTGCTGCGGGAGGTCCAGGAGCGCGTCAGCGCGCCGATCCCGATCGAGGAGCTGATCGAGGACGCGGAGGCGTGGGAGCGCGGTGTCGACGAGCTGGCCCGCACCGACGAGGACGTCGCGGAGTACGTGCGGCGACTGGAGCAGGCGCAGGACGCGGCCGGGCTGCCCGAGGCCAGCGGCGACGCCATCGCGAAGGAGTTCGAGCAGTTCCTGCGGCGGCGACGCGAGTCGGAGTAGTCCCCCTCCTTCCCGCGCGGCCCCCCTCCCGCGCGGCCCCCCTCCCGCACGGCCTCCTCCCAGGTGGTCTTCCTCCCGGGCGGCCTGCTTTCCGCGCGACGTCGCGGCGCAGGACATGGCCCACCACGACGGCTCGCCGACCCGTGCCGCCCGTTCCCCCGATCCGTGTCTCCTGCGCCACGGATCGGGGGAACGGGCCGGCGCGTCGGACCGGGGGAACGGGCCGGCGCGTCGAGTCGGCCCGGGGCCGCCCGGCTGCCGGCCGCTCAGCTCGTGCGCGGAGTCAGGTCCAGTCCGAACAGGGCGTCCGCCGCGGCGGGCACATCGCCGGGAGCCCGGTCGCCGGCCTCGGGGGCTTCACCGCTGCCGGCCGAGTCGGAGGCCCAGGCGTCCAGGGCGCTCAGCGCGGACGGCGTGTCCAGGTCGTCGCGCAGCGCGCGGCGCAGCGCCTCGACCGTCTCCGGGTGCTGCCCTCCCTGTTCGGCGGCGCCCCGGTAGCTGTGCAGACGGCTCGTGGCGAGGTCGACCTCCTCGGCGGACCATTCCCAGTCGGCGCGGTAGTGATGGGCCATGAGCACCAGCCGGACCACCATCGGGTCGATGCCATCGCGCACCAGTCGGTGGACGAAGACCAGGTTGCCCAGGGACTTGCTCATCTTCTCGCCCTCATGGGCGACCATGCCGCTGTGCATGTAGGTCCCGGCGAAGCCGCGGCCCAGGGCCACGGCATGCGCCGCGCCGAGGTCGTGATGGGGGAAGATCAGATCGCTGCCACCGGCCTGGACGTCGAAGGGCAGGCCGAGGCCGTCCTCGGCGATGCAGACGCACTCGACGTGCCAGCCGGGACGGCCACGGCCCAGGACACCGCCGTCCCACGCGGGCTCGCCCTCCCGTTCGGCGCGCCACAGCAGCGGATCGAAGCGGCCCCGCTTGCCCTCGCGCTCCGGGTCACCGCCGCGCTCGGCGAAGACCGAGAGCATCTGCTGCTCGCTCCAGCCCGAGACATCGCCCAGCGCCCCGTCCACAGCCAGGTCGAGATACCAGTCCGGGCCCGCAGCGTCCTCGGCGGGGACGGGATACGCGCGTCCGCGCTCGTGCACGCGCTGGACCAGAGCGATGATCCCGTCCATGCTCTCGCTGACGGAGCGATAGGTGTCCGGGGCGAGGATGCGCAGCGCCTCCATGTCCTCGGCGAACAGGGCGGTCTGCGAGGCGGCGAGCTCGCGCCAGTCGACCCCGTCGCGGGCGGCACGCTCCAGCAGCGGGTCGTCGACGTCGGTGACGTTCTGGGCGACGTCCACCTCCAGCCCCGTGTCCAGCAGCGCACGCCGCATCAGGTCCGCGGCGTGATACGTGGCCGCATGCCCCAGATGGGTCGCGTCGTACGGCGTGATCCCGCAGACGTACAGCCGGGCGCGACCGGGCATGATCGGGACGAGGGGCGCCACCCGCCCCGTCCGGGTGTCGTGCAGCCTCAGCGGGATGTCGGAGGCGGGAAGGGGCGTGATCGACGGGGAGGTCCAGGAAAGCACCGTCCGATCATACGGGCCGTGCGAGGCCTCAGGCGCCGCCGAGAGGGTCGACCACTCCGAGCCACAGCAGAACCAGCAGCACCAGGCCAGCGGCCACGCGGTAGAGGACGAAGGGCAGGTAGGAGCGGTTCTCGATCAGCCGCATGAACCACACGATGACGGCGTATCCCACCCCGAAGGCGACGGCCGTCGAGATGATGATCGCCACCAAGGAGGGCTCCCCGGCCGCGGCTGCGGCGGCACGACCGTCGGCGGACAGCAGCGCCGGCACCTCCTTGGCGGCCTTGTAGAGGCCGGAGGCGAAGACGGCCGGGATGGCGAGGAGGAACGCGTAGCGTGCGGCGGCCTGACGGGTGTAGCCCATGAGGAGGCCTGCGGTGATGGTCCCGCCGGACCGTGAGACGCCGGGGATCAGGGCGAGGGCCTGGGCGAGGCCGAAGAGGATGCCGTGACGGACGGTGAGGGTGTCCAGCTCCTTGCGCTGAGGAGCGATGCGGTCCGCCAGTCCGAGCAGCACACCGAATCCGATCAACATCGACGCGGTGATGTAGAGGTTGCGCAGGCCGTGATCGATCTGGTCCTCGAACAGCAGTCCGAGCACGCCGATCGGGATCGACCCGACGATCACCAGCCAGCCCATCCTCACGTCCGGATCGGACTGGGGGACCTTGCCGGCCAGGGCCTTGAACCACTTGCCGATGATGCGGGTGATGTCCTTCCAGAAGTACATCACCACGGCCGCTTCGGTGCCGAGCTGGATGATGGCGGTGAAGGCCGCGCCCGGGTCCTGGCCGGGATCCATGAGCTCACCGACGACGCGCACATGGGCGCTCGAGGAGATCGGGAGGAACTCGGTCAGTCCCTGGACGAGCCCCAGGATGATCGCCTCGATGAACGACATGGACTCTCCTCGGGGAAGGACGGACGGCGCACTCGGGCCGACATGTTCATCGGCCTCGGACAGAGTACGCGGCGCCGGGCTCGATGCCCGGCGCCGCGTGGGGACCTGTGGTGAAGATGGCGTGCACGTTCTACGACCCGCTCATGGAGCGGTCTCAGCGCTCGGCGTCATCCTCGTCGTAGTCGCCGTCCTCGTAGTCATCGTCATCGTCCTCGTCGTCCTCGAACTCATCGAGGTCGTCGAAGTCGTCGTCATCCTCATCGTCGTCGTCCTCGGCGTCGAAGACGATGAGCGGGGTGGCGATGTCGTAGGCGTCGAACAGAGCGTCGTCGTAGGTGTCGAAGGCCGTGGTCAGACGTTCGGTCGCGGCGTCCAGGGCCGGATCGTCGTCACCGCGGGACGCGGCGGCGGCCTCGTAGTGACGTTCCAGGGCAGCGATCAGCGCAGCGAGAGCGGAGCGAGGATCCGTGTTCATGGTTGGACGGTACCGCGTCGGACGGCAGAATGGACAGTGGAACCGGCCGGGCCGGGGTCACGACTCTGCTCGTCGGGCAGCGGCGGCCCCGGAGCCGGCCGATACGCGTCTATGCACACAGGAGGATGCCGTTGTCCGGAGGCCAGCAGCCCCTCGCGGCTCGAATCGAGCACGTGCGCGATCCCCGCGGGATCAGGGATCTGCCGCTGGAGCGGGGACGCCGCGCGGAGGACTACGAGTTCCAGATCATCACGGTCCCGCGCAACAGCTCCGTGGCCCAGGTGCGGGCCACACTGACGGAGCAGGCCGAGTACGGCCGGTGGGAGCACGCCCGCACCCGCCTGTACATGGGCGGGGGCAAGAAGGTGTGGATGCGGCGACGCATCATCCGTGTCGAATCCACCCTCGGGTACTCCCCCGTGATCGAGATCTGAGATCGCCGGCCCGTCCACAATCCTCCCGGACGGGCGGGAACCGTCCCGCATCTCTGGTGCAATAACCGTGTGCCCGTTGCTGCTGCCCCGCTGATCCCGCTCGTCGTGCTGCTGGTGCTGTACCTGCCGCCGGCGCTGGTGCTGGCCTGGGTCGACGGGCGCGAACACCGCCTGCCCAATCCGTGGGTCGGCTCGATGACGGCGGCCGTGGCCGCCGCTCTGGCGATCACGGCGGCCGCCGTCCCCGCCCTGCGCGGCGGGCTGCGTACCGCTGTCGTGCTGGCGCTGGTGCTGGGGGTCGGCGCGATCCTGATCGCCCTGGTGGCGCCTGCGCTGCTGGGTATGGGCGACGCGAAGACGGTACCGGTGGTGGTGCTGATGTGCACCGCACTCGGCGGGGACGTGCTGATCGCCGGGCTGCTGGGGATCGCGCTGGTCGCGGGCGCCGCCGGGACCGTCGTGGTGGCCGTGACCCGCCGCGCCGGCGTGCGCTTCGCTCTGGGCCCGGTGCTGCTGGCGGGGCCGTTCCTGGGCCTGCTGGGCGCTCCGGTGGTCCGCAGCGCTCTGGGGACGGCCTGAGCTCAGGGG
Organism: Brachybacterium sp. GCM10030252; assembly: GCF_042666535.1. Lineage (NCBI taxonomy): Bacteria > Bacillati > Actinomycetota > Actinomycetes > Micrococcales > Dermabacteraceae > Brachybacterium > Brachybacterium sp. GCM10030252. Next base: position 322,658 of record NZ_JBHTDM010000004.1, on the reverse strand, counting down.
CCCTGCGACGGCTTCCCGGCGGCCTGGCGCTGGCGCCGCGCCTCGTACAGGGCGATCGAGCCTGCGATGGAGGCGTTCAGCGAGGAAGCGCTGCCGGTCATGGGGATCTCGGCGACGACGTCGCATCCCTCGCGCCAGCCGGCGCTCATCCCGATCGTCTCGTTGCCCACGACGATCACGACGGGGCCCGTGAGATCGACGTCGGAGATCGCGCGGCCACCGGCCTCGTCGAGACCGAGCACCGTCCAAGGTTCGCCCTCCCCGCGCCGGGAATCGACCCAGTCCAGCACGTCGCGGTGCGAGGCCCGTCGCAGCACGGGCTGGGCGAAGATCGACCCGGTGCTGGCACGGATGGCGGCCGGATCCCAGGGGTCGGCGCTGTGCCCGGTGATGATCAGGCCAGCGCCACCGAGTGCGTCGACGGTCCGGGCGAGGGACCCGATGTTGCCGGGACTCGAGGGCCGGTCGAAGACGACCAGCAACGAATCGGACGACGGCGTCAACCGGTCGAGGTCGTCGCTCGGCACCGCGGCCAGGGCGAGCAGCTCGGGGACCCCCTCCTCGCGCTCCCCCAGCTCGGCCATCAGCTCCGCATCGACCTCGACGACCGGCGCCGGCGGCGAGGCCAGGAGCTCGCGGGCCCACCGGGAGGGCCGCTCCCGGCCGTCGGACAGCAGCGCCCGGATCTCGACGCCATGGGCGATGGCCCGGGTGATCGGCCTGACCCCTTGGACGATCATCTCTCCGCTGCGGGAACGCTTGGTGCGGTTGGTCAGCAGGGACTGCCACTGCTGGAAGAGGGCGTTACGACGGGCGAGCCGCGCCGGGAGCCTGGTGCCGGTTCCGTGCGACCGCGTCATGCGCCCGCCCCGTCGTATCCGAACTGTCGCCACGCCTCGTACACGGCGATCGAGACGGCATTGGCGAGATTCAGGGAGCGCCGGGCCGGGAGCATGGGGATCCGCACCCGGGCGGTCACCCGGGGGTGCTCCAGGGCCGAGGCCGGCAGGCCGGTCGGCTCCGTGCCGAACAGCAGCACATCCTCGGGGGCGTAGTCGATCTCGTCGAAGGTCGTCTCGGTATGCGCGGTGAAGGCGAACACCCGCGCCGAGGGCGCGGCTGCCAGGGCGCGGTCCAGATCGGGGTGGATGCTCACATCGGCGAGATCGTGGTAGTCGAGCCCGGCCCGGCGCAGTTTCGCGTCCTCGAGATCGAAGCCGAGCGGCTCGATGAGGTGGAGCCGGGCCCCGGTCACGGCGGAGAGCCGGATGGCGTTGCCGGTGTTCCCGGCGATCGCGGGCTCATGGAGGAAGACGTGGACCATGCCGACGATTCTCCCACGGTGCTCCGTGGTGACCCGGGTCGTGACCCGGCGGTGCCTCAGCCGGCCGGTGACGCAGAAGAACCCCGCTCCACGATCGGAGACGGGGTCCCACAGGGTGTCCGAGAGGGGACTTGAACCCCTACGCCCTAATACGGGCACTAGCACCTCAAGCTAGCGCGTCTACCAATTCCGCCACCCGGACAGGCGGCCGCCGCAGCGACTGAAGAAGATTAGCACGGGCCGGCGCTCGAAATGGGCCCCATCCGCCTCCTGCCAGCACGGACGTGAAGACAATCACGCCATGACGCCGATCCGGCCGGTCCGCATGAGTGTGCGGAGGAGCTCCAGTGCCGCCTCCACGCGGGCGACGAAGGGGCCGGCGGAGCTGTCCGGCAGGCGCTCGGCGAGGTCCTGCAGGGCGGCAGCGGCCAGGACGACCATCGTCGGGTCGGGGTCGATGAGCGAGTCCGGATCCCAGGCCTCCAGAGTGGCCAGGGTCTGGTCGAGCTCGTCGGAGGCGGCGTGCTGGGTCGCGGTCAGCAGGTCCACCCGGGCCCGGGTGGCCAGTGCTGTGCAGCGTCGCAGCAGCGGTGTCGAGACGTCCGGGCCGATGGGCGCAGTGTCCGTGGCCGGATCGGCTGTGGACTTCGCCGTGGGCGGGGACGTGGCGGGGACGATCGTGGCAGAACCGGCTCGCTGCGGGTCGATGGGGTCGTTCTCGCCCCCGAGCCCTTGGTCCAGGTCCATGAGTCACTTCCTCGTGCTCGATCCAGCGGCGTCCGACGAGACCCGTCGGGCGCCGCCACTTTACTACTCCTTTGCTGAACCCGACAAGGGAGCACGGTGTCGTCAGCCCGGCGTCCCGGGGCCCGAGGCGCGCCGGGCGACCTCTCCGCGCGCCGCCGCCAGCATCTCGGTGACGGGGGCCGCGGTGACCGCGAGCATGGAGCGCACCTGCATGTCGGCCTGGTGGGCCAGCATCTCGAGACCGTCGGCGACGGTGCCGCCGCGCTCGGCGACCAGGGCCGCCAGCGGGGCCGGCCACGGGTCGTAGAGCACGTCGAGGAACACCTGCGGCACCGCGAGCGGCTCGCGCCGGCGCCAGTCGGCGGCGACCGTCTCGGCGCCGCCGACGGCGAGGGCGCTGACGACGACCTCCGCCGTCAGGGCAGCGTGATTGTCCTCCCACGCCACCAGCTCGACGGGGGTACCGGCCCGGGCGGCGAGGGCCTCCAGCGGTGCCAGCTTCTCCGGGCTGCGTGCCGTCAGCACGATGGTGCCGGTCCCGAGAGCGACCAGGGCGGCGACCGCGCTGAGCGCCGTCGACCCCGACCCGATCACCGCGCCCCGCACGGGCCCGGCAGTTCCGGAGCCGGCGGGTGCGACGCCGTGATCGCCCAGTGCCGCCACGATCCCGTGGACATCGTGGTTCTCCGCCCGCCACGTGCCGTCGGGGCGACGGATCAGGGTGTTGGAGACGCCCAGGGCGCGCGAGGTCTCATCGGACTCGGCGGCCAGCGCGAAGGCCTCCGGCTTGCCGGGCATCGTCACGCTCAGGCCGTCCAGCTCGCGGCCGGCGCCGCCCTGCACGAATGCCTCCAGCTCGCCGGCGGGGACGTCGTAGCGCTCGTACGTCGCGTCCTCGATACCAAGGGTGCGGTAGGCGGCGGCATGCAGGACGGGCGAGAGCGAATGCGCGACCGGCGAGCCCACCACCGCGAACCGGGAGGGGGCGGTCACCCCTTCGCCTCCGCCCAGGCCTGCCATTCGGCCACGTTCTTCTCGTGCTCCGCCCAGGTCTCGGCGAACTTCGTCTCCCCGGTGTCGGTGTTGACCGTCACGAAGTACAGCCAGTCGCCCTCGGGCGGGTCGATGGTCGCATCCAGCGTCGCGCCCCCGGGGGCGGCGATCGGCCCCGGGGGGAGGCCGGTGTGGGCGTAGGTGTTGTACGGGCTGTCGGTGGCACGCTCTTCGTCGGTGGTGCCGACGCTGGCGCTCTTGCCGGTGACGTAGTGGACCGTGGAGTCGAACTGGAGCCTCATCGGTTTGCCGCCGGCATCACCGGCGCCCTCGAGCCGATTATGGATGGTGCGCACGACCTTTCCGTAGTCCTCGGCGTTGCTGGCCTCGAGCTCCGCGAGGGAGGCGATGGTCAGCGACTCGTGCCACTCCTCCTCCGGGATCTCGCGAGCTGTCAGCTCCTCCTCCATGCGCTCCCACATCATCGAGATGACCTCCTCGGCGGTGGCCTCCTCGGGGATGTCGTAGCGGCCCGGCCACAGGTATCCCTCCATTGACTCCGCCGGGTTCTCGGGGATGCCGTAGGAGGTGTAGTCCTCGGCAGCCGCCTCGAAGTCCTCCACCGGGATCCCTGAGGCCTCGGACAGGAGCGGCCAGATCTGGGTCAGACGCAGCCCCTCGGGCACGATCACCCGGTGTCCGGCGAGATTCGCGGGATCCATCAGGGCTTCCAGCGCGTCGGCGGCGGGCATCTTCTGCTGGAGCCGGTAGACGCCCGGCTCGATGCCCGAGGCGTCGGGCGTGTTGGCGAAGAGATTGACGAACGGGCCCGTGGTCTTGATGACGTCGTGCTCGACGAGGGTCTGTGCGATGTCGGTGCCGGTGTCGCCCTCGGCGACCTCGACGACGGCTTCCCCGCTGCCGGGCCCCGGGTAATCGGCCGCCTCGGTCTCGACGCTGACGTTGGAGGTGAGCCACCGGTATCCCTGGACGCCGCCGACGCCGAGCCCGGCGACCACCAGGATCACCAGCAGCACAGGGAGCACCGAGCGCACGAACCCTCCGCGCCGCGGACTGCGCCGGCGGCCTCGATGGCTGTTGCCCTTCGCCGGCGCCGCGCCGTGATCGCCGCTGCTGGATTCCTCCTGTGTGAGCTCCTCCAGGGACAGCTCGTCGTCGCTCATGCGGTGCCCTCCTGATCGGTGCGTTCCGCCTGCTCGGAATCGTCCTGCGCGGCAGGCACGAGCTCGCCGGCGCGTGCTGCGGTCGACCGTTCGATGTCCAGCGCCTGCTGCAGGATCATCACGGCGGCGACCTGATCGACGACCTGCCGGTGCTTGCGTCCCTTGCGACCCGAGGTGTGCAGCGCCTGGTGTGCTGTCACCGTCGTCAGCCGCTCGTCGAGAAGGCGGATCTCGACGTCGCCGACTCCCGTGGTGTCCTGCGGGCCCTGTGCCAGGACCGTGGCCAGTTCTGCAGCGAAGTCGCGGGCCTTGGCGGCGGCAGGTCCTTCGGTCCCGTCCAGGGAACGCGGAAGCCCGACCATGATGACACGAGCTTCCGTCTCGCGCGCCTCGAGCGCCACGCGCGCGGCCGCGGACTGCCGTTCGACGGTCTCGACCGGGGTCGCCACCAACCCGTCGCGGTCGCTGCGGGCGAGCCCGACCCGGACATCTCCGACATCAACCCCCAGACGGACTCCGCGGGGAAGCCCCGCGACATCCTGGACGTCGTCGGATGGCCTCATGCGGTCACGGCCGCCTCGATAGTGCTGCGCACCGCGGCGAGGGCATCGGGGATGCGGGCGGGCTCACCGCCGCCTCCCTGGGCGAGGTCGGGCTTGCCGCCGCCGCGTCCGCCCATCGCCTCGGCGGCGGTGGCCAGGATCTTCCCGGCGGCCAGGCCCAGATCGCGGGCTCCGGGGCTGGTGGCGACGACGAGCGCGGCGCGCTCGTTCTCGTGCCCGGCCACGGCGACCACGGCAGGCGCGTCGTCGCCCAGGCGCGAGCGCAGGTCCAGCGCGAGGGTCCGCAGATCGCCGGCGGCGATCCCCTCCCCGGCGTCGTGGGCCAGCAGCCGCACCCCGGCGACGTCGACCGCTTCGCCGGCCAGGCGCCCGGCCTCGGCCTGCAGCTGCTGCCCGCGCAGTGCGGCCAGCTGCTTCTCCATGTCCTTGGTCCGCTGGGTCAGGGCGCGCACCCGGTCGGGCAGGTCGTCAGGAGATCCCACCTTCAGCAGCTCGGAGAGCTGGGAGACCAGGGCGTGCTCCTTGGCCTGGTAGCGGTAGGCGGACAGGCCCACCAAAGCGTCGACGCGACGCACGCCGCTGCCGATGGAGGACTCCCCCATCAGCTGCACGGTGCCGATGGCGCCGGTGCTGGGGACATGGGTGCCGCCGCACAGCTCACGGGACCAGTCCCCGCCGATGGAGACGACCCGGACGATGTCGCCGTACTTCTCGCCGAACAGGGCCTGGGCACCGAGCGCGCGAGCCTCGTCGATCGGCATCTGCTGGTCGGTGACCGCGAGCTCGTCCTGCAGCAGGGTGTTCACCCTGCCCTCGATCTGCTCGAGCGCGCTGTGCGGGACGCCCTGGCCGTAGCGGAAGTCGAAGCGCATGCGGCCCGGCGAGTTCTCCGAACCGGCCTGGGTCGCGCCCTCACCGAGCTCCTCGCGCAGGGACTGGTGGACCATGTGCGTGGCGGTGTGCGCGCGGGCGATCGCGCCGCGGCGGGCGGTGTCGATCGCGGCGACCGCCTCGGTCCCGGTGGCGACCGAGCCTTCGACGAGACGGCCGCGGTGGACGATGAGCCCGCGCACCGGGGCCTGCACGTCGTCGACCTCGATCAGGCCGCCGCCGGCGATGGTGATCTGGCCCTGATCGGCGAGCTGGCCGCCGGCCTCGGCGTAGAACGGGGTCGAGGCGAGGACCACCTCGACATCCGCCGGGGCATCGACCGCGTTGACGAGCTCCCCGCCGACCAGCACCGACTCGACGGTGGTCGCGACGGTGGACTCCGTGTAGCCCAGGAACGGCACGCTCTCGCCGCGCTGGGTGAGCAGCCGGTTGTAGATCGCCGTGTCGGTGTGCCCGGACTTCTTGGCGGCGGCGTCGGCGCGGGCGCGCTCGCGCTGCTCCTGCATGGCGCTGCGGAAGGCAGTCTCGTCGACCGTGAGGCCGACCTCGTGGGCCATCTCGACGGTGAGGTCGATCGGGAAGCCGTAGGTGTCGTGGAGACGGAAGGCGTCCTCGCCGGGGACGGAGCGGCCCCCGCTGCCCTTCACATCGCTCACCAGCTGATCGAAGATCGTGGTGCCGGTCTCGAGGGTGCGGCGGAACGCCTCCTCCTCGGCGTAGACGATCTCGGAGATGCGGCCGAAGTCTGCCTCGAGCTCCGGGTAGGACTCCACCATCACCGACTGCGAGATGGGCAGCAGCTGCGGCATGGACGGCTGGGTGTGGCCGAGCAGCCGCATCGAGCGCACGGCGCGTCGGATCAGGCGGCGCAGCACGTAGCCGCGGCCTTCGTTGCCGGGCCGGACCCCGTCGGCCACCAGCATCATCGCGCTGCGGACGTGATCGCCTACGATGCGCAGACGGACGTCGTCCTCCTCGTCGGCCCCGTAGACCCGTCCGGTGAGCTCCTGCGCCTTCTCGATGACGGGGAAGACCTGGTCGATCTCGTACATGTTCTGCTTGCCCTGCAGCAGATAGGCGACGCGCTCGACACCGAGCCCCGTGTCGATGGACTTCTGGTCGAGCTCACCGAGCAGCGGGTAGTCCTTGCCCGTGCCCTCGCCGCGCAGGTACTGGTCGAACACGAGGTTCCAGATCTCGATGTAACGGTCCTCGGCGCGCTCGTCACCCGGCCATTCGGGGACCGTGCCGGTGACGGCCTCGGGTCCGTACTCCGGGCCGCGGTCGTAGTGCCACTCGCCGCAGGGACCGGCGGGACCCGGCTGGCCGGTGTCCCAGAAGATCTCCTCGCGCGGCAGACGCACCACGCGGCGGGGCTCGAGCCCGATCACCTCGGTGACGTGGCGGTAGGACTCCTCGTCGTGCTCCCAGACGGTGAACCACAGGCGCTCGGGATCCATGCCGAGCCCGCCGGCGTCCTGGCTGGAGGTCAGGAACTCCCAGGAGAGGTCGATCGCACCCTGCTTGAAGTAGTCGCCGAAGGAGAAGTTCCCCGCCATCTGGAAGAACGTGCCGTGGCGCGTGGTGCGGCCGACGTTCTCGATGTCGTTGGTGCGGATGCACTTCTGGACGCTGACCGCGCGCGCGTACGGAGGCTTCTCGGTGCCCACGATGTACGGGATGAAGGGAACCATGCCGGCGATCGTGAACAGGATCGAGGGGTCCGAGGAGACCAGCGAGGTGCTGGGGACGACCTCGTGCTGCTTCGAGGCGAAGAATTCGAGCCAGCGGCGATGGATCTCTGAGGTGCGCATGTCTGGGGAGGTCCTTCCTGAGACACCTGGGGCGGGCCCGCGGCGGCGCCGGGCGGGCGGTGCGGACACGAAGGCCCCGGTCAGGGTACCGGAGTACTCCTGCCGGGGCCTTTCGCGTCGCGATCAGCGCATGTCAGCGCGCGTAGTACTCGACGACCATCTGCACGTCGCAGGTCACGGGGACCTCGGCGCGCTTGGGCCGCGAGACCAGCTTGGCCTTGAGCTGGTCGAGCTCGACCGACAGGTACACCGGGGTGGAGGCGTAGACGTCGGAGTTACCGCCCTCGGCGGCGATCTGGTACTGGTCCATGGCCTGAGCCTTCGGCTTGACCTGGATGGTCTGGCCGGGCTTCACGCGGAAGGAGGGCCGGTCGACCACCTTGCCGTCGACCATGATGTGGCGGTGCACGACGGCCTGACGGGCCTGGAGGATGGTGCGGGCGAAGCCTGCACGCAGCACGAGCGCGTCGAGACGCATCTCGAGCAGCTCGACCATGCTCTCGCCGGTCAGGCCCGCCTCCTTCTTGGCGTCCAGGTAGGAGCGGTGCATCTGCTTCTCGCGCAGTGCGTACTGGGCGCGCAGACGCTGCTTCTCGCGCAGACGCACGGCGTAGTCGGACTCGGTCCGACGGCGAGCACGGCCGTGCTCGCCCGGGGGGTACGGGCGCTTCTCGAAGTACTTGATCGACTTCGGGGTGAGCGGGAGCCCGAGGGCTCGGGACAGGCGCGCCTGCCGGCGCGCACGGGTGACGTTGGTCACGAGGTCTACCTCTGTTCGCGTGGTTGAATCCTGATCTTGCAGCCGCGGATTCAGCGCCCCACACTACCCCAGCGCACACCGCTGCTCAACGGACATCGGCCCCGATCAGCGCCCGGGTCCTGTGGAGTCCCCCACAGCGCCGCGGAGGGCGCCGCCCTCAGCTGCCGCGCGCGTCGTCCGAGCGCAGGATCCTGCGCAGCGCCTCGACCCGCCGGCTGGTGCGGTCCTCGTTGCCGTGGTTCGTGGGCCGGTAGTAGTCCACCCCGACGAGATCGTCCGGGGCGTACTGCTGGGCGACCACGCCGTGCGGCGCGTCGTGGGCATACCGGTAACCGGTGCCGTGGCCCAGCTTCTCGGCCCCGGCGTAGTGCGCATCGCGCAGATGAGCCGGTACCCCGGTGCCCTTGCCGGCCCGGACGTCGGCGATCGCCGCATCCAGCGCCCGGTAGGAGGCGTTCGACTTCGGGGCGGTCGCGATATGCACCACGGCCTGGGCCAGGGGGATCCGGCCCTCGGGCATGCCGAGCATCTGGACGGCCTGCATGGCGGCGACCGCCACCTGCAGGGCGTCGGGGTCGGCCATGCCGACCTCCTCGCTCGCGGCGATGACGACGCGGCGGGCGATGAAGCGCGGGTCCTCCCCCGATTCGATCATCACGGCGAGGTAGTGCAGTGCGGCGTCGACATCGCTGCCGCGCATGGACTTGATGAAGGCGCTGGTGACGTCGTAGTGCTGGTCCCCGGCGCGGTCGTAGCGCAGCGCGGCGCGGTTGACCGCCTGCGACAGGGTGGCCGCGTCGATCTCCCGGGATTCCTTCATCAGTGCGGCGGCCGCGGCGGCCTCGAGCGAGGTCAGTATCTTGCGTGCATCTCCCCCACCCAGGCGCAGCAGGGCCTCGCGGGCCTCGGACGTCAGCGTCACCGCGCCGTCCAGGCCCCGCTCGTCGTTCAGGGCGCGATCGATCAGCTCGTCGAGATCCGAGCGCTCCAGCGACTCGAGCGTGAGCACGATCGAGCGGGACAGCAGCGGGGAGATCACCGAGAAGTACGGGTTCTCGGTGGTCGCGGCGATGAGGGTGACCCAGCGGTTCTCGACGCTGGGCAGCAGGGCGTCCTGCTGCGATTTCGAGAAGCGGTGCACCTCGTCGATGAACAGGACCGTCTCGCGGCCGACGGTCCGCAGCCTCGAGCGCGCCTGGTCGACCACCTCGCGGATGTCCTTGACGCCGGCGAGCACTGCGGAGACCTCGACGAACTCGCGGTCCCCCGACTGCGCGACGACGTAGGCCAGGGTGGTCTTGCCCGTGCCGGGCGGGCCCCACAGGATCACGGAGCTGGGCGCGGTCCGGGCGTCGTCGGCCGCCACCAGGCGGCGCAGCGGGCTGCCGGGCTCGAGGGCGTCGTGCTGGCCGACGATCTCCTCGAGGCTGCGCGGGCGCATCCGCACCGCGAGCGGGGCGCGATGGTCGCGGTTGCGGTCGGACAGCGTGCGCGGGGTCGGCGCATCGCCACCGAGCGAGAACAGGTCCTCGTCCATACCCTCAGCCTAGGTCGGGGACGCCGGCGCCGCAGGTCCTGCGCCCGCGGCCGTGCACCGCCGCCGGGCGGCAGGACGCGCTCAGGCCCATGCCTCGCCACCGAGCTCGCGGGCCAGCCGCCCCGGCCAGCCCGGGCCCTCGTAGATCATCGCCGTGTACCCCTGGACCAGGTCGGCCCCGGCCGCCAGGCGGGCGCGGACGTCGGCAGCGGTGGTCACTCCCCCGCAGCTGATGATGGCGGCCTCGCCCGGCAGTTCGGTGCGCAGCAGTCGCAGCACCTCCAGGGAGCGCTCGGCGAGCACGGGTCCGGACAGCCCGCCCGCGCCGATGGTCTCCAGCCGCTCGGGCTCGGTGCGCAGCGATGCGGGACGGGCAATGGTGGTGTTGGTCGCGATGACGCCCGAGAGGCCGACGTCGGTGGCGAGGGCTGCGACGGCCCGGAGGTCCTCGTCGTGGAGATCAGGCGAGATCTTCACGAGCACGGGGAGCTCACGGCGCAGGCGTCGTCGTGCCCGGGAGACCTCGTCGAGAACGGCCTCGAGCACGGGCCGGAGCATGTCGACGCTCTGGAGGTCACGCAGCCCCGGGGTGTTCGGGCTGGAGACGTTGATCGCGAGGTAGCTGGCGTACGGCGCGAGCAGACGGGCGGAGAAGCGGTAGTCCTCCGCCGCATCCTCGAGGGGGGTGACCTTCGACTTGCCGATGTTCACACCGATCACGGCGCGCTGGCCGCGCTCGGTACGGCGAGCGGTCGCGAGATGCCGGGCCAGTGCCTCGGCGCCGTGATTGTTGAAGCCCATCCGGTTGATGAGGGCGCGGTCCGGGATCAGCCGGAACGATCGCGGGCGGGGATTGCCGGGCTGGGGCTTGGCCGTGACCGTGCCCACCTCCACATGGCCGAAGCCGAGGTCGAGCAGCGCCAGCGGCACCTCACCGTCCTTGTCGAAGCCGGCCGCCAGCCCCAGCGGGCTGTGATGGTCGGCGCCCAGGACATGGCGGGCGGGACGGTGATCGTGCAGCGGGTCAGGGGTGGCGAAGGCTGCCCGCAGCAGTCGCCGACCGCCGGGCAGGTTCTGGGCCGCCCGCAGCGAGCTGACCGTGAGGCGGTGCGCCTGCTCGGCATCGAGCCGGCTGAGGCCGCGGCGGAACAGCGTCTCGTACGGCCCGCGTCGGGAGGTGTCGTCTGTGGTCACGGGGATACCGTACGCGGTCGGGCGTCGTCGGGACGCGGCCGAGGGGCCGGCACCGACGCGGCTCACCGGGTGCGTCGGCCGCGCACCATGTAGATCAGCGCCACCGCCGGCAGCAGCAGCGGCACGAAGCCGTAACCGCGCCCATAGACCGACCACACGGTGGCGTCGGCGAACAGCTCGGGATCGAGCAGGCTCAGCGTGCCCACGGCCAGCACGCCGACCAGTTCGAGGGTGCACAGCGCCTGGGCCAGGGGCGAACGGCGGCCGCGGCGGATCAGGGCGAGGGTCACGGCGATGTAGGTCAGCGCCGCCAGCAGCGAGAAGCCATAGGCGACGGGCGCGAAGGAGAAGTCCCGCAGGATCTGGACCAGGCTGCGGGCCGTCGCGGAGAGGGCGAACAGCCCGTAGACGATGATCAGCACGGCCTCGAAGCCGCGTGAGCGAGACTGCTCCCCCGCACGCGGCGCAGCGGTGGGGCGCTTCTCCCCGTCGGTCGTGTGCCTCATGTCATCGCTCACGCGAAGCCTCCCGGCCAGATCTGATGAAGGCGCATCAGCAGCACCACGGACGTCAGGGCGACCACGGCGATCGCGAGGCTGCCCCAGCGGCTGCGCTCCCACACGCCGACCCACACGCCGGCGACGGCCATGGCCAGGCCGGTCAGGAGATAGCCGTAGAGGGTGACCCGGTCGGCCGGGGCACCGCCGGCGAGGTCCTCCAGCCCCAGCACGACGGCGAGGACGACCCAGACCACCGCGACCAGCGCACATGCACCGAGCAGGACCAGATCGGCCCGCAGATCGCGCACCGCGTAGTAGATGCCCAGCAGCGCGGTCACCACACAGACCACCGACACCAGGATGCTCAGCGCCAGCATCGACCGTCCCGTCCTCGTCATGTCCGGGCCGTGGAGATGCCACGGCCTGCCGGCTCTGCGTCAGCGGGCCGCACGGGGCGACCGGCAGGTCCGCGCCAGCTCTACGATGGAACCATGCCCACCATCACCGTGTCTGACACCTCCCTGCGCGACGTCGATACCGACGTCCTCATCCTGCCGCTGCTCGCCGGGGCCGGCGACGCCCCCTCGAGCGTCCCCGGAGCTCCGGAGATCTCCGAGGTCATCGCACCTCTGGACGCCTCCGCAGCCCGCGGCGACCTCCACCGGATCCCCTCCTACGGCCTGACCTCCGCCGGCTCGCTCCTGCTCGTGGGCATCGGTGAGGAGGATCTCTCCGAGGCCGACGACGAGGACCTCCGCCTGGCGTTCGGCGCCGCCACCCGCTCCCTGACGGGCACCGCCGGCGCCGCGATCGCTCTGCCCGGCGGCACTGCCGCCCAGCAGGCCGCGGCTCTGGAGGGCGCGGCCCTGGGTGCCTATGCCTTCACCGCCCACAAGACCGGCTCGGGCTCGTCCGCCCCGAAGCCGGCTCTGGGCTCGATCACGCTGCTGAGCGAGGACGCCGCCGCGCCGGCCATCGCCGCCGCGGCCGAGCGTGCCGGTGTGCTCGCCGACGTCGTCGGTCTCACGCGCGATCTGGTCAACACCCCGCCGAACCTGCTCTACCCCGCCGAGTTCGCGCGCCGGACCGAGGAGGTCGCTGCCGACCTGCCGCTGACGGTCACGGTGCTGGACGAGAAGCAGCTCGCCGAGGGCGGCTACGGCGGCATCGTCGGCGTCGGCCAGGGCTCGACCCGTCCCCCGCGTCTGGTGCGCGTCGAGTACGCGCCGGAGAACGCGCGCAGCTCCGTCGCGCTGGTGGGCAAGGGCATCACTTTCGACACCGGCGGCATCTCGATCAAGCCCGCCGCCGGCATGGACGACATGACCTCGGACATGACCGGCGCCGCGACCGTGCTGTCCGCGACGGTAGGCGCCGCCCGGCTCGGGCTCGACGTCAAGGTCACCGCCTTCCTGGCGCTGGCCGAGAACATGCCCGGGGGCGGCGCCCAGCGCCCCGGTGACGTGGTCACGATGCGCAACGGCAAGACGGTCGAGGTGCTCAACACCGACGCGGAGGGCCGCATGGTCATGGCCGACGCCCTGGTCGACGCGGTCGCCGACGAGCCCGACCTGGTCATGGATGTGGCCACGCTCACCGGCGCCGCCGTGGTGGCGCTCGGCAAGCGCACCGCCGGGGTGATGGGCACCCAGGCCGGTCGCGACGCCGTGATGGAGGCCTCCGAGCTGACCGGCGAGCCGTTCTGGCCCCTCCCCTTCCCGGCGGAGCTGCGGGCGGACCTGACCGGTCGGGTGGCTGATCTGCGCAACATCGGCGAACGCTGGGGCGGGGCCCTGACCGCCGGCATCTTCCTGGCCGAGTTCGTGGGTGAGACGGAGTGGGCCCACGTGGACATCGCCGGCCCCGGGTACGCATCCTCCCCGCTGGGATACATGGGCAAGGGAGGCACCGGCATGAGCGTGCGCACCGTGCTGCGGGTGCTCGAGGACCGCGCCTCCGCCCCCGCCGCCTGACCCGGGATGCCCGGCCCCGCTGGGCATCCTGCGCAGCGAGCCGAACGGCACCGCCTGGTGGCCTAGCATGGGACCCGCAGGCGGTGCCGTCGACCAGCCCGGTCAGCGCGCCGCGTAGAACACCCACACACCGAGGAGCACACAGGTGGCGGATACAACCACTGACCAGTTCGACGTCGTGATCCTGGGCGGTGGCAGCGGCGGCTATGCGGCCGCGCTGCGCGGAGCCCAGCTCGGCCAGAAGATCGCTCTCGTGGAGAAGGACAAGCTCGGTGGCACCTGCCTGCACCGCGGCTGCGTCCCGACGAAGGCGCTGCTGCACGTCGGCGAGCTCGCCGACACCCCGTCCGAGGCGTCCGAGGTCGGGCTCGAGCTCACCGTCGGCTCGGTCGACGTCGAGAAGATGCTCGGCTACAAGGACAAGATCATCGGCCGCCTCTACAAGGGCCTCCAGGGCCTCGTGAAGGCGCGCAAGGTCGAGTACGTCGAAGGCTTCGGCCGTCTCACCGGTCCGCAGACGGTGACCGTCGAGACCGAGTCCGGCACCCGCGAGCTGACCGGCAAGAACATCGTGCTGGCCTCCGGCTCCTACTCCAAGACGCTGCCGGGGATCGACCTCGGCGGCCGGTTCCTCGACTCCGAGACCGCGCTGCAGCTGCCGGAGGTGCCCAAGAACCCGATCATCCTCGGCGGCGGCGTCATCGGCGTCGAGTTCGCCTCGGTGTGGAAGTCGCTCGGCGCCGAGTCCGTGACCATCGTCGAGGGCCTCCCCCATCTGGTGGCCAACGAGGACGAGTCGCTGTCCAAGGCTCTCGAGCGGGCCTACAAGAAGCGCGGCATCACCTCCTCGCTGGGCGTGTTCACGGAGAAGGCCGAGCAGACCGACTCCGGCGTGAAGGTCACTCTGACCGACGGCACGGTCTTCGAGGGCGACTACCTGCTGGTCGCCGTCGGCCGCGGGCCGACGACCTCCGGGCTGGGCTACGAGGAGCAGGGCATCGAGATGGACCGGGGCTTCGTCCTCGCGAACATGGAGACCCTGGAGACCAACGTCCCCGGCATCTACGCCGTCGGCGACATCGTCCCCGGCCTCCAGCTCGCCCACCGCGGCTTCCAGCAGGGCATCTTCGTCGCCGAGCGCATCGCCGGCCAGAACCCCGCCCCGATCATCGAGTCCGGCATCTCGCGCATCACCTACTGCGAGCCGCAGCTGGGCTCCGTCGGCCTCACCGAGAAGCAGGCCAAGGAGCAGCTGGGCGAGGATGCCGTGGAGACCTACGAGTACAACCTCGCCGGCAACGGCAAGTCCCAGATCCTCGGCACCACCGGCTTCATCAAGATGGTGCGCGAGAAGAACGGCGCGATCGTCGGCGTGCACATGATCGGCTCGCGCGTCTCCGAGCTCATGGGCGAGGCCCAGCTCATCGTCAACTGGGAGGCCTACCCCGAGGATGTCGCCTCCCTCATCCACGGCCACCCGTCGCAGCACGAAGCCATGGGCGAAGCCGCCCTGGCGCTCGCCGGCAAGCCCCTGCACGCCCACGCCTGAGCCCACCAGGAGGAGAACCCCCATGTCTGAAACCGTGAAGATGCCGGCGCTCGGTGAGTCCGTCACCGAGGGCACCGTCACCCGTTGGCTCAAGGGCGTCGGCGACACCGTCGACGTCGACGAGCCGCTGCTCGAGGTCTCGACCGACAAGGTCGACACAGAGATCCCCTCCCCTGTCGCCGGCACCATCGAGAAGATCCTGGTCGAGGAGGACGACGACGCCGAGGTCGGCGCCGATCTCGTCGTCATCGGCGACGGCTCCGGCTCCTCCGACGAGGGCTCCGGCGACTCGGGCGCGCAGCAGGAAAGCGAGGAAGCTCCTGCCGCCTCCGACGAGCAGACCGAGTCCGATGGCGGCTCCGACCAGGGCTCCGCGCCCTCCGGCGAGGGCGAAGATCTCGCCTCCGACGAGACCGTCGCCCCCTCCACCGATGAGGAGGCGCCGGCCGGAGAGTCCGAGAAGCCCGCCGATGCGTCGGACGAGGCCGGTTCGGGTGCCGCCGGTGGCGCCGCCGCCGGCGAGGAGGTGACGATGCCGGCCCTTGGTGAGTCCGTCACCGAGGGCACCGTGACCCGCTGGCTCAAGAGCGTCGGCGAGAGCGTCGAGGTCGACGAGCCGCTGCTCGAGGTCTCGACCGACAAGGTCGACACCGAGATCCCTTCCCCGGTCGCGGGCACCGTGCTCGAGATCCGCGTCCAGGAGGACGACGACGCCGAGGTCGGTGCCGTGCTCGCAGTCGTCGGCGACTCCTCCGGAGCGTCCGCGGGCGGCGATGAGCCGACGCAGCAGGCTCCGGCCGCCGAGGAGAAGGCGGAGGAGAAGGAGCCCGAGCAGGCAGAGGCCGCGGAGAAGCCGGCCGAGGGGAAGGCCGAGCAGGCCGCGGAGAAGCCGGCGGAGGAGAAGGCCGAGCAGTCGGCGGCGCCGACGCAGAGCGAGCAGCCCGCTGAGGCCAAGGCCGATGCCCCCCAGGGGCAGGAGAAGCAGGACCCCTCCGTGCCCGAGACGACCCCGAAGGCCGCGGACTCCGTCACCGGCGCCGAGTCCTCCGGCTACGTGACGCCGCTGGTGCGGAAGATGGCGGCCGATGCCGGCATCGACCTCTCCACGGTGACCGGGACGGGCCTGGGCGGCCGGATCCGCAAGCAGGACGTCCAGCAGGCCATCGACGAGCAGAAGGCCGCTGCCGAGGCGGCGTCCGCCCCGGCCGCGGGCGCTCCCGCCGAAGCTCCCAAGGTCGAGGCTTCCCCGCTGCGCGGCACCGAGGAGAAGATGTCCCGGATCCGCAAGATCACCGCGAAGCGCATGGTCGAGTCCCTGCACGAGCAGGCTCAGCT
This sequence comes from Brachybacterium sp. GCM10030252, assembly GCF_042666535.1. Lineage (NCBI taxonomy): Bacteria > Bacillati > Actinomycetota > Actinomycetes > Micrococcales > Dermabacteraceae > Brachybacterium > Brachybacterium sp. GCM10030252. The sequence goes on along the minus strand of NZ_JBHTDM010000004.1, from coordinate 306,294 downwards.
GACCACGGCGGTCGAGGTCGACATGACGCGGATCGCCAAGCTGCGCGGCCGCGCCAAGGATGCGTTCGCTCAGCGCGAGGGCGCGAAGCTGACCTTCCTGCCGTTCCTCATGATGGCCGCGATCGAGGGTCTGAAGGTCTACCCCAAGCTCAACGCCACCATCGACGGAGACACCGTGAAGTACGCCGCGGCCGAGAACATCGGCATGGCAGCGGATACCGAGCGCGGGCTGGTCGTCCCGGTCATCAAGAACGCCGGCGACCTGAACCTGGCGGGCCTGGCCCGTCAGATCGGCGAGCTGGGCTCGAAGGCCAAGAACAACAAGCTCGGCCCGGACGACCTCTCCGGGGCGACGTTCACGCTGACCAACACCGGCTCGGGCGGCGCACTCTGGGACACCCCGATCGTGCCCAGCCCGCAGGTCGGCATCCTCGGCACCGGCACCATCACCAAGCGGCCCGCGGTGGTCCAGAACGCCGAGGGCGACGACTCGATCGCGATCCGCTCGATGATGTACCTGTTCCTCTCCTACGACCACCGCCTGGTCGACGGGGCGGACGCCGCTCGCTTCCTCACCTTCATGAAGAAGCGTCTCGAGGACGGCGCGTTCGAGGCGGAACTCGGCCTCTGAGCCCGTAGCCCGCCCGTCCTCGCGCGGCGGACGGCATCCGCAGGGCCCGGCACCGATCGATTCGGTGCCGGGCCCTTGCTGTGCCCTCGCCAGCTCTTGCTGTGCCCGCCGCCAGATCGCGCTCGGACGCCCTGCGAACCGTCGCCGGCGCCCTCGTGCGCTGTGTGACGGGTGTTCTCCTCGGGGCCTGCGGGTCAGGGACTCTCGTCGGTGTCGTCCACCGTCCGGGTGCGCTGCACGAGCCACCGGGAGCCGTCCCAGCGCAGATCCAGGTCGACGACGGTCGCCTCCGTGGCCGGCACGGTCCGCGTGGAGCCGTCGGCCTCGATCACCTCGTGCTCGGCCGTGGACGTCTCGATCTGCAGACGTGCCGTACCGTCCGCAGTCGGTTCCCGGACGAGTTCGGCCTCATGGACCACCGGGCCGCCGCCACGGACCTCCACCCCCTCGTAGGCCTCACGCACCTGGTCGTCCTCTGCCAGGGCCTCGCTGCCCTCGAGGGCGGCCGGCTCCTCCGAGATGCCGGTCACGTAGGAGTGGCGGGTCCCTGCGAGCTCTGTGGCCAGTGCCCACGGATCCTCGATCTTCGGTACTGCGGCCTCGGCCGAGGCAGGAGCAGCAGCGGGGCCGGCTCCTTCAGCGGAGGTCCGTGGCCCCGAGTCCGGGAACAGGATCAGCCAACTGGCGACGCCGAGGACCGTGCCCGCCACCAGCACGACCGCGGCGGACAGCACGGCGGTGCGACGAGTGCGGCGCCCTGCCAGCACCTGCCGGACGGCCGTGGCCAGCCCGCGCGCACCGGTCCGCCACGACGAGCCGGTCACACCGCCGCCGCCGATGTCGCGGGAGGCGGTATCGCCGACATACCGCGTCCGTGCCCGGACCAGGCGCGGAGCCGGCAACGGCGCCGCAGCGCGAGTGGCCGCGGAGCCCTTCGCCGGAACCTCGTCGTCCCCCGAGGCCTCCTCGGGCGGCGTTCCCGCGCCCTCCCCCGGGTCGTCCTCGGGCGGCGGTCCCGTCTCCTCCCGCGGCATCTCATGCCGCGGCTCGTCGATCCGGCGCCGCAAGGTGCGCTCCTGATCCTGGAGCACGGAGTCGACCCACGCCCGGTCCGCGCGCTGCGCCGAGACCTCGGTCCCGGGCGCCAAGCCGGTCAGGTCGAGCAGCACCACGCTGCCGTCGGCCCGGATCCCGATCCCCTGCCCGGGCGCGGCGCCCAGCGCCCAGCCCCGCTCATGCAGGGCGTCCACCACCGCGTCGAGATCCTCGCGTGCGCGGGCCTGCGCCATCCGCTCGGCGGTCGCCGGGCTGCCGTCGACCGCGGAGCGCCGGCCTCCGCGAAGGTCTAGCGGCCGGGCGGACTCCCGCACGTAGCCCTCGTCCCCGATCTCCAGCACCGTCGGCGCTGCCGAGGCACCGGCGACCTCGAGCGCAGCGAGCAGCTGCATCTCGGCGCGCACACTCTCCAGGCCGGTCGGCGTGAGCGCTTGGACGTGCAGGGCCATACGGTCACCCCGGACACGGACCTGCGTCTCCTCGCGATCGCGGTCTCGCCGCTGCGCGGCGCCGAGCTCGGACAACAGGCGGCGCCCTGCCCCGGCGGAGCGTCCCAGCCCACCGTGCAGGGGGCCCGGCCCGTGCTCGAACCGCTCCTGATCGAAGTCCTCCATGGGTCCAGTGAACCCCGTCACTCCGGTGCCGACCGCTGGCCGTCCACAACGCACTGGTGAGGGCCGGAGTAGCCTGTGTGCGTGCTCGACGTCATCCGCCTCGGTTTCAGCGAACCCCTCCCCGAGGGAGACCGCCATGAGGAGTTCGACCTGCCTCCCGGTCCGGTCGACTTCCGCTCCGCCTGGGATATCCAGCGCCGCCTCCACGCCGAGGTCGTCGCCGGCATCCGGCCGGACACGCTGCTGCTGCTGGAGCATCAGGCCGTGTACACCGCCGGCAAGCTCACCGCTGATCACGAGCGCCCCCGCGACGGCGCCGAGGTGATCGACATCGACCGCGGCGGGAAGATCACCTGGCACGGGCCGCAGCAATTGGTCGGCTACCCGATCGTCAAGCTCCCGATCCCGATCGATGTCGTCGGCTTCGTGCGCGCGCTCGAGCACACTCTCATCGGCGTCTGCGGGCAGATGGGCGTGGACACGCTCCCGATCGAGGGTCGCAGCGGCGTATGGGTCGCCCCGCAGGGCGAGGAGGCCCGCAAGGTCTGCGCGATCGGGATGCGGGTCTCCAAGCGGGCCACCATGCACGGCTTCGCCCTGAACTGCGCCAACGACCTCAGCTGGGCGGAGAACGTCATCCCCTGCGGTATCGACGACGCCGGCGTGACCAGCCTCAGCCGCGAGGCGGGCCGTCGCATCGCCGTGGCCGATGTGATCGACGAGGCCGAAGAGGCGATGACGGAACTGGTGGCGCACCGCACCTCTGCTGCCGTGGTATGACGTGCGCCGGGCCCAGGCCCGCTCGGTAGACTTCCCGGAACGTCGAACGTAGGAGGCATGAGGGTGACTGTCGCTCCCGAAGGCCGGCGCATGCTGCGCGTCGAGGCACGCAACGCCGAGGTACCCATCGAGCGCAAGCCCGAATGGATCAAGACCCGCGCCGTGATGGGTCCCGAGTACAGCGCCATGAAAAAGCGCGTGCACGGGCAGGGCCTCCACACCGTCTGCGAGGAAGCCGGCTGCCCCAACATCTTCGAATGCTGGGAGGATCGCGAGGCGACCTTCCTCATCGGCGGCGACACCTGCACCCGTCGCTGCGATTTCTGCGACATCGCCACCGGCAAGCCCATGGCGGTCGACCCGATGGAGCCGGTGAAGGTCGCCCGATCGGTGAAGGACATGGGCCTGCGCTACTCCACGATCACCGGCGTCGCCCGCGATGACCTGCCCGACGGCGCCGCCGGCCTGTTCGCACAGACCTGCCGCCAGATCCACTCGGTCAGCCCCGGCACCGGCGTGGAGCTGCTGATCGACGACATCAAGGGCAACGGCGAGGCGCTCCAGCAGGTCTTCGAGGCCGGGCCCGAGGTGTTCGCCCACAATCTCGAGACCGTCCCGCGGATCTTCAAGCAGATCCGTCCGGCCTTCCGCTACGAGCGGTCGCTGGACGTGATCACCCTGGGCAAGGACGCCGGCATGATCACCAAGTCCAACCTGATCCTGGGCATGGGTGAGACGACCGGAGAGATCCTCGAGTCCCTGCAGCGGCTGCGCGACGCCGGCTGCGATCTCATCACGATCACGCAGTACCTGCGCCCGTCCAAGAAGCACCACCCCATCGACCGGTGGGTCAAGCCCGAAGAGTTCGTCGAGCTCTCCGAGGCCGCCGAGGAGATGGGCTTCCTCGGTGTCATGGCCGGACCGATGGTCCGCTCCTCCTACCGCGCCGGGAAGCTCTGGGCGCAGGCGATGAGGAAGCTCGGCCGGGAGATCCCGGAGAATCTCCGCCATCTGGATCAGGACCAGCCCGCCCGTCAGGAAGCTGCGAGCGTCGTCGCCCGCAGCAATCAGGCTGCCGCGAGCTGAGGCTCGCGCGCCCCCGAGAGGACCCACACCCATGGCCCGCAACAGCGAGACCAAGCCCGCCAAGGGCGCGAAGAACGCCGACGGCTCGAAGAAGCCGGGGCGCTTGAAGCAGATGCTCGAGGTGTTCAAGTACACCCAGGACGTCGACCGCACCACCCTGCCCCTGATGATCCTCGCGGTGGTGGCCTCCATCGCCGCCGGCATCCTGGTCAGCTGGCTCGTGTTCAACAGCCCCTGGTACGGCATCTTCCTCGGACTGGCCGTCGGCGTGCTGGTCGCGATGCTGATCCTGGCGCGCAAGGCCGAGCGCGCCGCCTTCAGCCGCATCAAGGGCCAGCCCGGCGCCGCCCTGGCCGCGATGCAGTCGATACGCCGCGGCTGGGACGTCGCCGACGAGCCCGTCCAGGTCGATCCCCGCAGCCAGAAGATGCTCTTCCGCGCCTCCGGCCGCGCCGGGATCGCCGTGGTGGCGGAGGATTCCTCCGCCATCTCCATGAAGCTGCTGGAGAAGGAGCGGCGCAACATCCGCCGGGTGCTCCAGCACGAAGGCGTCCCGGTCCACCAGATCGTCGTCGGCGACGGCGAGGGTGAGGTCCCGCTGCACAAGCTGCCGACCCACATGACGCGGATGAAGAAGGTCCTCACCAAGGATGAGTCCGCACAGGTCAGCAAGCGGCTGACAGCGCTGCACCGCTCGATCCGTCAGGCTGTTCCCAAGGGCGTGGACCCGATGCGGGCACGCCCGAACCGCAAGGCGATGCGCGGCCGCTGACTCGCGGCGCCTCCCCTCCTGACGCCCCCGCCCGGTTCCGACCGCGCGGGGGTTTCGTCTGTCGGAAACCTGGGACGCTTCCTCACCGGCTCGGCTCCCCGCGAGCCGTGGTTATCTCTCCGTTACGTGGGTTATCGAAACGTGACCATATTTATCGCACCAGGTCACGGGCGTAGAAGCACGAGGGTGACGGGCGTAGAGGATCGCCGCGCGACCGCGATGAGGTGCCCCGCGCATCGGCACCGGAGAGGCAGACCCGTCGCGAGGGCAGAGCCGTCAGACGGTGACGGCGGCGGTGCCGGCGGCCGTGTCGTGGAGGGGCTGCGCGTCCTTGTTCCACACGACGGCCGGGATCAGCAGCAGCATCAGACCCGTGCGCACCGCAGCTCGCAGCGGCATCGGCATCCGTCCGCGCACCGGGAGGATCCGGACCCGCATCACGAACTGGCCCGGCGTGGCCCCGAAAAGGCTCATGAACAGCAGGTTCACGACCACGAAGAGGACCAGGTTGGCCGTGGCGTCGTACTGGAAGAACAGCGCCGAGATGGCCACGCACAGGCCCCAGTCGATCACGACCGAGACGGGACGGCGCCAGAACGGGGCGACTGACCCCGACCCCTCGGCGGGCAGGCCGAGGTCCGCCCCCGCGACATAGTCCGGATCGGACGGCACGCCGCCCATCCACGACCCCAGATCCTTGCGCTCGACCACGACGGAAACCCTAGACCCCGGATCTGGGAGCGGCTGCCCGCTCTGCGGTCATGGGAACCGGCTCGCACCGACGGCGCATATGGTGGACGGCACCCGAGATGCGGTCCGCACCCGTGTGCCCGGATCTCGACATGGTGATGACCCCCTCGGGGTTCGACAGCACAAACACGCGCCTGTGGGCGCGGATGGAGGAAATGTGTTCAACAGTCCCAGCGAGGTCGTGAAGTACATCGAGGAAGAGGGCGTCGAGTTCATCGACATCCGCTTCTGCGACCTTCCCGGCATCATGCAGCACTTCAACGTGCCGGCGAGCACGTTCGATGCGGAGGCGATGGAGACCGGTCAGCTGTTCGACGGTTCGTCCATCCGCGGGTTCCAGGCGATCCACGAGTCCGACATGAAGCTGATCCCTGATCTGCGCACGGCGTACGTGGACCCGTTCCGCGAGCGCAAGACGCTGGTCATCAACTTCTCGATCGTCGACCCGTTCACGGACGAGCCCTACTCCCGCGACCCGCGCACGGTGGCCCAGAAGGCCCAGGAGTACCTGACCTCGACCGGCATCGCCGACACGGCGATCTTCGCCGCCGAGGCCGAGTTCTACATCTTCGACGACGTGCGGTTCAAGACCAGCATCAACTCGGGCTTCTACCAGATCGACTCCGACGAGGCCGTGTGGAACACCGACCGCGACGAGTCCGAGTTCGGCGGCAACCAGGGCTACAAGACCCGCGTCAAGGGCGGATACTTCCCCGTCTCCCCGAACGACCAGATGTCCGATCTGCGCGATGACATCTGCGCGGTCCTGGACCAGGTCGGCCTGCAGGTCGAGCGCGCCCACCACGAGGTCGGCACCGCGGGCCAGCAGGAGATCAACTACCGCTTCAACACCCTGCTGAACGCGGCCGACGACGTCATGAAGTTCAAGTACGTCGTCAAGAACGCCGCGTGGGAGTCCGGCAAGACCGCGACGTTCATGCCCAAGCCCCTGTTCGGCGACAACGGCTCCGGCATGCACACCCACCAGTCGCTGTGGAAGGACGGCGAGCCGCTGTTCTTCGACGAGCGCGGCTACGGCGGCCTCTCGGACATCGCCCGCTGGTACATCGGCGGCATCATCGAGCACTCCCCCTCGCTGGTGGCCTTCACCAACCCCACGGTGAACTCCTACAAGCGTCTGGTGCCGGGCTTCGAGGCGCCGGTGAACATGGTGTACTCGGCCCGTAACCGCTCGGCCGCGATCCGTATCCCGGTCACCGGTTCCACCCCGAAGGCCAAGCGCATCGAGTTCCGCGCACCGGACCCCTCGGCCAACCCGTACCTGTCCTTCGCCGCCCAGCTGATGGCCGGCATTGACGGCATCCGCAACCGCATCGAGCCGCCGGAGCCGATCGACAAGGACCTCTACGAGCTGCCCCCGGAGGAGCACCAGCAGATCCGTCAGCTGCCGGACTCCCTCGGCGCCGCCCTGGACGCCCTCGAGGCCGATCACGACTACCTCACCGAGGGCGACGTGTTCCCCCAGGACCTCATCGAGACCTGGATCGAGTTCAAGCGCACCCAGGAGATCGATCCCTTCCGGTTCCGCCCGCACCCGCACGAGTTCGAGCTCTACTACGACATCTGAGCTGACGGAGACATCTGAGCCCTCTGGGCTCTCGAGCTGACGCTCCCCGAGCCGTCAGCTCGATCAGCGGCCCCCGACCTGCATCCGTGCAGGGCGGGGGCCGCTTTCCGGACGGACCACGGGGTGGCCGCGTCCGGGCGCCCCTCCCCCGCCTCGCCCGCTGCGTCGCCATCCGGGCGCCGTAGAGAACGGAACCCGCCCGATGTACATGACGACCGACGTGCTCGTGATCGGACTGGCGATGCACCTGGTGGTCGTCGCCGTCGTGGCGCCCGGTCTCCGTGCGCTGTCCGGGGCGCGCCGCTCGTGGGTGGTCAAGCCGCCCTACAACGCCTCACAGATCGCCTCCCGCAACACCTGGCCGTTCACGATGGCCGGACTGGGCGGAGCATTGGTGATGTCCCTGCCGGCGACCGTGTTCGAGTTCTTCGGACGCGAGGATCTCCGGCAGCTGTGGTGGAACCTGCCGTTCATCTGGCTGGCCATGCTCGTGATCGCCGTGTCCTGCTTCTGGTGGCCCGCTCGCCTCGCGCCGCGCTGGTACCGGCGCTGGGCCGCCCGCGGCGGCACCCGCGACGTGATGCCCTGGACCGAGGAGGAGATCGCTGCGATCCGCGCCCGCCCCGAGGGTCGGCGCCGTCGCGGCCTCCTGCGGGATGTCCAGCGGTGCCGGGAGCTGACGGCCACCCAGATCACGGAGCGAGCGGGCGGCCCGGTCCCCTGAATCGGCTGGGTCAGTCCCCTGAATCGGCCGGCTCAGTCCAGCGCGGCCATCCCGCCCTTGGCGCGCAGCAGCGACAGCAGCAGTTCCTGCGGACCCGACGACGCCTCCAGGGCGCACTCGTCGGGCTCGAAGGACCACGCGCTGCGCAGGGAGCGGAACACCTCGAACTCGGCGTCACCGGTGCGCAGCGGCACCACCTGGTAGCCGCCGGCCTCGGGCAGGTGGATGATGAACGCGCCCGTGAGGTCCGGCATCTCCCGCACGGTGCCGTCCTCATCCAGCAGCTGTTCGGCGCGGACCACGGCCACACCCTGGAGCGCATAGTCGCCGCGCACCTTCTTCGAGGTCTTGATGTCGGCGCTGAGCAGCGTGTTGCCGATACGGACGATCGCATCGGTGGTCCCGGCGTAGCCGACGGTATGGTTCACGACCGTCTGCTCGACCTCGACGAACTCGGGCTGGTAGTCCTCGAGGAACCGGCCGTAGCCGTCCAGGCGCACGTCGGCGCGGGTGATCAGCGCCTGCGGGTCCTTCTCGGCGGCGAAGGCTCCCTGCGAGGAGCGCATGTGGTCGGCGAGCTCGCCGATCTGGGCGGCGGTGGGGCGCGCGCCGCTGGTGCCCCACAGCTCACAGGCGGAATGGACCAGGGTGCCGAAATCCGCCGCGGTGCGCGTGTACTCGGTGGCGGCCGCGGCGATGCGCTTCTGGGTGCCCCACTTGTCGCGGGCGACACGGGCGATCTCCGCCGCGGCCCGGCCGGGATTGCGGTCCAGCCACGCGTACATCTCCAGTGCTCGCTTGGAGGCCATGGTGGCGTACCAGCCCTGCAGGTGGTCCTTGGCGCGCATGCCCGCGACCGTGGTGATCGAGGGGTACAGCAGCGGTCCGTCGGGCTCGAGGCGGTACATGCGGCCACGCGGGGTGTCGGCGCTGAGAGTGGGGGTCGTCATGGCTCCTCGGGAGGACGCGATAGGACGCGGGTCGGTGACAGGGGGCGGAGTTCACGGTACGCCGACGGCGGCCTCCGGCCGTGGTGACAGCGCCGTACGCGCCGAGAATCACGCGGCGGCGGGTCACCCTTCGGGGCCGAAGATGAGTCGCTCGGCGATCAGCCGGGCCCGGCGGGTCAGCCGCAGGTACCGCTCCTCGAGCTCGGAGGCGGAGCCGTCCTCGCCATCGATGAGCTGGGCGAGGGCCCGCAGTTCGGTGCGGTCGGTGGGGAGCACGTCCCCCTCGCGGCCCTTCCACAGGAACAGGCAGCGGCGGACCTGCCAGGCCAACTTCCACGCCTCCGAGAGCTCCTCGGCTTCCCGGGCGGAGATCAGGTCGGCCCCAGCGGCGGCCTCGAGCTGGCCCAGCGTGCTGGTGGTGCGCAGCCCGTCGACCTCGTGAGCGTGCTCCATGGCGAGGATCTGGGCGCTCCACTCGACGTCGGTCATCCCGCCGCGGCCGAGCTTGACCTGGCGGGAGGGATCGGCGTTGCGCGGCAGGCGCTCGGACTCCACGCGAGCCTTCATGCGGGTGATCTCCCGCCGCGCGCGCTCGTCGAGCCCGCTCGCCGGGTAGCGGTGCCGGTCCATCTCCTCCCGCAGCTGCGCCGCGACGGCCTCCGAGGCCACCACGGGCCGGGCGCGCAGCAGCGCCTGCTTCTCCCATGTCTGCGCGTCCCGCCGGTAGTACTCGATCCATGCCTCGGCGCTGCGGGCGAGCATGCCGTTCTTCCCCTCGGGGCGCAGGTCCGCGCTGACCTTCATGTCGGTGCCGGCGGCGGGGGCGTTGAGGATGCGCTGGACCTGGGTGGCCACAGCCACCCCGATCTCGCCGGCGGCGTGCCCGGCCCCGCGATCGATGAGGAGGAACTGGACGTCGGCGTCGGAGGCGTAGCCCATCTCGCGGGCACCGAAGCTGCCCATCGCCACGATCGCCATCTCCACCCCGAGGGCGCGCGCCGGGTCGGAGCGGCGCTCGCGCAGGCGTTTGGCGGTGTCGACATCGACCTCCTCGACGCTGTCGAGGGTCTCGGCGCCGGCGCCGACCACCTTGCGCTCGCGGGCGACGACATGGAAGGCGACCAGCAGCCCCGCCTCCAGCACCGCCTCGGCGAGGTCGGTGAGGGCGCGGGCGACCTCGGTCGCGGAGGAGAGACCGGTCAGGTGTGCCAGGGCGATCCGCAGCAGCTCCCGGTTGCGGGTGCGCCGCAGGACGTCGCGGGCCACCTCGACGGAGTCGACCCGGGAGATGACGGCGAGGAACTCCCGGCCCAGGACGTCGCGGGAGAGCGGGCGCAGATGCTCGTCGCGGGCGAGCCAGCGCACCGCCTCGGGGATCTGCACCAGCTGTTCGCCGACGAAGCGACTGCCGGAGAGCACCCGGGTCAGCCGTTTCGCGGCCAGGCCCGAGTCCCGCAGCAGGCCCAGGTACCAGTGGGCGGAGCCGATGGTGTCCGAGAGCCGGCGGAACGCGAGCAGGCCGAGGTCGGGATCGATGCCGTCGGCGAACCATTCGAGCATCGCGGGCAGCAGCTGGCGCTGGATCTTCGCGCGCCGGGAGATGCCCTCGGTCAGGGCGGTGATGTGGGTCAGGGCGCGGGCCCCGTCGCGGTAGCCGATCGCTGCCAGGCGGGCCGTGGCCGACTCCGGGCTCAGCCGGATCTCGCCGTCGCTGAGCGTGGAGGCCGTCTCCAGCAGGGGGCGGTAGTAGATCTCCTCGTGCAGCTGGCGCACGCGGCGGCGGGTGCGGTTGTACTTCTGGTCGAACTGGTCCGGCGTCAGGCCCAGGGTGCGTGCCAGGCGTCGCAGGTCGGCTGGGGAGGTGGGCAGCACCTGGGTGCGGCGCAGTCGGTGCAGCTGCATGCGGTGCTCGACGCAGCGCAGGAACCGGTAGGCGGCGTCCATCTCGGCGACGTGGTTGCGGGAGATGTAGCCGCCCTCGCCCAGCCGGGCGAGCGACTGGAGCGTGGAGCGCGCATGCAGACCCAGATCGGTGCGGCCGTGGACCATCTGCAGCATCTGCACGGTGAACTCCACGTCCCGCAGGCCGCCGGGGCCGAGTTTGATGTTGCGGTCGGCCTCGCCGTGCGGGATGTGGGCGATGACCCGGCGGCGCATCGCGCGGGAGTCCTCGACGAACCCCTCGCGGGTGGAGGCCTTCCACACCCAGGGCTCGACCATCTCCTCGAATTCCCGGCCCAGCTCGAGGTCGCCGGCGGCGGCGCGCGACTTCAGGAGGGCCTGGAACTCCCAGGAGTGGGCCCACTGGGTGTAGTAGTGGCGGTACGAGTCCAGGGTCCGCACCAGCGGACCGTCCTTGCCCTCGGGCCGGAGGTTCGCATCGACCTGCCACAGGGACCCCTCGGCCGTGCGGTCCGAGCACACGCGAGCCAGCTCCCGGGCGAGGGCGGAGCCGATCACCACCAGCTCCTCCTCGGCGGCATCGTCGACGGGGGCGACCACGTGCATCACGTCGACGTCGGAGATGAAGTTCAGCTCGCGCGCTCCGGTCTTGCCGAGCGCGATCACGGACCAGCGGACCTTCTCGTGGTCCTCGACGGTCGCCCGGGCGATCGCGGCGGCCGCATCCAGGGCGGCGTCTGCCAGGTCGCTGAGGGCGGTCGAGACCCGCGGCTGGAGAGCTTCGGGGGACGCGGCGAGGACATCGGCGGCGGCGATCTGGATCAGTCGTTCGTGGTAGGCGACCCGCAGGTCGTCGCGGGCCTCCCGCCCGGACTCGGCGGCGACGGGCACGGGGGCCGACGGGTCGGCGCCGACCGCCCGCAGCAGCCGCTCGCGCACGGCGGCGGCCGGCGTGGCCAGCTCGTCATCGCCCTCGCGCAGCGCCTCAAGCAGCTCCGGGTGCCGGGTGAGGACGTCGCCGAGCGCGACGGACGTGCCCAGCAGCCGGATCAGCCGGTCGCCGGCGCTGCCGGGCGTCCCGATGCCGGCGAGGAACTCGTCCTTCAGCGCTTTGTGTCCGCAGCCCTCGGCGGCTTCGGCCAGGCGGAGCAGACCGATCACCGCATCATCGCCGTCGGCCGTGGCTCCGATGCGGGCCACGGCTCCCTGGGGCAGCCCGGCCAGGGCCGGGTCGGCGAGGAAGCGACTGACGCGGTCGGTCCGGGTGAAGCCGAGGCGGGCGAGGCCGCCGGCACCGGTCGCGGGCTGGGAGGTCATCGGCCGGCGCACCTCAGACCCGGCCGAACGTGGAGGCCAGCTCGTAGTCGGTCACCTGCTCGCGATAGCGCTGCCACTCCTGTTTCTTGTCGCGCAGGAAGAACTCGAAGACCTGCTCGCCGAGGGTGCCGGCCATCAGCTCGGAGGATTCGAAGTTCTCCAGCGCCCGGAACAGGTCGGTGGGCAGCGGTTCGATCCCCATGGCGCGGCGCTCGCGCTCGGTGAGGTCCCACACCGCGTCCTCGGCGCCCTCGGGCAGCTCGTACTCCCCCTCGATGCCGGCCATGCCCGCCGCCAGCAGGGCTGCGAAGGCCAGGTACGGGTTCGCCGCGGAGTCCAGCCCCCGGAACTCGACGCGCGAGCTGGTGCCCTTGGTGGGCTTGTGGAAGGGCACCCGCACCAGCGCGGACCGGTTGTTGTGCCCCCAGCAGATGTAGCTCGGCGCTTCCTGCGCGCCCCACAGGCGCTTGTAGGAGTTGACCCACTGGTTCGTCACGGCGCTGTACTCCGGGGCGTGCCGCAGCAGGCCCGCGATGAACTGGCGGCCGGTGCGGGAGAGGCCGTACTCGGCGCCGGGCTCGTGGAAGGCGTTCTTGCCGCCCTGGAACAGCGAGAGGTGGGTGTGCATCCCGGAGCCGGGCTGGTCGATCATCGGTTTGGGCATGAAGGTGGCCACCTGCCCCATCGACAGGGCCACCTCCTTGACCACGGTGCGCAGGGTGACGATGTTGTCCGCCGTGGTCAGCGCGTCGGCGTAGCGCAGGTCGATCTCGTTCTGGCCGGGCCCGTTCTCGTGGTGGGAGAACTCGACCTGGATGTTCATCGCCTCCAGGTGCTCGATCGCGGTGCGACGGAAGTCCTGGCCCTGGCCGCGGTGGACGTGGTCGAAGTAGCCGGCGTTGTCGATCGGGACCAGCCGGTCGCCCTGGGTGTAGGGCTTCTCGAACAGGTAGAACTCGATCTCGGGGTGGGCGAAGAGCTCCAGGCCCTTCTCCTCGGCGCGGGCGAGGATGTCGCGCAGCACGCGGCGCGGGTCGGCGGCGGCGGGTTCGCCGTCGGGGGTGAGGACGTCGCACATCATGCGTCCGGTCGCATTGGTCTCGCCGCGCCAGGCCAGCAGCTCGAACGTGCCCGGATCCGGGCGCAGGATCATGTCTGATTCGTAGCTGCGGGTCAGGCCCTCGATGGTGGAGCCGTCGATCCCGATGCCCTCGGTGAAGGCCGTCTCGAGGTCCGACGGAGAGATCGCGATGGACTTCAGCGTCCCGGCGATGTCGCAGAACCACAGACGGATGAACCGCACGTCGCGGTCGGAGACGGTCCGGATGACGTCATCGTGGAGATGTTCCATGCAACCAGTCTGCCGCACGGGCAGCGGGCAGCGGGCAACGGGTAACGGGCCGCGGGCGGCCGCGGCCCGATCCCGGTCAGAGCGCCTTGATGTACCAGCTGCCGTCGTCCCCCCGCGCCATCGGCACCTCGGTGTCGATCCCGGGCACGCTGATCGCGATCGTCCCGTCGTCCCGGGGCTCGGCCTCGAGCATGTCCTCGGTGACCATCGCGGCCGCCTGCGGCGACAGGGCCTGGTACTGGTCGCTGTCGGTGATCGTCTCGACGCAGGCGGTGGCGGAGGCCCCCTCGACCGGCTGATCGGTGGCCGGGTCCAGGACGAAGCCGCAGGCCGCTTCGGCGTTCTTGTCGCCCAGGGCCTGGATGAAGCCGATCATCTGCTCCTTCGCCGCCGAGACGTCCTGCTCGCCGACTTCGCCCGCGTTCTCGCCGCTGCCGGCGTCCGAGGGAGCCTCGCCGCCACCGTCGCTCGGACCGGTGGCCTCGCGGGTAGCCTCCGGGTCGCTCTCCTGCGACGCGGTCTCCTGGCCGCCCGTCTCCCCCTCGTCGCCGCCGGTGCACGCCCCCGCCCCCGCCGCGATGGCGAGGACGCCCAGACCTGCAGCCGCGCGGCGAACCGTCGTGCGCATGATCGAACTCATCATCCATCCTCCCTCTCGGCGCCGGCGCGGATGCCGACGGGCCACAAGGCTCCCATATGGCCGCCCCACGAGGCCTGGCGCACCGTGCCCGGAATCGATCGGGCTCGCCGGCTCGGCGGGCACGCGGAACTAGACTGCCGGGTACGGACCTGCCGCAGCTGCCGGTGGTCCGGGCCGCGGGGCGCGATCGAGGAGTCCCGCGACCCTCGTCGTCCATGCGCCTCCAGGAGCACATCGTGAGCACCCCCTCCGGCACCGGTTCCTCCGGTCCCGCCAAGGTCCGCATCCGTCATCTGCAGGACGCCAAGGAGCGCGGCCGGCCGTTCTCGATGCTCACCGCCTACGATCAGTTCTCCGCCCAGGCCTTCGAGGCGGCCGGGATCGACGTGCTGCTGGTGGGCGACTCCGTCGGCACCACCGTGCTCGGCCACGACTCGACCACCGCCACCACCCATCAGGACATGCTCACCTTCACCGGTGCCGTCGCCCGCAGCGTCCACCGCCCGCTGATCGTGGCGGACCTCGCCTTCGGCACCTACGAGACGGGCCCGGCCGACGCGGTCCGTCACGGTGTCGAGCTGATCCGGGCCGGCGCGGAGATGATCAAGCTCGAGGGCGGCCACGCGATCGTCCCCCAGATCCAGGCGCTGACGCAGGCCGGCATCCCCGTGATGGGGCACCTCGGTTTCACCCCGCAATCGGTGAACTCGCTGTCGGGCCACCGGGTCCAGGGCCGGGACGCCGCGGCAGCCGATCAGCTCGCCGAGGACGCGGTCGCGCTGCAGGAAGCCGGGGCCTCCGCGATCGTGCTCGAACTCGTCCCGGCGCAGGTCGCCGCACGCATCACCGAGGTGGTGCATGTGCCGACCGTCGGTATCGGTGCCGGCCCCTCCTGCGACGGGCAGGTGCTGGTGTGGCAGGACATGGCCGGCATGTCCGGATTCCACGGCAAGTTCGTCAAGGCTTTCGGAGATCTGCGCGCCGATCTCCAGCGCGCGGCCGCGCAGTACCGCGACGAGGTGACCGAGCGGTCCTACCCCGGCCCGGAGCACTCCTTCGACTGACCTCAGCCGGCCGAGCGAAGAGCGCCGCGGGGTCAGTTCTCCAGGGTCAGTTCTTCGGCTCGGACCCTTCCGCGGATCCGCCGTAATCCTCCCACTCCTGGTCCTCCTCCTGCCACGCCTCGTTCCGGGCCGCAGCGATCTTCAGCGCCTTCTCGGCCTCCGCACGCGTGGAGTAGGGCCCCATCAGCTCGGTGCCGGGCGACTGCCGGCCCTCTTCGACGTTGCCCGTGGTGAGGTTGTAGTAGAACTCGGTGCCCTCCGTCACGTCGGGCTCCTTTCCGCATCGGTGAGAGACTGGTGGATATGACTGTAGAGCAGAAATGGATCCGTCCAGAAGGACGAGAGGTGCTGGTCCCCGGCACCGTCGGCCCCCGTCGTCCCGTGCCCGCACGCATCGAGCGCCCCGAGTACGTCGACAAGGACGAGGCCGTCTCCGATACCGGGCCCCACATCCAGAGCGCGGATGTCATCGAGCGCGTGCGTGAGGCCTCGCGCATCGCGGCGATCGCTCTGCAGGCCGCCGGTGAGGCCGCCCAGCCGGGCGTGACCACCGACCGTATCGACGAGGTCGTCCACGACGTCCTGATCCAGCACGGGGCCTACCCCTCCACTCTCGGCTACCTCGGGTACGAGAAGTCGTGCTGCACGAGCCTGAACGAGGTGATCTGCCACGGCATCCCGGACTCGACGGTGATGCAGTCCGGCGACATCCTCAACGTGGACGTCACCGCCTACATCCACGGGGTCCACGGAGACACCAACGCCACCTTCGAGGTCGGTGAGGTCGATCCCCGCGTCCAGGACCTGGTCTCGCAGTCCCACGAGGCGATGATGCGGGGCATCAAGGCGGCGAAGCCGGGCCGCCAGGTCAATGTCATCGGGCGCGTGATCGAGAAGTTCGTCGCCCGCCACGGGTACGAGTCGGTGCGCGACTACACCGGTCACGGGGTCGCCGAGGGCTTCCACAACGGCCTGGTCATCCCCCACTACGATTCCGCGCCGATGTTCGACGACGTGATCGCCGAGGGCATGACGTTCACCATCGAGCCGATGGTCGCGATGGGCTCGCAGGACTGGGAGCAGTGGGACGACGGCTGGACCGTGGTCACCAAGGACCGCTCCTTCAGCGCCCAGTTCGAGCACACCATGGTCATCACCGACCAGGGGCCGGAGCTGCTCACCGTCCTCTGAGCGGACCGTCCCGCGCTCGCTCGGGCCACCGCCGGCCGCCTCGTCGGCGGGGTCGGCAGCGCGGCTCGTCGGCGGGGATCCGGGTTGTTTGGCACACTATGGCCAGCGATGGGCGGACAGACCGCCGGGACCCGGCACACGGAACGAGGACAGATCATGACCGAGCAGGCGTTCGGCATCGACATCGGCGGCAGCGGCATCAAGGGCGCGCCCGTGGATCTTGCGTCGGGGGCGCTCGCCGCGGACCGGCTGCGGATCAAGACCCCTCAGCCCTCCTCACCGGACGCGGTCGCCGACACGGTCAGCGAGCTCATCGAGAGCTTCGACATCAGCGAGGGCATGCCCGTCGGCGTGACCTTCCCGGCCGTCATCCAGCAGGGAGTGGCCCGTACCGCCGCCAACGTCGACAAGTCCTGGATCGGCACCGACGCCGACGCCCTGTTCACCGAGCGCACCGGGCACGACGTGTTCGTGGTCAACGATGCCGACGCCGCCGGCATCGCGGAGATGGAGTTCGGTGCCGGCCGCGGCCAGCAGGGCGTGGTGCTGGTGATCACGCTGGGCACCGGCGTGGGCAGTGCGATGTTCGTCGACGGGCGCCTGGTGCCGAACACGGAGCTCGGGCACATTCCGCTCAAGGGCGACTCGGCCGAGAAGTACATGGCCGAATCCGCTCGTGAGCGCAAGGACCTGTCCTGGAAGAAGTGGGCGAAGCGGCTCCAGAAGTACTTCTCCCTGGTCGAGTTCCTCTTCAGCCCGAACCTCATCATCGTCGGCGGCGGGGTCTCCAAGGAGCACGAGAAGTTCCTCCCGCGCCTGGAGCTGAACACCCCCATCGTGCCGGCGGAGCTGCGCAACGAGGCAGGCATCATCGGCGCTGCGGCACTTGCGCGACGGTCAGAGGATGATGTCGACGGATCCGGCTCGACGTCCTCTCGCGAGCAGACGTCCTCGCCGTCGACGGCGTCCTCGGGGAAGCAGGCGAACTCGAAGACGTCGTCGAAGCAGGCGAGCTCGACGACGTCCGCGGCGAGCACCGATGCCACGGAGAACGCTGCGACGTCGACCAGGTCACCGGCCGAGGAATCCGCCGAGAGCACCGCCTCGACGAAGGCATCGAGCGCCACCAAGAGCTCGTCCGGGAAGGCCACCGGCGCGCAGAAGTCGTCTGCGAAGAGCTCCGGCACGAAAGCCACCACGTCCGGTCAGAAGACCACGAGCCAGAAGAAGTCCACGAGTCAGAAGAAGGACTCGGCGCAGTCGACATCGGGTCAGAAGAAGGACTCGGGGTCCGACGCCTCGACCCGTCAGCAGACCGGGGCCCAGAAGAAGGATTCCGGCCGGTCCGCCTCCAGCCGGAAGCAGACCTCGGCGCAGAAGAAGGACTCTGGCTCGGCCACCTCCGGTCAGAAGAAGACCGCTTCCGCGTCGAAGAGCTCCGGCTCGAAGAGTTCGGCCCGCAGCGGCAACAGCACGTCGGCGTCTTCGTCCCGGTCGTCGTCCGGGGCGAAGACGTCAGGGTCGACCAAGTCGTCAGGGTCGACCAAGTCGTCGGGGTCGAGGAAGACCTCTGCGCCGAAGAAGAGCTCTGCGCGGAAGTAGGGGTCCGGCGGGAAGCAGGCAGGCCGGACGCGTCTGCCGATCAGGCCGCCCCGGGGGTGAGCGCAACTTCCTGGTCTGGTGCGCGACGTGAGCACGCTCAGGCAGGGTGACTCGGCGCTGACCGCCACATTGCTGCACCTCCCTACCGGCGCAGCGGTGGCGGAGGGTGATGAGGGACCAGCCGGCCTGTAAGCCGGGTTCTGTGAGCGGCAGTCATCCATCTCGGATCGCCGTTGCCGACGACCTCCAGCGGTCCACCCGGGAACTCGGGCTGGCACCCTCGAACGTTCCCTGTACGACCTTGCTCCCGGTGGGGTTTACCGTGCCGGCCTCGTCACCGAGACCGCGGTGGTCTCTTACACCACCCTTTCACCCTTACCGCCCGCGCCCCGAAAGGCTCAGGCGGCGGTCTGCTTTCTGTGGCACTGTCCCGCGGATCACTCCGGGTGGGCGTTACCCACCACCGTGCCAGGCGGAGCCCGGACTTTCCTCGGCCCCGGAGCGCGAGCCCCGAGGACGCGACTGCCCGGCCGACTGGTCCGCCGTCCAGTTTACGCCGACCGCGCACTCGGGCCGCCAGTGAGGTCGTCACCGACGGTGCGCTGACGTGCGCAAAGTCTCGCGACTGCGCCTCCCGAGGTGCCATGGCAGGGCGGATCGGCCTCCGAGAATGGAGAGATGCTGATCCTGCTGCCGCCCTCGGAGACCAAGACACGACCACCCGAGGCCGAGGCCCGCCCGCTCGACCTCGAGGCGATGGCGCTGCCCGAGCTGCTCGAGGCCCGACGGACCATGCTGCGGGCCGCCCAGCGGACGGCGGGGACCCAGGACGCCGCCGCGAAGCTCGGTGTCCCAGCCTCCTCCCCCGAGCTCGTCCAGCGGATGGCAGACCTCGAGCACGAGCCGGCCGCTCCCCCGCTCGCGGTGTACTCCGGGGTGCTCTACGACCAGCTGGACCCCGCGCACCGCCCCGCGCCGGACCGCCGCCTTCTCGTCCAGAGCGCATTGTTCGGACTCGTCGACGCCGGCACCGACCGGATCCCCGCCTACCGGCTCTCGGCGACCTCCGCCGTCTCCCGACTCGGGAAGGCCGGCTCCTGGTGGACCCAGAGGCTGCGGCCGACGGCGCAGCGCCTGCAGAAGGAACAGGCGGAGGGTGGATCGCCGGTGGTCATCGACTGCCGCTCCGGCTCGTACCGTTCGATGATGCAGCTGCGCACCGACCCGGCAGTGCGGGTCCTCGAGGTCTCACCCGTCCAGGAGCGCGGCGGTGCGCGCAAGGTCGTCTCCCACGATGCCAAGCGCTACCGCGGACTCGTCACGCGATCGCTGCTGGCGGCCGGCACGACTCCGGCCTCGGCCGATGACGTCGTGGATCTGCTGCAGCCGGCCCTCGGCGGCGGTCTCCGCGTGGAACTGGAGGGAGACCGCCTCGTCATCGTCGACCACATCGCCTGACCTGGCTGGTCCACTGGGCGGCTGGTCCGCTGGGCGGCGGGTCAGCCGGCGCGGCCGCCCCAGGGATCGGTCGTGTGCTCGCTGATCACGACGTCCAGGCCGGGCACGGCGTCGCTGAGCAGGTCGCGGGCCAGCGGCAGCCAGAGCGCCTCGCTCGCCGCGTGCGGGACGTCGATCAGCGCCGGCACCGCCGCGTGGTCCGCAGCGGCCTCGAGGTGCTCCAGAGCGGGATGGTGGCGCAGATCCGAGGTGATGTAGGCGTCCACACCTGCGGCGAGGGCCTGCTCCAGGAAGGAGTCGCCGGCGCCCGGGCACACGGCCACGGTCCGGACAGGCTGGCTCGCCGGGCCGGTGTGGACGACTCCGCGGGCCGTGGGCGGGACGATGCCGGCCACGGCTGCGGTCAACTCGGCGACGTTCATCTCCCGTGGCAGGCTGCCGATCGCCCCGAGGCCGAACAGCTGTGACCCGTGGGCTGCCATCGTGCTCTCCGGGGGCGGCACGAGGGCCCGAGGATCCTGGAGATCCAAGGCGCTCATCCAGGCGCCGACGGTGCCGAGCGTGGACCGGTCGACGTTGGTGTGACCGCACCACAGGGCGGTGCCGGCGCGCAGCAGGTCCGTGACGACGGCGCCCTTGCCCTGGTCCGCGGGCAGGAAGCTGGCCCCGCGCAGCAGCAGCGGGTGGTGGGTCACCAGCAGCTGGGCGCCGCGGTCCACGGCCTCCTCGGCGACCGCCACTGTGGGGTCCACGGCCAGCAGCACCCGTCGGACGTCGGCCCCTCGCTCCCCCAGCACCAGACCGACCCGATCCCAGGACTCCGCCCAGGACAGCGGATAGGTCTCCTCGAGCAGACCGGTCACGGATCCCACCGTGGCCGCCGCCAGAGGACCGACAGTGTGCGGGCGGCTCATGAGCCGAGCGCCCGGGCCTCGACCAGCGCCGCCTGGTAGGCCTTCCACGGCATCAGCACGCACTTCACGCGCGCGGGGAACTTGGCGGCTCCGAGCAGGGCGACGCCGTCACCGATCAGCTCCTCGTCGCCCTCGATGCGGCCACGCGATCCCATGGCCGCCTCGAAGTGCTCCCGCACCGGATCCATCTCGGCCACGGTGCGGCCGATCAGGAGGTCCGCCATGATCGACGCGGCGGCCCGGCTCATGGCGCAGCCGATCGCGTCATAGGAGACGTCCTCGATACGCTGGCCCTCGCCGCTGCCACTGAGATGCAGGCGCAGGGTGATCTCATCCCCGCAGGTGGGGTTGACGTGGTGGACCTCAGCGTCGAACGGCTCGCGCAGGCCCTCGTGCAGAGGGCGCTTGTCGTGCTCGACGACGAGCTCGGTGTACAGGGAGTTCAGTGCTGTGCTCATGAGAATGATCCGAAGAAGTCGGCGGTGTGCCGGACGCCCGCGATGAGAGCGTCGACCTCCGCGGCGGTGGTGTGGAGGGAGAAGCTCGCGCGGGTGGTCCCGTGCAGCTCGTAGCGGCGATGCAGCGGCCAGGCGCAGTGATGCCCGACGCGCACCTCGAGGCCGAGGGAATCGAGCACCTGGCCGACGTCGTGCGGGTGGCGGCCTGCCAGGGCGAAGGACACCGCGCCCGCCCGTTCCGGGGAGGCGGCGGGGCCGATGATGCGGATCCCGTCGATCGCTGCCAGCCCGCGCAGCGCCCGGTCGGTCAGGGCCCGTTCGTGCTCGGCGACCTGCTCCATGCCGAGAGCGGTGAGGTAATCGCAGGCGGCGGCGAGGCCGACGGCCTGGCTGATCGGGGGCGTGCCGGCCTCGAACCGGGCCGGCGGCGCGGCGAAGGTCGAGTGGTCGAGATGGACCACTTCGATCATGGATCCGCCGGTGCGGAACGGGGGCAGCGCCGCGAGGTGTTCGTAGCGGCCCCACAGCACGCCGATGCCGGTGGGGCCGTGCATCTTGTGGCCGGACAGCGCGACGAAGTCGACGTCGAGTGCGGCCAGGTCGATCGGCATGTGCGGGGCGGACTGGGCCGCATCCAGGACGGTCAGCGCGCCCACGGACTGTGCGGCCTCGACCAGCCGTGCGACGGGATTCACGGTTCCGAGCACATTGGACTGGTGGGCGAAGGCGACGACCTTGGTGCGCTCGGTGACCAGTGCGTCCAGACCGGTCAGGTCCAGGGTGAAGTCGTCGGCCAGCGGGATCCAGCGCAGCGTGGCGCCGGTGCGCCGGGCCAGCTCCTGCCAGGGGACCAGGTTGGCGTGGTGCTCCATCTCGGTCACCAGGATCTCGTCGCCCTCGTGCACCCGCAGGTGCTCCGGGGTGGACTCATCACCGTTGCCGAGGGAGTAGGCGACCAGATTCAGCGCCTCGGTCGCATTGCCGGTGAAGACGATCTCGTCGGGTGTGGCGGCGCCGAAGAACGCGGCCACCGTCTCGCGCGCGTCCTCGAAGGCGTCCGTGGCGGCCGTGGCCATCCGGTGAGCGCCGCGCTTGACCGCTGCGTGGTCGTGGGTCAGGTAGGCGACCTCGGCGTCGATCACCTGCTGGGGCCGCTGCGAGGTGGCGCCCCCGTCCAGGTAGATCATCGGGGTGTCCTCGTCCAGCATGCGGCCGAGGATCGGGAAATCCGCCCTGATCGCCTCGACGTCGAACGGTCTGCTCGGTGCACTCACCTGCGCGGCTCCTCCTTCGATAGGTGCCGGTCGCGGTCACCCGGGCGAACTGTGCGAGAACGGTCCGAGCCTGCCGCGATGGTCCTCCAGTATAGGAACCGCCCAGGCGGCTGCCCGAGGCCATGAGATCCTGTCCACATCCGTTCCATCCCGTCAGGAGGATCCGCCATCGACACCCTGATCCTGCTCCTTTTCGGCGTGACGATCCTTGCCTTCCTGATCGTGATCATCGGCCGGCTGCTGGTGCGTCGCAACCGTGATCGTGAAGAGGCCGAGGCGGCCGGTTTCCCCGGCGGTGAGCGGCCCCGTACCGATGAGGAACGTGCCCAGGACCGGCGGACCGCGGTCGTGTGGGGCTGCGCGGCGCTCGCGGTGCCGTGCCTGCTGGTGCTCGCCTACGTCGTCACCCGCTGACGAACGCTTCCCTCCGGCCGACGCACACCCCGCTCCGAGGGTCCACAGCCCGGCGCACGCCGTGAGGTCGGTGCGCCCCGTGAGGCGGTGCATGCGGTGAGGTCGGTGCACCCCGTCGCCGGGCGCGAGCCGGAGCTGAGCGGTGTCCGTGCACCGTGTCTCGTGGTGGGTCGTGAGGGGCTCGAACCCCCGACCTTCTGGGTGTAAACCAGACGCTCTGACCAGCTGAGCTAACGACCCGGACGGGAGCTGCGCCCCCGGACCTCCTTCAGGTGACCCTTTCTATCGCACGCCGCGCGCCCGCGCGCGAGGCGCGGTCACCTCGCGGGCGAGGCCGCCGCGAGGGCGGTGATCAGCTCGGGCGGCTGGCCAGGCGGGTCCCCGTCCAATCGGGCGCGAGGCTCACGGTGGTCAGGACGCGCAGACCGGCGACCCCGGCGCTCTCCTGGATCTCTCCCGGGGGCACGTGCCCGTCGCGGCCCGCCTTGGGGGTCAGCACCCACACGGGCGCGCCGGGCGCCAGGGTGGTGAGGGTGTCGACCATCGCGTCGGTCAGGTCGCCGTCACCATCGCGCCACCACATGATCACGGCGTCGACGATCTCCTGGCAGTCCTCGTCCTCGAGCTCACCGTCGATGAGGTCCTCGATCGCGTCGCGCAGATCCAGGTCGACATCATCGTCGTAGCCGAACTCCTGCACGATCTGGCCCGAGGTGAACGTCAGCGCCTCGGCAAGAGAGCTGGGCGAAGGGGCGTCGGCCGACGGTGACAAGAAAAGGCTCCTCACAGGATGGGGCAAAGCAGATACGGCAGGTCCGGCCGTGCCCGAGGGGACGGTGGACCGAACTCTGCGCGCCGATTCTATGTCACGAGCCACCCTCCTGCACTACAGGGGCGCACGCGGGTGAGATTCGAGGTGGCACCGGGCGATGAGGGCCGTCCGCACCCTCCGCCACCTGCGGGCCTGTGACTCCGACGCGCCCGTACGGGGTGTCCGGCGTCTCACACCTGAGGAGGGATCGTGAAGGTCCCTCCACGCCCCGGCGACGGTAGGCTTGCTCGGACCGAGGCCGAAGGAGCCGGGCCCGCCGGCGTTCCACTGCTCCCACGGCCGGTCCATCGCCTCCCGAAGAGAGAAGGACAGTGTGAGTTCGCACGAGACCCCTCGTCCCATCGGCATCAACCTGCCCAGTCACGCGCAGGATCCCGACCCGGAGGAGACGCAGGAGTGGTTGGACTCGTTCGACGGACTCGTCGAGCACCGGGGCGACGAGCGCGCCTCGGAGGTCGTCCAGAGCCTCATCCAGCACGCCCGTGAACGCGACCTGGAGCTTCCGGAGTCGCTGACCACGGACTACGTCAACACCATTCCCGTCGAGGAGCAGCCCGAGTACCCCGGTGACGTGGAGCTCGAGAAGGAGCTGCGCAACATCAACCGCTGGAACGCAGCGATGCTCGTCCATCGCGCCCAGCGCCCCGGGGTCGCCGTCGGCGGCCACCTCTCCAGCTACGCCTCCATCGCCACGATGTACGAGGTCGGCTTCAACCACTTCTTCCGTGGCCGCAACCACCCCGGCGGCGGCGATCACGTCTTCTTCCAGGGCCACGCCTCCCCCGGGATCTACGCGCGCGCCTACATGATGGGCCGCCTCGGCCAGGAGGATCTGGACGGCTTCCGCCAGGAGTTCTCCAGCGAGCACGGCATGCCCTCGTACCCGCACCCGCGGGCGATGCAGGACTTCTGGGAGTTCCCGACGGTCTCGATGGGCATCGGCCCGGTCGCGGCGATCGAGCAGGCCTCCTTCGACCGCTATCTCAGCAACCGCGGGCTGAAGGACACCAGCGAGCAGCACACCTGGGCGTTCCTCGGCGACGGCGAGATGGACGAGGTCGAGTCCCGCGGCGCGCTGCACATCGCCGCCAAGGAGCACCTGGACAACCTCACCTTCGTCATCAACTGCAACCTGCAGCGGCTCGACGGGCCGGTGCGCGGCAACGGCAAGATCATCCAGGAGCTCGAGGCGCAGTTCCGCGGCGCGGGCTGGAACGTCATCAAGGTCGTCTGGGGCTCCGGCTGGGATCCCCTGCTGGCCAAGTCCACCGACGGGGCGCTCATCGACCTGATGAACGCCACTCCCGATGGTGACTACCAGACGTACCGCGCCGAATCCGGCGGCTTCATCCGGGACAACTTCTTCGGGCGCGATCCGCGCACCAAGGCGCTCGTGGAGGACCTCTCCGACGACGACATCTGGTGGAAGCTCAACCGCGGCGGGCACGACGCCCAGAAGGTCTACGCCGCCTTCCAGGCCGCCATGGCCCAGAAGGGCAAGCCGACCGTCATCCTCGCCCAGACCGTCAAGGGATACCGGCTGGGGACGAACTTCGCGGGCCGCAACGCGACCCACCAGATGAAGAAGTTCACCCTCGAGGATCTCAAGGCGCTCCGCGACACGCTGCGCATCCCCGTGACCGATGAGCAGCTCGAGTCCGGCAGCGTCTACGACGCCCCGCTCTACCTGCCGGATGACGACGCCCCGGTGATGAAGTATCTCAAGCAGCGCCGCGAGGAGCTCGGCGGGCCCATGCCCTCACGCAGCACCGAGCACAAGGCGCTCGAGCTGCCCGGCGACAAGGCCTACGAGGTCACCCGTCGCGGGTCGGGCAAGCAGGAGATCGCCACCACCATGGCACTGGTGCGTCTGCTCAAGGACCTCATGCGTGACAAGGAGACCGGCAAGCGCTGGGTCCCGATCGTCCCCGACGAGGCGCGCACCTTCGGCATGGACTCGCTGTTCCCGACGGCGAAGATCTACAACCCCGACGGGCAGAACTACCTCTCGGTCGATCGTGACCTGCTGCTGGCCTACAAGGAGTCCACCTCCGGCCAGATCAAGCACATGGGCATCAACGAGATCAGCTCCACGGCAGCCTTCACCGCCGCGGGCACCTCGTACGCCACGCACGACTTCCCGATGATCCCGCTGTACATCTTCTACTCGATGTTCGGGTTCCAGCGCACCGGCGACTTCTTCTGGGCCGCCGGGGACCAGATGGCCAAGGGCTTCGTCATCGGCGCGACGGCCGGCAAGACCACACTGGCCGGCGAGGGCCTCCAGCACATGGACGGCCACTCGCCGATCCTGGCCGCCACCAACCCCGGCGCGGTGATCTACGACCCGGCGTACGGGTACGAGCTCGGCCACATCATCCGCGACGGTCTGCAGCGCATGTACGGCGAGGACGACCGCCTGCAGGAGGTCTTCTACTACATCACCGTCTACAACGAGCCGATCGTCCAGCCCGCGGAGCCGGAGAATCTGGACGTCGAAGGCCTGCTCAAGGGCATGTACGTCGTCGAGGGCCTGCCCGAGGGCGACGGGCCCGAGGCACAGCTGCTGGCCTCCGGCGTCGGCGTGCCGTGGGCCCGCCACGCCCGCGAGCTGCTGGCCGAGGACTGGGGCGTACGCGCCAACGTCTGGTCGGTGACCTCCTGGACGGAGCTGCGCAAGGAGGCCCTGGAGGCGGAGAAGCACAACCTGCTCAGCCCCGAGGATCAGCGCATCCCGTGGATCTCGCAGCGCCTCGAGGGCGTCAGCGGCCCGTTCGTGGCGACCTCCGACTACGACTTCATGGTCCCGGACATGATCCGCGAATGGGTCCCGGGGCAGTACGGCGTGCTCGGGGCCGACGGATGGGGCTTCTCCGACACCCGCCCGGCGGCTCGCCGCCACCTGAAGATCGACGCGCACTCCATGGTCGTCAAGACCCTGCAGCTGCTGGCCCGCGAGGGCAAGATCGACGCCGCGGTGGTCCGCCAGGCCATCGACAAGTACGACCTGCTGAACGTCAACGCCGGCCAGTCCGGCTCGTTCGGCGGCGAGTCCTGATCACCGCCGGGTCATCCCTCGTGCGCGATGGATGACCCGGCGTCCGCTTCCCCTCACGGCGCCGCACCCCCGAGCGCCGCTCCCCGCATCCCCCCGTCCTGGAGGTCCTCGTGCTCGCGATCGTCTGCCCCGGCCAAGGGGCCCAGAAGCCCGGATTCCTGAGCCCGTGGCGTGAGCTGCCCGGCGTCGAGGCGATGCTCGCCTCACTGTCCGAGGCCGCCGGCGTGGACCTCCTGCGTCACGGCACCGAGTCCGACGCCGACACCATCCGCGACACGGCCATCGCTCAGCCGCTGCTGGTCGCGGCGGGCATCATCGCCGGCACCCAGCTCGGTCCCCAGGACGACGGCCCCGATCTGCCGCCGGCCGACGTCATCGCGGGCCACAGCGTCGGCGAGCTGACCGCCGCCGCCCTGGCCCACGTCCTCAGCGATGAGGATGCGATGCGTCTGGTGGCCGTCCGCTCCCAGGCGATGGCGAAGGCCGCCGCCGCGGAGCCCACGGGGATGGCCGCAGTCGTCGGCGGGGCCCGCGACGAGGTCCTGGCCGCGATCGAGCGCCACGGACTGCACGCCGCGAACATCAACTCCGCCGCGCAGGTGGTCGCCGCCGGCTCGACCGACGCTCTCGCCGCCCTGGCCGAGGATGCGCCGTCGCGGGCGCGGGTGATCCCGCTCCCGGTTGCCGGCGCGTTCCATACGCCGTACATGGCCGGAGCCCGCGATGAACTCGCCGGCTTCGTTCCCACGCTTTCCGTCGCGGACCCGTCCTCGCCGCTGATCTCCAACGCCGGCGGCGAATCGGTCTCCACCGGGTCCCGCTACCTCGAGCTGATCGTCACCCAGGTCGCCTCCCCCGTCGACTGGGAGGCGTGCATGGGCGCGCTGCGCGAGCGCGGCGTGACGGGGATGGTCGAGCTCTCGCCGGCCGGCACCCTGACAGGCCTGGCCAAGCGCGACGTCAAGGGCGTCGCGACGGTCAACCTCAACACGCCCGACGATCTCGAGGCCGCCCGCGACCTGGTGCACGAGCACGCCGGTGTCGCCGCGTCCGAAGGCCAGGAGCACTGACATGGCAGCGCGAGTCTCCCTCCAGCACCGCCCCACCGTCCCGGGATCCCAGGTCCTTGCCTACGGTGCCGCCCGCGGCGATCTCGTCGTGCCTAACGATGACCTGGTCGGCCCGATCGACTCCTCGGACGAGTGGATCCGTCAGCGCACTGGGATCATCACCCGCACCCGAGCCAGCAAGGACGTCGGCGTCAAGGACCTGTCGCTGACCGCGGCGAAGGAGGCGATCGAGAGTTCCGGGATCGACCTCGAGACGCTGGATGCGATCATCGTCTCGACCATCTCCTTCCCGTATCCCACGCCGTCGCTGGCGACGCTGCTGGCGGGCGAGCTGGGCCGCCCCGATGTCATCGCCTACGACATCTCCGCGGCCTGCGCCGGGTTCGCGTACGGCATCGGCCAGGCCGACGCCCTGATCCGCACCGGAGCGGCACGCCACGTGCTGGTCATCGGCGCCGAGAAGCTCTCCGACTTCGTCTCCCCCACCGACCGTTCGATCTCCTTCCTACTGGGCGACGGCGCCGGCGCGGCGATCGTCGGCCCCAGCGACGAGCCGAAGATCGGCCCCACCGTTTGGGGCAGCGACGGAGACAGCTGGGACACGATCCGCATGACGGGCTCGATGATCGACTTCCGCGACGGCACGGGCGACTGGCCCACGCTCGAGCAGGACGGTCGCACGGTGTTCCGCTGGGCCGTGTGGCACACCGCCCAGAAGGTCCGCGAGATGCTCGACGCCTCCGGGCTGAGTGTCGAGGACGTCGACGTGTTCGTCCCCCACCAGGCCAACATGCGCATCGTCGACGAGCTCGCCAAGCAGCTGCAGCTGCGCGAGGACGTCGTCATCGGCCGGGACATCGCGGAGACCGGGAACACCTCGGCCGCCTCGATCCCCCTGGCCACCCACCGCCTGATCCAGGAGGGAGCCGTCCGCAGCGGCGACGTCCTGGTCCAGTTCGGCTTCGGCGCGGGCCTGGCCTACGCCGGCCAGGTGCTCGTCCTCCCCTGACCGTTGCGGACACGTCGCGCCGGGGTGCTTGTCACCCGCGTCACGCCCGTGCCACTATCACGCCTCGGCTGCCGGATCCCCGGCCGCGACGCGGGTAGTCTTTGACCGCCAACATTCCATAGACCTAAGGAGAACCCATGGCACACACCGAGAACGAGATCCTCGAGGGCCTCGCCGAGATCGTCAACGAGGAGACGGGTGTCGCCACCGAGGACGTCAAGCTCGAGAAGTCCTTCACCGACGACCTCGACATCGACTCGATCTCGATGATGACCATCGTGGTCAACGCCGAGGAGAAGTTCGACGTGCGCATCCCCGACGAAGAGGTCAAGAACCTCGCCACCGTCGGCGACGCCGTCAAGTACATCGAGGGCGCGCAGTCCTGATCCCCGCTTGACGCCCGGGACGTTCCCGTCCCGGGCGTCGCCGCCTTCTCGCCCACCCGACCTGGAGGTCCGCATGTCCGCTTCCCGCTCCCGTGTCGCCGTCACCGGTCTCGGCACCGTCAACCCGCTCGGCGGTGACGTCGCCTCCACCTGGAACGCCGCGCTGGCCGGTACCTCCACCGCCCGTACGCTCGAGAACGACTGGAAGGAGCGCTACGGCCTGGCCGTGGACTTCGCCTGCCAGATCGCCATCGACCCGTTCGAGCACCTCGCCCGACCCGAGGCGAAGAAGCTGGACCCCTCGGGCCAGTACTCGATGATCGCCGCCCGCGAGGCCTGGGCCGATGCGGGAACGCCCGACGTCGATCCCACCCGGTTGGGCGTGGTCGTCGGCACCGGCATCGGCGGAGTGTGGACGATCCTGGACCAGTGGGACGTGGTGCGCGAGCGCGGCGCCCGCCGGGTCAACCCCTTCACCGTCCCGATGCTGATGGCGAACTCCTCCAGTGCGCACATCGAGATCGAGCTCGGGGCCCGCGCCGGCGCCCACACGCCGGTCTCGGCCTGCGCCTCCGGCGCCGAGGCGGTCGCCGGCGGGATGGACATGATCCGCTCGGGCCGCGCGGATGTCGTGGTCGTCGGCGGCACCGAGGCCTGCGTGCATCCCCTGCCGCTGGCCGGCTTCGCCAACATCCGCGCCCTCTCCCCCCGCGTCGACGATCCCGAGCACGCCTCCCGGCCCTACGACGTGGACCGTGACGGCTTCGTCCTCGGCGAGGGCGCAGCCATCCTCGTGCTCGAGAGCGAGGACCACGCCGCCGCCCGCGGTGCCCGCGTGTACGCCTACGCCTCGGGACGCGGCATGGCCTCGGACGCGTACCACATCTCGGCCCCCTCGCTCGAGGGGCAGTCCCGCGCGGTGCGCGAGGCGGTCACCGACGGCGACCTCGCGCCGGCCGACGTGGTCCACGTCAACGCCCACGGCACCTCGACGCCGCTCGGCGACATCAGCGAGCTCAACGCCGTCTCCGATGCGCTGGACGGGATCACCGATCAGCTGGTGGTCACCTCGACCAAGTCGATGACCGGCCACCTGCTCGGCGGCGCGGGCGCGCTGGAATCCGTCTTCTCGGTCCTCGCTTCCCACCACCGCGTCTCCCCGCCCACGATCAACATCGAAAACCTCGATCCCGAGGTCTCGCTGAACGTGGCTCAGAACAAGCCGGTGGACCTCCCCGGTGGTGACATCGCCGTGCTCAACAATGCCTTCGGCTTCGGCGGGCACGACGTCGCCGTGCTCTTCACCAGCGCCTGAGCGCCGGGTCGCGCAGCGACCACAGGATTCTCACCGCGACCACGCAGGATCTCGCCGCGACTACGCAGGATCTCGCCGCGACCACGCAGGATACAGAGAGCGCCGCATCTCCTGGCCAGATGCGGCGCTCTCGCGTCGGGCGCGGTGCCCGACCTGCCGGTGGCCCGACGAGGGCGAGGCGGGAATCAGCCGACGCGGTGCAGCCAGCGCATGGGCACGCCGTCGCCGGCGTGCCGGTAGATCTCGAGGTCCTCGTCCCAGGGCTCCCCGAGCGCGATGCCCAGCTCGCGGCGCAGCGCCGAGGGATCATCCCCCGCACGCTCCATGCATCCGCGCACGCGGTCCTCGGTGAGCACCGTGTTGCCGGCGTGGTCGGTCGCGGCGTGGTGGATGCCGAGCTCCGGGGTGCAGCTCCAGCGCGCCCCGTCCGTGGACGCGGTCGCCTCCTGCGTCACCTCGAAGCGCACCTCGTGCATGCCGCGCAGTGCGCTGACGAGCCGCGCGCCGGTGTCCTCGCGGCCCCGCCACGTCATCTCGGCGCGCACCAGGCCGCGGCCGACATGCTGCTCGTCCCAATGGATGCGCGAGGGCATGCCGAGGACTCCGCTGGCGGCCCATTCGATATGCGGTGCGAGGGCTCGCGGAGCGGAGTGCACATACAGAACGCCCTGAGTCATCTCGTTCCTTCCGGTTTCCGATGCGTCTTCCCCAACGAATCGGTACCGTCCGGACGGAAATGAGATGCAAGACCGGGTCTGTGTCCTGGCCTTACTTTAGAGGGTCTCTCTGATCTGGCGCAATGCCTTCTTCTTGACGGACCTCTCGAGCCCGTCGATGTAGAGCTCGCCATCGAGGTGTGCGACCTCGTGCTGGATCAGCCGGGCGACGATTCCTTCTCCGGCCAGCTCGATGTCATTGCCGTCGACGTCCGTGCCCACACACCGCGCATAGGCGCTGCGGGTGCGCGGGAAGAACAGACCGGGAATCGACAGGCAGCCCTCGTCGTCGTCCTGGGTCTCCTCGGAGAGCTCGACGATGGCCGGATTGAGAATGTGCCCGACGCCGTGGTCCTCGAGATTCCAGGAGAACGCGCGCAGGCTTACCCCGATCTGATTGGCCGCGACGCCGGCGCGGCCCTCGTCGTCGACGGTGTCCATGAGGTCCCGGGCAAGGTTGCGGGTGGCGTCGGTGACCGTCCTGATCGGGTCGCACGGGGTGCGCAGAACCGGGTCGCCGACGATGCGGATGGGCCGGATGGTCATCGCTCGACCTGCCCCGTCGCCTCGGCGTCCTCGCCCGTGGCAGGGAGGGAGCTCTCCGCGGATCCGTGCGCGGTCTCCGCCTCCGGGGCGGCCCCGGCTCCGCCGAGCACCTCGTGGGTGACCTCGACGCCGGGGACGATGGTGCGCTCGACCGTGCATCCGGCGGCGACGGCGCGCCCGAAGACCTTCGTGATCTCAGCGGTCTCGGCCTCGGTGAGCTGCTCCACGGGGAGCTGCACCTGCTCGGCGATCGAGTGGTACCGGTTGTCGGAGTCCTCCGAGAGACCGTGCGCCCACAGCCGCATGTCGAAGTCCTCGCCCAGACGGCGCGAGAGGTTGACGTCACTGCTCATACCGGCGCAGCCGATCACGGCGAGCTTCAGGAGCTCGCCGGGGCTGATCTCGCCCTCGCCCAGTCCGATCGGGATCTCGACGCCGCGCTGGTTGCGGCCGACGAGGGTGCGGTGGCCGGAGCGGTCGGCCCAGACGCTTCCCGGGCCGAAGTCCTCGGGGAGCTCGAAGCGATCATCGGGGACAGAGGACATCGTCCTGCTCCTTCACGAGAACCTGGTGAACGAAGAACAGCCCCGGAGTGACCCCGGGGCTGTTCTCCTCCTGTGGCTCCCGCAGTTGGACTTGAACCAACAACCCTTCGATTAACAGTCGAATGCTCTGCCGATTGAGCTATGCGGGATCGACCTGGAAGACTCTAGCAGGAGCAGCACCTGGGCGCACCTCCGAGCGGGCGTCCCGCCGGGCACTATGACGCATCTAACCACACCACCGTGGACCCGTGCCGGGGCGCGGCACGTCCTGGCTCCGGGTCGGCGCTCAACGGCCGTCGTACCGCGTGCACGCGTCACATCGCGCCAGGTCATGGGCTCGGCCCGTGGTAAGTTCGACGACGCCCTGCCCAGGGCGCACGGGCCAGTAGCTCAGCCGGTCAGAGCAGCGGACTCATAATCCGTCGGTCGCGGGTTCAAGCCCCGCCTGGCCTACCCCGACGCCGTCCGGCCGGTGCCGGTCGCAGAAGGACGTTCTCGTGGCCCGGCCGGATGAGCAGCGATGCTCGAGGGGACGAAGGAGACGATCGGTGAGTGCTGAGGACCCCCTGGCCCGCTACGTCCGGGAGCATGCCCAGCGAGCTCTGAGCGGGCTCGAGTCGATCGCGCGGGACGCCGACGTGGAGTCGGTCCACCACACGCGAACCTCCCTGCGCCGGTTGCGGGCGACGGTGCGCACCTTCGCCCGCTCCTTCCCGGAGCCCGGCGCCCTCGATGAGGATCTGCGGTTCGTCGCCCTGGCGCTCGGCCGGATCCGCGACGCCGATGTCCTCGCCGGCAGCCTGCTGCCCGAACTGGACGCGCTTCCTGAGGACCTGGTGCTCGGCCCGGCGCGCCGCGATCTCGCCGAGGCGCTCTCAGCGCGTCGGCGAGAAGGACTCGACGCACTGTCGGCGGCCTCCGAGGACCCGCGATGGGGACGTGCGACGGAACAGCTCACCGCCTGGTGCAGCGACCCGCCGGCCCTGACGGGACAGGACGTCACCAAGACCCTCAAGAAGTCCCGGCGTCGGGTCCGTCGCCGCATCCGCAGCTCCGAGGGGCACCCCGTCGCACTGCACTCGGCGCGCAAGGCCGCCAAGCGGTGGCGGTACGCAGCCGAACTGCTGGCCGACGCCGAGCCCGCGGCGGCCACGCACCTCGAGCAGGCCACCACGGCGCAGCAGGTGCTGGGAGACCTGCAGGACGCGGTCGTCGCGTGCGAGTTCCTGCGAGAGCACGCCGCGCAGGGTGCCCGCAGCGGCCACAACGCCTTCACCACCGGGCTGCTGTACGCCTCGGCGCGCGGACGGGTCGAGGATGCCACTGCCCGAGCGCTCGATCTCGTCTGAACGCGCCCGGACGCCGGTCCGCGGGGCGACGGCCGACCCGGTGCCGGTCCACCAGGAGCCGGTCCACCAGGAGCTGGGCCAGCCGTACCGCTCGACCGGGAGGAGGCGCGATGGTGGACGGCGACGGGTCTACCGGTCGTCGAGGTAGCGCAGCACGGCTTGGACACGGCGGCTGGTCTGTTCGTCGCCGGCCAGCTCGAGTTTGTCGAAGATAGCGCTGATCGCCTTCTCCACCGTGCTCAGCGAGACGAACATGCGCTCGGCGATTCCGCGGTTCGAGAGACCCTCCGCCATCGCCTCGAGCACCTCGATCTCCCGCGGCGTCAGGCGGCTGACCGCCTTCTGCTGCTCCGGCGCGCGCAGCAGGGCACGGACCACGGCCGGGTCGATCACGGTGCCTCCGTCGGCGACCCGGTGGACGGCGTCGAGGAAGCTGTCGATCTCGGTGACGCGGTCCTTGAGCAGGTACCCGATCCCGGGGGTCTCGGTGCCCAGCAGCTCGCTGGCGTACTCGCGCGCCACGTACTGGGAGAGCATCAGCACCCCGACGTCCGGGTGGTCGCGCTTGATCCGCACCGCGGCCAGAAGCCCTTCGTTGGTGTGGGTGGGCGGCATGCGCACGTCGACGATCGCCAGGCGCGGATGATGCGCGGCGACCGCGCTCAGCAGGGCGTCTCCGTCCCCCACGGAGGCGAGGACGTCGATGCCCTCGTCGACCAGCAGGCTGCGGACACCCTCACGAAGCAGCACCGCATCGTCGGCGAGGACCACGCTGAGCGGCGCGCGGGGACCCTCCCCGTCGGGCTGTTCGGGGGTCGACGGGATGTGGGGCTCAGTCACAGGGCATCTCCGCGGTGATGACGGTGGGGCCGCCGGGCGGGCTGTTCACGCTCACGCTACCGTCCAGCGCTGCGACCCGCCTGGCCAGGCCCTGCAGTCCGCCGCCTTCGGGATCGGCACCGCCGGTGCCGTCGTCGTGGACCGCCAGCCGCAGGACGCGCCGGTCGGGCTCGCCCTCAGTGGCCACGGTGATCCGGATGGTGCGGGCACCGGCATGCTTGACCACGTTGGTCACCGCTTCCCGCGCCACGAAGTAGGCGGCCGATTCGACCGCCGGAGGCAGCTCGGCCTCGATGCTGTGGTCCACGTGGACCGGCACCGGGCTGGTCGCGGCGACACCGTCCAGGGCGGCGGCCAGTCCGTGCTCGTCGAGTGTGGTCGGGTAGATCCGCCAGGCCACCTGGCGGACCTCCTCGATCAGAGCCTGGGACTGGCCGTGAGCCTGCTCCAGCAGCTGGGCGGAACGGTGGGGATCCGTGGCGCGCCGGGCCCGGGCCAGCGTCACCGACAGCGAGACCACGTTCTGCTGGACCCCGTCGTGCAGATCGCGCTCGATACGGCGGCGTTCGTCGTCGATCGCCACGACCACGCCGCGGCGCGTGGTCAGCAGGCGGCTGATGCGGGTCTCCAGCGCATCCTGGCGCGTGATCGCGGTCCAGCGGCCCAGGAGCTTCGCCTGCAACCAGACCGCGAACTCGGCGTAGAGGGCCGTGGCCAGCAGGCTGGAGGTCCCGAAGATCACCAGCACCGGCAGCGCAGGACGACTGATGGTCCACACGGCGAACTCGAGCACCACGGGACCGGCCGCCAGCAGCTGGGTGAAACTGCCCAGGACGACCGCGGCGACCAGCAGCAGCAGATCGCACATCACGTACCCGAGCACCGCCGACAACGGCCCGTGCAGCAGCGCTCGGCGTCCGCCGAGGAAGGCACCGTCCCCCGCCCCGACCTGCAGTTGGTAGAAGCGGCGCAGGCGGTACAGCTCCCAGCGGCGCACCCGACGGAAGGGGGCCCGCAGGCGCATCAACTGCAGCGGGGCTGCGAGCACGAGCAGCGGTCCGATCAGGAGTCCGAGCACGGTTCCCACGACGTGACGCACCGCGCGCCGCGCGAGCCGCGCGTACTCGCGCGGGAGCTGGTACCTCGAGAGGTCGGGCAGTCGCATGGGGGCAGCTCCGGGTGGCTGCGAGGGATCGCCTCGGCAGCATAGGGCGTGGAACGGGGCACGCCGGTCGGCGCGCTCGGGGAACGCTACCAACGCGGCGACATCGGCCTCAGGGGGCAGGCCCTAGACCGGCTTCCGGTTTTCCGGACAGAACGTGGCTCCACGGCGCGACGGCGCAGCGACCCCGTGGCTCCATGGCTCCGTGATGGCTCCACGGCTCACGGCGTTCACGGCTCCGTCCCTGCATGGCCCCGTACCCGGTGGCGTCAGCACCTCCGGATGACGCTCACTCGACGCTCTGGCGCAGTGCCCGGCGCTTCTCCTGCACCTGCGCGAGGCGGCCCAGGATCTCCTGGTATCGCTCCCCGTCCGACGGATCGGTGCGCTGGAGACGCTGCTTGAGCACGGAGTACTCCCGGGTGATCGACAGCTCGCTGAGACGAGCCAGCAGCGAGTTGGCCAGTCGCTGGAGCCCCTCCTCGTCGCGGGCGGGCAGGTCGAGATTCGCGATCTCCACGATCAGGGGACGCACGGTCTCCCCCGCGATCTCGAGGACCTGTTCGAGGTAGCGGGCGGGGTGGAGTGTCCCCTCCGTCGCATCCAGCAGTGTTCCGGCGGCCAGCATCACGTCCCACACGCTCTGCAGAGCCGGCACGTGGAAGGCGTCGTCCGGCAGGGCTGCCACCGTCTCGGTGTCCAGCAGGTGCGGGGTCTGCATCATCACCGCGAGGGACTGGGTCTCGACCTGTCCGACGGGGTCGCGGGGACCGACCGCGTCGGCGAGACGAGCGACGGGGACCGCGGGCTGCTCCCCCGCGCTCGCCGCCGGGGTACCGGGGCGTTCCGTGCTCAGCGGCTCGTCAGCATGCCTGCCGGTGCGGTCTTCGCTGCGGGAGGCGTCATGGACGGCCCGCAGCACGGTGCGCTCATCCATGCCCAGCCATCCCGACAGGCGTCGGGCATATTCGGGGCGCATCGCCCGGTCGCGGATGCGCGCGACCACGGGGGCGGCCATCCGCAGCGCACTGACCTGGCCCTCGACCGTGTCGAGGTCGACCTGGGAGATCGCCGAGCGGATGGCGAACTCGAACATGGGCTTGCGGGCCTCGATCAGGTCCACGACCGCCTGGTCCCCTCGAGCGATGCGCAGCTCGCACGGGTCCATGCCCTCGGGCTCGACGGCGACGTAGGTCTGGGCGACGAACTTCTGGTCCTCCTCGAAGGCGCGCAGCGCGGCCTTCTGTCCGGCGGCGTCGCCGTCGAAGGTGAAGACGACCTCCCCGGAGAGCCCACGGCCGTCGGCGTTCAGCTGCAGCCCCGAGGACGGGTTCGAATCCCCCATCACGCGCCGGACGATCTTGACGTGGTCTGCGCCGAACGCGGTGCCGCAGGAGGCCACGGCAGTGGTGACGCCGGCCAGGTGCGCGGCCATCACATCGGTGTACCCCTCGACCACCACTACGCGGCGCTGTCTCGAGATCTCCTTGCGCGCCAGGTCCAGGCCGTAGAGCACGTTGGATTTGTGGTAGATCGGGCTCTCGGGCGTATTGAGGTACTTCGGGCCCTTGTCCGATTCCAGCAGCCGGCGCGCCCCGAAGCCGATGGTGTTGCCGGTGATGTCGCGGATCGGCCACACCAGCCGCCCGCGGAACCTGTCGTAGACGCCCCGCTGACCCTGGGAGACGAGCCCGCTGGCCACCAGCTCCTGCTCGGTGAAGCCGCGACCGCGCAGGACGGAGGTCAGGGAGTCCCAGCCCTCCGGGGCGAAGCCGACGCCGAAGCGTTCGGCGGCCTCCCGGTCGAAGCCGCGTTCGGTCAGGAACCGGCGGCCCACCTCGGCGGCCGGACCGGCCAGCTGCTCGCAGTAGTACTCCTCGGCGATGGCGTGAGCATCCAGCAGGCGGCGACGGGTCCCGAAGTCGGGACGGTCGCCGCGCCCGCCGCCCGAGCTCGACTCCTCGTAGCGCAGCTGGATCCCGTAGCGGCCCGCCAGGAGCTCGACGGCCTCGACGAAGCTGAGGTGATTGATCTTCTGGACGAAGGAGATGACATCGCCGCCCTCGCCGCACCCGAAGCAGTGCCATTGGCCCAGCTGCGGCCGGATGTTGAACGACGGAGTCTTCTCGTCGTGGAAGGGGCACAGGCCCTTCATCGAGCCGATTCCGGCGGTGCGCAGGGTGACGTGCTCGGCGACGACCTCGTCCAGGCGCGAGCGTTCGCGCACCAGGTTGATGTCGTCGCGATTGATCAGTCCCTGGGCCACCCGATCACAGCTCCGATCCGAGCCCGGGCAGCGGGGTGTCCGCTGCGGTGACATGCGTGAGCTCCCGGTCGAACAGCACCTCGTGCAGGCGCCGGGCCGTGACGTCCGTGTAGGAGGCGATCTGATCGACGACCACGCGTCGACGGGAGTCGTCGTCGCCGGCAGCCTCCCACAGCTCGGCGAACAGCGGGCTGAGATACACCGTGCCGGTGTTCCACAGCCGCGAGTACAGGTCGCGGATGATCTCCTCCTGCGCCTCGTAGACCGGCTGCTGGGTGGCCGAGGACATCACGTAGGCAGCGGCCAGCCCCTTGAGCACGGCGATCTCGAGGTGCGTCTGCTCGGGCACCACGGCTTCCCCGCTGTAGCGGGCGATGGGCTCCTCGCCGTGGGCGGTGCGGGTGGCGGTGACCACCGAGCGGGTGAAACGCCCGATGAGCTGGCTGGTCATGTTCTTCAGGGCGGCCGCCGAGCGCATCGTGCCCGTGAACGACGGCGTCCAGTACGGCTCGGCCTCGAGGCGCTGCAGGGCGGCGTCGAGCGCGTCGATGGATTCATCGGGCATGTACCAGTCCTGGACCACGTACAGGGCCGCGGAGCGCTCCATCGGCTCCTGCAGCTTCGCGAGGTCGAGGGTGAGTCCGGTGACGGCGTCCTCGATGTCGTGGACGCAATAAGCGATGTCGTCGGCCAGATCCATGACCTGCGCCTCGAAGCACTTGCGGCCCGGGACGGCGCCCCGGCGGGCCCATTCGTAGACGTCGAGGTCGTCGGCGTACGCGCCGAACTTGGGCGAGTCCGGGTCCGGTCCCTGTCCGCGGGCCCACGGGTACTTGATCGCGGCGTCCACGCTCGCCCGGGTGAGGTTGAGCCCGTAGGGGCGCTCCTCCCCGATGACTTTCGGCTCCAGGCGGGTCAGCAGGCGCAGGGTCTGGGCGTTGCCCTCGAAACCTCCGAAATCGGCGGCGAGGTCGGCCAGCACCTTCTCGCCGTTGTGGCCGAAGGGGGGATGGCCGAGGTCGTGGGAGAGGCAGGCGGCGTCGACCACGTCGGGGTCGCAGCCCAGCTCGAGACCGATGTCCCGGCCCACCTGCGCGACCTCGAGGGAATGCGTCAGGCGCGTGCGCACGAAGTCGTTGGCGCCGGCGCCGAGGACCTGCGTCTTCGCCCCGAGCCGCCGCAGCGCCGAGGAGTGCAGCACCCGGGCGCGGTCACGCTGGAACGGCGTGCGCGCCTGGGACTTGGCGGACTCGTTCACCCAGCGTTCGAGGTCGGCCTCGGTGTATCCCGCGGGCGGGGCCGAACCGGTGGAGGTGCGTGAGGGGCCCTGCCGGGAGCGTCCGCTGCCGGGCAGGGGCGCGGCGGCGCCCGCCGGGGCGTCGTGGGGCGGCGTGGTCATCCCCTCAGCCCCCCGAGGTGTCGAGCTCGGCCTCGTGCAGCCGCTCGGCGTGGTCGGTGGTCATCGCGCGGGACTCCATCCACCCCTGGGGCACGACGGCGCGCTTGGGGCTGCCGGCCCGGCCGCGCGGGCCTTCCACGGCCTCTCCGGGGTAGGGGGAGTCCAGATCGAGCTCGGCGAGCTTCGCGTCGAGGTCGGCCAGCGACTCCATGGTGGCCAGGCGGTGGCGCATCTCGCCGCCGACGGGGTACCCCTTGAAGTACCAGGCCACGTGCTTGCGCAGGTCGCGCAGGGCGCGGCCTTCGTCCTCGAAGAACTCGACCAGCAGTTCCGCGTGCCGGCGCAGGATCCTCGCGATGTCCCCCATCGAGGGGCGGATGCGGTCCGGTCGGCCGGCGAAGGCCGCGGCGAGGTCGGCGAACAGCCAGGGCCGTCCCTGGCAGCCGCGGCCGACGACGACGCCGTCGCAGCCGGTCTGCTCCATCATCGTCAGTGCGTCCTCGGCGGACCAGATGTCGCCGTTGCCGAGCACCGGGATGCCGGTCACCAGCTCCTTGAGATCGGAGATCGCGTCCCAGCGGGCGGTCCCGGAGTAATGCTGGACGACGGTGCGGCCGTGCAGGGCGATCGCGGCCGCCCCGACCTCCTGGGCGATGAGCCCGGCGTCGCGGTACGTGACGTGCTCGTCGTCGATGCCGATGCGGGTCTTCACGGTCACGGGCACGTCGGGCCCGGCGGCCTCGACGGCGCCGCGGACGATCTGGGTGAACAGCTCCGTCTTCCACGGCAGCACGCCTCCCCCGCCGCGCCGGGTCACCTTGGGCACCGGGCAGCCGAAGTTGAGGTCGATGTGGTCGACGAGGTCGCGCTCGCGCAGCATCTCGACCGCCCGGCGGACCGTGGCGGGGTCCACGCCGTACAGCTGCACCGAGCGCGGCGTCTCCCGCTCGCCCATGGTCACCAGGCGCCACGACTCCGGGTGATCCTCCACCAGGGCGCGGGTGGTGACCATCTCCGAGACGTACAGTCCCCCGTCGTGCTCGCTGTGCAGGGCCCCGAACTCGCGGCACAGCAGGCGGAAGGCCATGTTGGTGATCCCGGCCATCGGCGCGAGCACCACCGGGGTGTCGATCGTGTGCGGTCCGATCGTCAGGGCGCGACGGGTCGGGCCATCGGCAGGCACGGTCGATGGCGTCGCAGCGGGCACGGTCACGGCATGCCCGCTCCCGGAATGCAAAGCGTCGAGGGTGGTCATCGGACTGATTGTCCCACCTGGCCGTGCCGGCGGGGAGGGCGGATGGGGGTGATGTGCATCGAACCGGGCTGGGGAGGGTCCGGGATGCGGGGGCGGCGAGGACAGTGGCGGAGGCCGACGGCAGGGGCCGCAGAGCTCCGGTTTCTGCTCTCAGCAGAGGACGCGGCGCCGAGGAGGAGTCCGGCGTAGCCTCGGGCCATGGACGGGCATCTGGAACCTCTGCTGCGCGAGCTGGTCGGCGCCGCGCTCCGCGAGGAGCGCACGCGTCAGGGCCGCACGCTCGCGCAGGTGGCCGATGCCGCCGGCATCAGCATGCAGCACCTGTCCGACGTGGAGCGGGGGCGCAAGGACCCCTCCTCCGAGATGCTCGCCGCGATCACCGGCGCCCTTGCCCTCACGGTTCCCGATCTGCTGCTGCGGGTGGCCGACGGCGCCGCGGTCACGGGCCTCGCCGCGGCGGAGCCGGTGCGGCTCGAGCTCTCCTCGCTCTCCGGTCCGGGGCGCCGGCAGATCCGGTTCGACGGCGACGGCCGGGCCGCCGGCGCCGGCCTCACCCTGCTGTCGGCCGCCTGATCAGCACCTCGTCGGCCAGTCCGTAGGCGACGGTCGCCTCCGCGTCGAGCACCTGCTCTCGTTCCAGATCCCGGCGCACCTGGTCCAGGGAGCGCCCGGAATGCTCGGCGATCAGCGCTTCGAGCGCGCGGCGTATCCGTTCGACCTCCTCGGTCGCCAGGATCAGGTCCGGCACGGCGCCGCGCCCCTGCGCCTCCAGCGGGTGCAGCACGACCCGCGTGTGCGGTAGCACCCAGCGCAGCCCCGGCGTCCCGGCGGCCAGCAGCACCACCGGCGCCGCGACCACCTGGCCGACGCAGGTCACCGCCACCCGGCTGCGCACGTAGGTCAGGGTGTCGTAGATGGCCAGCACCGCCTGCGCCTCACCGCCGCTGGAGTTGAGATAGAGGTGGATCGGTGCGTCGGCCGAGTCGTTCTCCAGATGGAGAATCTGGGCGATGACCGTGTTGGCGACGCCGTCGTCGATGGGGGTGCCCACGTAGATGATCCGGTCCGAGAGCAGGCGCGAGTACACATCGGCGCTGCGCTCGACGCCGGCACCGGTGCGCTCGACGACGCTGGGGATGGTGTAGCTGCTCATCGCGCGCCTCCTTGGGCCGGACCCTGATACGTGGAGGGGACGGCGCTGGTCAGGCCGAGCGACGGGGCGGTGCGGGCCGGGACCCCCAGCGGCAGCACGTCCTCGAGGGAGGTGACGATGCGGTCGCAGAACCCGTAGTCGACGGCGCCGGCGGCATCCCACATGCGGTCCCGCTCGGAGTCCGCCGCGATGGTCTCCTTGCTCTGTCCGGTGCGCTCCGCCGTGATGGCGATCAGCAGATCGCGGCCGCGCCGCAGATCCTCGGCCTGCAGTTCGATGTCCGCCGCGCTGCCGGCGAACCCGGCGGACCCCTGGTGCATGAGCACCCTGCCGTGGGGCAGGATCAGCCGTTTGCCCGGGGTGCCGTGGGTCAGGAGGTACTGCCCGGCGCTGTAGGCCATCCCCAGGGCGACGGTGCGCACGTCGCACGGGACGAGGTCGATGAGGTCGCCGATGGCGAGCATCGCGGGGACCAGTCCGCCCGGGGAGTTGATGAGCAGGGTGATGTCGCGCTGCGGCTCCTCGGCGGCCAGCAGCAGCAGCTGTGCGCTGAGCCGGGCGCCGTTGTCCTGATCCAGCTCACGGTCCAGCAGCAGGATCCGGTGGTGGAGGAGGCGGGTCGCGGTGAGGTCGCCCAGCCCCTGGGGCGGGGCCGGATCGGGGGTGGTCTCGAGTCGTGGAGGGGCTGCGATGGGTGTCATGGGACCAGCCTGATCCCGCCGGCGGCGGCACGAGGATGGATCCGTCGTGCGCTGATCAGCGCACAGCGGAGGGTCCGCGCCACCGGGACAGCGGTGGCTCGGTTCCGGGGCCGGGCCCCTGGTCGGGTCGGCCGCTGACGAGACAGCGTCGGGCAGCGTCGGCCTCAGCCGCCGACGAGGCGGCGCCGGGCGTCGGCGTCCACCAGCACGGTCACGTTATCGCTGATCTGCTCGGCGGTGCCGACGCCGGCCGGCAGCGCCCGCACGGCCGGATCGGTGATCGTCTCCCCGAGCAGTTCGGGGATGCCGCGCACCCCGATATGCGGGCGCTCGAAGAACGCCTCGGTCGCCGGCTGCAGCGTCGGCAGCCCGATCTCGCCCTGGGCCGCTGCGAGCAGTTCGACGGCGTCGGCCAGGGCGCCCTGGCGTGTGCGCCAGTCCCGCGCCCTCAGCACCTCGTGCACGGCGATGCGGAGCGCTCCTCCGCCCGGGAGCCCCGCGGCCGAGCGGGCGAGCCACTTCCCGTACGGCGGCCAGCGCCGGTGGAGCAGATGCGCGAGGTGGAGCATGGTGCGCACGTGGCGAGCGGCGATCACCGACGACCCGTCCTCGTCGCCCCGCAGGCCCGCGCGGCCGACGTCGGGGAACTCCTG
The DNA here is from genome assembly GCF_042666535.1 of Brachybacterium sp. GCM10030252. Taxonomy (NCBI): domain Bacteria; kingdom Bacillati; phylum Actinomycetota; class Actinomycetes; order Micrococcales; family Dermabacteraceae; genus Brachybacterium; species Brachybacterium sp. GCM10030252. The sequence goes on along the minus strand of NZ_JBHTDM010000004.1, from coordinate 263,503 downwards.
GCCCAGACGCGACCAGTCGGCGGCCATGGCGTAGATCCAGAGATCGCGCGGATACCAGGCCAGGATCTCGCGGATCCGGGAGATGGCGCCGGTGCCGTCGTGGAAGACGGGCCCGGCGGTGACCTCGAGGACGCACTGCCCGGTCAGCGAGAGCCAGTCGAGGACGGTGAGTCCTCGCGCCGGGTCGAGACCGAGCCGGGAGCGCGCGAAGTCGGCGGCCGAGGCCACCTCGACCCGGTGACGGACCTGCGGGTCCCAGGTCGTCGCGAAACGGGTCGGAAGTCCGCGCCAGGTCCTGGGCAGCTCGCGCTCGAGCAGGGCGTCGATCGGATCGGCCCGGTCGCCCTCGACCAGCAGTGTCAGGCGAAGACCCCAGTCGTGGTCGCGGGACTGGGCATCATCGAAGCCCAGCACGTCGGAGCCCGAGCCGAGGCGGGCGGCGGCGTACCCCAGCTGAGGAGCATGACGGGTCAGAAGCGGTTGGACGAGATCCTCGAAGTACGCCTGCGAGAGCTCCGCACCGCCGCCGGCTGTCATGGGTCGCGGGGAACGCCGGGCGCCCTCAGGCGCCGATCAGCCGCGCGGCGAGGTAGGACTCCACCTGATCCAGCGCCACGCGCTCCTGGGACATGGAATCCCGCTCGCGGATCGTGACGGCCTGGTCGGTGGCGGTCTCGAAGTCGACGGTGAGGCAGAACGGGGTGCCGATCTCGTCCTGGCGACGGTACCGGCGACCGATCGCCTGCGTGACGTCCATCTCGACGTTCCAGTGCTTCCGCAGCTGGTCGGCGAGCTGGGTGGCACGCGGGACGAGGTCCTCGCTCTTGGACAGGGGCAGCACGGCGGCCTTGATCGGAGCCAGGCGCGGGTCGAGCTTGAGCACGGTGCGCTTGTCGACACCGCCCTTGGAGTTCGGGGCCTCGTCCTCGGCGTAGGCGTCGGCGAGGAAGGCCATCATCGAGCGGGTCAGACCGAAGGACGGCTCGATGACGTAGGGCGTGTAGCGCTCGTTCGACGCCTGGTCGAAGTACTGCAGCTTGGTGCCCGAGCCCTCGGTGTGGCTGGCGAGGTCGAAATCGGTGCGGTTGGCGATGCCCATGAGCTCGCCCCATTCGCTGCCGGAGAAGCCGAAGCGGTACTCGATGTCGATCGTGCCCGCGCTGTAATGGGCCCGCTCGTCCTCGGGGACGTCGAATCGGCGCAGGTTGTCCTCGGAGATCCCGAGGTCGGTGAACCAGTTCCAGCAGTCCTCGACCCAGGTCTCGAAGTGCTCGTCGGCCTCCGCGGGCGGCGTGAAGAACTCGATCTCCATCTGCTCGAACTCGCGGGTGCGGAAGATGAAGTTGCCGGGGGTGATCTCGTTGCGGAATGCCTTGCCGACCTGCCCGATCCCGAAGGGCGGCTTCTGGCGGGTGGCGCCCACGACGTTGAGGAAGTTCACGAAGATGCCCTGGGCCGTCTCCGGCCGCAGGAAGTGCAGCCCGGCCTCGCTCTGGACGGGGCCGAGGTAGGTCTTGACCAGCCCGGAGAACTGCTGGGGCTCGGTGAACTCCCCGCGGGTGCCGCAGTTGGGGCAGGGCACCTCGGCGAGGCCGCCCTCGGGCGCCCGCCCCTTCTTCGCCACGAAGGCCTCGAGCAGATGGTCCTCGCGGAACCGGTTGTGGCAGCTCTTGCACTCCACCAGCGGATCGGTGAACGTCTTGACGTGACCGGAGGCCTCCCACACGCGCTTGGGCAGGATGATCGAGGAGTCCAGGCCCACCATGTCCGCCCGCGACTGGACGAACGTGCGCCACCACTGGCGCTTGATGTTCTCCTTGATCTCCACGCCGAGCGGACCGTAGTCCCACGCGGAGCGGGTACCGCCGTAGATCTCTCCCGCCGGGAACACGAAGCCGCGCTTCTTCGCGAGTGCGATGACGTTGTCCAGCGTGCTGGCGGGGGCCTTGGCCACGGGGAGACTCCTGGTGACGGGTGAGATGGTCCGCCCCAGGATAGCCAGGTCGCGGCGTGGCCGCGCGCGGGAGGCCCTGGGGCGGCCTCAGCCGACCTGCACCGGGCCCGGTCAAGCTGTGATCGTGGGCACGAACGGGGCCGCAGGGCGTGGCGCGACTTGCCTCCCGCCCCACCGCTGGTGAGAATGATTGTCATGTTGCACAGCTCCGCCCTGCGTCCGTCCCGCCGCTCCGTCCTCGCCCTCGCCGGCCTCGGTGCGGGCGCCGGGGCTCTCGCGGCCTGCGGGGCCGGCGGCGAAGGGTCCACGGCGCCGGTGGTGGTGGCCGGGTGCTACCCCATGGAGTACCTCCTCGACCGGATCGGCGGCGAAGAGATCGACATCGTCCAGCTGGCCAAGCCCGGGGCCGATGCACACGGCATCGAGCTCTCCCCCAAGCAGGTCATCGAGATCCAGGAGGCGGCCCTCGTCGTCCAGATCCCCGGGCTGCAGACCGCACTGGACGATGCGATCAGCTCCCATGGCGACGAGAACGTGCTGGACGTCTCCACGGTCGTCTCGATGCTCTCGGCCGACGAGGGCCACGAGCATGAGCACGAGCATGAGGGGAGCGAGCACGACGAGGCAGCGGGCTCGGGCTCGAGCGACGAGGGCGGCGCCGAGGCGGGCGGTGACGGCCATGACCACGGCATCGCCGGGGACGACCCCCACCTCTGGCACGACCCCGCACGGATGGCGGACATCGCGGACGCCCTCGCCCAGCGTCTCGGGCAGATCGTTCCGGAGGCCGCCGAGACGTTCACCGCCAACGCCGAGACGGTCCGCACCGAGCTCGAGGATCTCGATGCGGAGCTCGCGGAGAGCTTCGGTGCCGCCGACGGCGAACGCACCTTCGTGACCAGCCACACGGCCTTCTCCTATCTCGCCGATCGCTACGATCTCACCCAGGTGGGGATCACGGGTATCGATCCGGAGACCGAGCCCTCGCCGCAGCGGCTGCTGGAGCTCGAGGGGGTCATCGCCGAGGCCGGCGTGACCACGATCTTCTTCGAGACCACGGCGAGCCCGAAGGTCGCTCAGACCCTTGCCGACAACGTCGGCGTCGAGGCGGAGGAGCTCGACAACCTCGCCACGCAGCTCTCCGAGGACGCCGACTATCCTCAGGTCATGCGCGAGAACAGCCGCAAGCTCGTCGAGAGCTGGTCATGACGGCCGCCACGGACTCGCCGGCACCCGCCGGCGCTCTGGACCCGGTGGTCGAGGTCCAGGGCGCGCGGGTCGCTCTCGGCGGCAACCGCGTCCTCCACGACGTCGACCTCCGCCTCGACCGGGGTGAGCTGGTCGCGCTGCTGGGTGCCAACGGCTCCGGGAAGTCGACGCTGCTGCGCGCCGTGCTCGGGGTGCTGCCGCTGGAAGCCGGCACCGTGCGCCTGTTCGGGCAGTCCGTGCGCAAGCGGGCCTCGCATGATCGTCTCGGGTACGTCCCGCAGGACAATCCGGCGGCCGGCTCCATCCCGGCCACGGCGCGCGAGACCGTCGCCACGGGCCTGCTCGGATCGCGCTCGTGGTTCCTCCGTCGCCGCGATCCGCGCATCGAGCGGGCGCTGGAGGCGGTCGGTCTGGTCGACCTCGTCGACCGGCCGATCACCCGCATGTCCGGCGGTCAGCGGCGCCGCGTGATGATCGCCCGCGCCCTGGTGCGCGACCCCGAGGTGCTGGTCCTGGACGAGCCCTTCGCCGGCATCGACGTCGGTACGCAGGATCTGATCGCGGGCCTGTTCCGGGAGCTCTCCGCCCGCGGCACCAGCATCCTGGTAGTCCTGCACGAGACCGGTGCCCTGGAGGACCAGCTGACCCGCGCCGTCGTGCTCGACCACGGGCGCGTGGTCCATGACGGGCCCGAGGCGCAGCGCCCCGAACTGGACCCCGGTCACGACCACACCGGCCCGATCGACCGGATCGACGAGTGCCTCGGACAGGAGATCCACCCCGCATGATCTCTCCGCTCGACATCCTTACCTACGACGTGCTGCGGTACCCGCTGATCATCGCGGTGCTGATCGGTCTGACCGCCCCGGTGGTGGGTACCTTCCTGGTCCAGAAGCGTCTGTCGCTGCTGGGCGATGGCCTGGGCCATGTGGCTCTGACCGGTGTCGCCGTCGGCTGGCTGGTCGGCGCGTGGGTCGCCGCCACCCCCGCCGATCTGCTGGCGATCCCCGGCGCGCTGGCCGCCTCCGTGATCGGGGCGCTGGCCATCGAGTACGTGCGGGAGTTCGGCCACACCAGTCGCGACGTCGCCCTGGCGATCCTGTTCTACGGGGGCATCGCCGGCGGCGTGGTGATCATCCAGCTCGCCGGTGGCACCTCACAGAACCTCATGGGCTACCTGTTCGGGTCCCTGTCGACCGTGACCCTGCCCGACGTCACCATCGCCGTGGCGCTGGCCGTGGTGGTCCTGGCCATCGGGCTGGGCCTGAACGGCCTGCTCTCCGCGGTCACCAGCGACGAGGAGTTCGCCCGCGCATCCGGTCTGCCGGTGCGGCTGGTGAACATTCTGGTCGCGGTCATGGCCGCTCTCACCGTGACGCTGTCGATGCGCATCGTGGGCGCCCTGATGGTCTCGGCACTGATGATCGTGCCCGTCGCGGCGGCACAGAACCTGGTGGTGGGCTTCGCCCGCACCATGCGCACCGCCATGGTGATCGCCGTCGCGTGCGCTCTGGGCGGCCTGCTGATCACCGTGAACGTGGATCTCCCGCCGGGCGGGGTGATCGTGCTGCTGACCATCGCGGTCTACGCGGTCGGCCTCGTCATCGCCGCGGCCCGCGGTACCGCCCGCTCACGGCGGAATCGCGACCTCACCGCCGCGCCGCCGGAGCCCGAGGCGATGGACGCAGCGCGCGGATGAGTCCGTCCGATCACGTCGGGATGGAGGTCCCGAACCGGATCAGGGACAATGGAGGGATGCAACGGAACACCCGCCAGCGTGCCGCGATCCTCGAGACGCTCTCGCGACAGGATGACTTCCGCAGCGCCCAGCAGATCCACGAGCAGATGAAGGCCGACGGGGAGACCGTCGGCCTGGCGACCGTGTACCGCAATCTGCAGGCGCTGAGCAAGGCCGGTAGCCTCGACGTGCTCGTCGCCGATGACGGCGAGGCGCTGTACCGCCAGTGCGCCGACAGCGGCCACCATCACCATCTGGTGTGCCGCGAATGCGGGCGCACCGTCGAGTTCCTCGCTCCCGAGCTCGAGGCCGCAATGACCTCGATCGCCGGCAGGAACGGCTTCACCGACCTCGACCACACGCTGGAGGTCTTCGGGCTGTGCACCGAGCACGCTCCCGCGGACCGGGCCGTCTCCGGATGAGGGCGACCTGATGATGGCGCAGACATCATGACGCAGCGGGCCCGATGACCCCGATGACGGAGCCGAGCAGATGATGGAGTGGATCGGATCGCTGCCGCTGCTGCCGGCGATCGCTCTGCTCTATCTGGTGATCCTTCTGCGCGCCGGCGGCACCTATGCCCTCGGCCGCGGTGCGCACCGGCTCGCGGACCGCGGTCGCGTCGCTGATCTGCTGCGCCGTCCGCGCGTGGTCCGCGCCATCGGCATCGTCAACCGCCGCGGCGCACCCGTCGTGGCGATCAGCTTCCTGACCGTCGGATTCCAGACGGCCGCCAATGCCGCCGCCGGGCTCACCGGGATGCCGCTGCGTCGCTACCTGCCCGCACTGGCCATCGGCGGGCTCGCATGGGCGGTGGTCTACGCGACCGTCGGCCTCACCGCGCTGTTCCTGTGGGTCGAGCTGTTCCTGCGCAGCCCCGGGGTCGCCGCCGTGGTGCTGCTCGCGCTCGCGGCCGGCGTCCTCGTCCTGGTACGTCGCGCGCGCGGGCGCCGGGCAGCCGATCCCGCAGAGGTGGGCGCCGACCCCGACGAGGCGGCGGTCGATACGGGCGAGGGCTCCGACGGGATGCGCTGAGCGGACCGATGGGATGCGCTGAGCAGCGGGCGAAGTCAGGACCGAGCCGGCGCGGATCCCGTCGACGTGCCATCGCCCGCCGGGAGCTCGTCGGCCGCGAGCGCATCGATCGCTCCCCCGTAACGGCGGTCGCGGCGCGCGTACTCGGTGATCGCCCGCCACAGGACCCGGCGGTCGACGTCGGGCCACAGCTCCGGGACGAACACGAGTTCCGCGTAGGCCGACTGCCACAGCAGGAAGTTCGAGGTGCGCTGCTCCCCGCTGGTGCGCAGGAACAGGTCCACGTGCGGCATCCCGGGATCGATCAGATGCTTGGTGAGGGTCTTCTCGGTGATCCCGCGCCCGCTGAGCCGGCCGGCGCGTGCCTCCTCGGCGACGGCGCGCACGGCGTCGACGATCTCGGCGCGGCCCCCGTAGTTCACGCACATGTACAGCGTCATCCGGGTGTTACCGCGCGTGAGCTGCTCGGCCTCCTGGAGTTCCCGGATCACGCTGCCCCACAGCCGCTGCGCGCGGCCGATCCACACGATCCGCACGCCCCAGGAATTCAAGGTGTCCCGCTGGCGGCGCAGCACCGAGCGCGAGAAGCCCATCAGGAAGCGGACCTCGTCGGGGGACCGCTTCCAGTTCTCCGTGGAGAAGGCATAGGCGGACAGGTGCGTGACGCCGATCTGGAGAGCGCCGGCGACGACGTCCAGAAGTGCAGCCTCGCCGGCCTCGTGACCGGCGGTGCGCGGCAGTCCGCGCTGGTTGGCCCAGCGGCCGTTGCCATCCATCACCACTGCGACATGGGCGGGGATGGTGGGTGCGGGCAGATCGGGGGGCTGCGCGCCGCTGGGGTGCTCGAACGGCTGCTCGCCTCCGCGCTCGGATGCGCCGGGCATAAGGTCTCCTCCAGGGTCTCTCGCGCGGACGCGCTCAGCGCTCGACGTAGCTCAGGGAGCGCACCGAACGCTCCAGGTGCCAGGTCACGGTGTCGCTGATCAGGCGACCGGCCTCGTGGGCCACCGTGTCCTCGGCCGGGACGACATTCTCCCAGTCCCCCGCCAGCAGGAAGATCATGTGCTCGATCGCCGACTGCCGCACCGCGATCGCCCCGGGACGGCGGCACCCGGTGCAGACCAGCCCGCCCGCGCGGACGTCCAGGGCGTGATGCGGGCCGGGAGCGCCGCAGGAGGCGCACATCCGCAGCTCGGGGGCCCACCCGGAGACGGCGAGGGTGCGCAGGAGGAAGGAGTCCAGCACCAGGGGCGGTGCGACCCGGCCCTCCCCCATCGCGCGCAGCGCACCGACCAGCATCAGGAAACCGCGCTGGCTGGGATCGACGACCTCGTCGGTGAGCCGGTCGGTGGTCTCGAGCATGGCGCTGGCGGCGGTGAAGCGGCCGTAGTCCGCGCTGATCGCCACGGCGAACGGTTCGATGATCACGACCTGGGTGACGGTGTGCAGATTCTTGCCCGCGTGCAGCTGGAGGTCGACGAGGCTGAACGGCTCCAGACGGGCACCGAAGCGGCTGCCGGTGCGGCGCACGCCCTTGGCGACCGCACGCACCTTGCCGTGGCGCCTGGTCAGCAGCGTGATGATGCGATCGGCCTCGCCCAAGGGGTGGGTGCGCAGGACGATCGCATCGTCTCGATAGAGCTTCTGCTGCATGGTGCCTCGAGCCTACGACCAGGGGCTCACGGACGGGCGCACCTGCGAGCGGTGTCGGCCAGGAGGTCCATCACGTCGGTGCTCAGGGCGACCCGCGTGATCGGTGGTCCCGGGCCATGGTGGGCGCCGAGGGCCCCGGCCCGCCGCACCGAATGGTCGGGACGTGTCGCCGTCAGCGCCCGACGACGGCATGATGGCCGCACGCGATGGGCGCCCGTCCGGGCAGCCGGAGACGAGACGAGGAGGGATTCGCCGTGGGCATCCTCGGAATGCTGCGCCGTGACCGCAGGACCACCAGCACGGCACGTCAGGCGCTGAAGGAGGCCCGCAGAGGTCCTCGCGCCGAGAGCGAGCCGGCCGCCGCGGACGCGAGCGGTGGAGCGCTCCAGCGCCTGGTCGAGACGTTCCGCGACATCGGACTGGACGGCAAGCTCAGCTACTCCTCGGCGCAGGACATCGCCCGGTGGGCGCAGCGCGGCCGGGGGCGGAAGCGCCCGGAGGTCGCGATCCGCCGCATCGTGCGTCGCCATCGCCGCGGCGTGACCGTGGCGGGCTTCCTCACCGGTCTCGGCGGCATCTTCACGCTCCCCATCCTGCTGCCGACCAACGTGGTCGAGTTCTACGTCCAGTCCACCCGCATGGTCGGCGCCATCGCCGTGGTGCGCGGGTACGACGTCGACGACGAGGACGTCCGGGTCCGCGTCCTGGCAGCGCTGATGGGCGAGGAATCCGGGGACGTGCTCAAGAACGTCGGGCTCGGTCCGGTCGCCGGAGTCGCCACGCGCACCGTCGCCAAGCGCCTGCCGACCAGTCCTCAGTCCGCCGTCGCCGGCGCCATCGGCGGGCGGATCCTGCGCAAGTTCGGCCTGCGCTCGGTGCGTCTGTTCGGCAAGGCGATCCCCGGCCTCGGCGGCGTGCTGGGGGCCATCGGAGACCGTGCTCAGCTGGCACGGATCGCGAAGGCGGCCAGGGAGAGCTTCCCGCCGGCCGCATGATGCGGGTCTTCGTCTCGATCCGGCCCTCACCGGATGCCCTGGACCATCTCGCCTCCGCACTGGACGAGGTGCGGTCGCGGACGGGACTCTCCTTGCGCTGGGGAGACGCCGCCCAGTGGCATCTGACTCTCGCCTTCCGTCCCCACCTGCCCGACGGGGCGGTCGATGGGGCCCTGGCCTCGCTCGCCGAGGTGGCCGCGCGGCACGAGCCGATGGATCTGCAGCTCTCCGGGGCGGGGACGTTCAGCAGCCGCACGCTGTGGATCGGGGTCGGCGGGGAGGTCGATCGTCTCGGCGCCCTGATGAGCGAACAGCTGCTGGGCGAGGAGGATGGTGAGCGCCGGCGGGCCCACCTCACGGTCGCACGGGTCTCCGCCCGGGCACCGCGAGCGCGCCGCCGTCGTTCGCGCTGGGACCCGCCGCAGCCGGATCCGACGCAGGTGATGCTCGCCGACGCCGTCCATGCGCTCTCCGTCTACCGCGGGCCGATGTGGCGGACCGACGAGATCCAGCTGGTCACCTCCCGCCTCGGGCAGGGCCGTTCCGGGGGTCCGCTGCACGAGGTGCTGGGCGCCGTCCCGCTGGGAGGGTGAGGCCGGCCCACGGACGATGACCGGATCGGGACCGGAGTTCTCGCGATGCCGCGCGCAGAGTCGCCCTGGTGTTCTCGATGCCCTCTTCAGCTCGTCCGGATCGTGGAGCTCACCGTGACGCGGGGCTGGACGAGGGAGACGTCCTCCGCGGGCTCCGTCCAGCCACCGGCGAGAGACGGCTCGAAGATCGTCTCGCGCACCGTCAGCTCGGCGCCGGCGGCGAGCGAGAACTCGATGGTGATCGTCTGCCCCGCGCGCACCCCGACGATGCGGACCTCACCCAGGCCGCCCTCGGCACGGACGGGGGTCCCGTCGACCGTGACGTCGGTCAGCGTCCCCTCCTCCGGCACGAGCAGGAACTCGGAGGCGTCCCGTGGCGCGGTGATGGTCAGCTCCGCGTCCGTCCTCCCGTCGGCCGTGTCGGCCCGCAGGTCGTACGTCAGCGGCTCCAGCTCGGTGGTCGCGGTCGTCCCGTCCAGCTGCTCACCCCAGTCGGTGGTGCCGGTGGCCTCCCAGGTCGTCTGCCCGCTCGACCCGTCCACATGTGCGGTGACGCGCTCCTGGATCGGCTCCGGAGAGGCGAGGGTGACGGCGGAGGCTCCGAGGGTCAGTCCGATCGCGAGCACCGCCGGGAGGACGGGGATCAGCACGCGGTGCGGGCGCCGAGCTCGGTGGTGCGCCCGCACCTGACGACCCAGGAACAGTGGCGCGGCGGCCGCCACGGTCAGGATCGTGGTCCCGGCCAGCCCACCGGCCGAGGAGGCGATGCCGAACTCCATCAGCGCCGAGATCTGCGCGCCGAGCGTCCAGCCGACGACCACCAGCGCCACCGCCCGCACCACCAGTCCCACAGCGGGCGGGAGGAGCACCGCGGCCAGCGCCCCGATCGCGGCGACTGCGGCCGGCAGGATCATGGCCATCCCGAGACCGGGAAGGAGCAGGCCGAGAGAGGTCAGCAGAAGCAGCATCGTGATCGCCGCGCCATGGAGGAGTGCCTGGCGCGTGATCAGGATCCGTGCCAGCACCCACGCGCCCGCCACCACGGCCGCAGCGGCCATCAGCTCGGCGACGAAGAACAGCTCGGCGCGGACGGGCTCGCCCGTCGTCTGCGAGAGCATCTCGGGGCTCGCTGCGGCGGCCGCCTCCCACAGCAGCGCCCCGGCTCCGGCGCCGAACATCACCGCCCCCAGGCCCGCGAGCACGCCGCCCAGGACGCCGGGAAGGGTGAGCTCGCCGCGCCGGCGCCGCACCAGCACGGCCGCCAGCAGCGCCATGGGGGCGAGCACGCTGATCACGCCCACCGCGGCCGGTGGCAGCGCGATGATCCCCCACGGAGCGGTGGTCTGGACCGGTTGCTCCCCGGCCCGTTCCTCGAGCGCGCCGAGATCCCGCTGCGCCAGGTCCCGGGTCAGCGCCAGGGTCATGTCGCCGTAGTGCTGGAGGGTGCCCCGGTCCAGATGGGCGGCGTCGTCCTGGGGGCTGTGATACGCCCACGAGTCGTCCGTGATCGCCATGTCCATGCCCCACCAGCCCGCCTCGCGGTACACGGTGAAGTCGGTGTCGTTGGGGATGAACTCGAACAGGGCGCCGGTGAGGGACTCGAACTCGGGATGCGGCATGGCGCCGTACACCGGGTGCATGGGCCCGTTCGATCGCGTCACCGTGGGGCGACCGGAGACGCCGCGGGCTTCGTGGTTCAGGACCACGACAGGTTCGGTGAGGTCGCCGGCGTGCGCGTCGACGAAGGCCTGCGAGCCGAGCAGGCCGGGCTCCTCGCCGTCGACCAGGAGGATCACGAGGTCGTTGCGCTGCGCCTCGGGTCCCAGGGCGCGGACGGTCTCGAGGATCACGGCGAGCCCGACCCCGGCATCGGCCGCCCCCGGCGCATTGGGCACCGAATCGATGTGCGTTCCCAGCACGATGGTGCCCGTGGGATCGGTGCCGGGTCGGGTCGCGACCAGGTTGCGGGTGTAGCCCGCCGAGCCGAAGCCGGCGCCCGTGTCGGTATCGGCACCGGAGACCGTCCGGGCGCCGATCGACTCCTGCGTGGTGGTCTCGAAGCCGAGCTCGGCCAGACGGTCCGAGAGCAGGGCGTGGGCCTCGGCATCGGCATCGGAGCCGACGGGCCGAGGCTCCGCGACCGCGGGCGCGGCGGCCTCGCTCGCCCGCGCAGCGCTGAAGACGTCCGAACTCGCATCGGCGCCGACCGGGGTGCTCACGCCCCGGGAGGAGAATCCGATCGTGGCGGCGGCCAGGAGCACCACGAGCAGTGCCAGGCCCTGCCATCGGCCGAGCAGCGTGCCGCCTCCCTCGCCGTGCGCATGACCCGGTGCTCCGGCCTGAGTGTCGCCATGCTGAGGGTCGGTGTGAGCGCCGGGCTCGGGTTCGGAGCTCGTACTGTGCGGAAGCGGGGCCTCGTCCTCCGAGTGCGTCGTCATGGCACCTGTCTACCCGGACCCCCACGGCCCTGTCTGTCGTTCTCCCGAACGAGATGTGACCTGCGCGCCCGCGAAGTGGACCGGCCGGGCCCGGTCGGGCACAGTGGAGTCGTGAAGACACCTGGTTACTCCGCCGGCCCCGCACCGTCCGGACCCGCTCCGTCCGGACCCGCTCCGGCCGACGGCACATCGAGTGGCCGGGCGCAGGCCGGTCCGGCCCCGGCGGGCACCGCCGGCACTGCGGCGGACGGCACGGTCGCTGCGGGCCCGCCGGTGGTGCCCATCCTGTTCATCCTGGGCTCGTGCTTCTCGGTCCAGTTCGGGGCGGCCCTGGCGACCCATCTCTTCCCCGCGCTCGGCTCCTGGGGGACCACGGCGCTGCGTCTGGGCCTGGCGGCCGTGCTGCTGATGGTGATCGTCCGCCCGAAGTTCCACCGCTTCACCCATCAGCAGTGGATCGCGGTGGTGGCCTTCGGAGTCATCGTCGGCGCCATGAACGGCAGCTTCTACAGCGCGATCGACCGCATCCCCCTGGGCACGGCGGTCGCGATCGAGTTCCTCGGACCGCTGACGGTCTCGGCGGTGCTCTCGACGCGTCGCACCGATCTGCTGTGGGTGGCGCTCGCCCTCGCCGGAGTCAGCCTGTTCGGTCTCGAATCCTTCACCGGCGCGGGGGTCCTGGACGGGATCGGGGTGCTGTTCGCTCTGTTCGCGGCCGCCTGCTGGGGCCTGTACGTGCTCGCCAGCGCCAGGGTGGGCAAGCTGGTGCCCGGCCAGGGTGGGCTCGCGGTCGCCATGGCGATCGGGGCGCTGGTGGTGCTGCCCCTCGGCGCCCCGGGAGCGCTGATCGGACTCATGGACCCGCAGCTCCTCGCTCTGGCCGCCGGCACCGCCGTGCTGGGGTCCGTGCTGCCCTACAGCCTCGAACTCGCTGCTCTCCGGCGCCTTCCCCGCCACGTGTTCGGGATCCTGCTCAGCCTCGGACCGGTGGTCGCGCTGATCGCGGGCGTGGTGATGATCGGGCAGGAGGCCACCTTGCTGCGGGTCGCCGCGGCGGTCTTCGTCGTCGGCGCGAGCATCGGCGTCACCGTGACCAGCCACCGGGCGGCGCACCAGGCACGCAGTGGCTCCGAGTCCGAGGCACCGGGCGCGGCTGACGGCGATCCAGCGGCGGACTGGGAGCTGCCGGCGCCCACCCAGTCCACCCTCACCGGCGAGATGCCCGTGATTCCTGACCCGGACGCCCGGGTCGACGACACGCCGACGGCGGCCCGAGCGCCGGGCGAGGACGGCCGCTCCGGCTCCGAGACGCTCTGAGCCTGCGGCGCGCTCAGGGCCCGGAAGGCGCTCAGAGCCGCGCGCGGTGCTCGCGGTTCAGGGCGGAGATGATCGCCTCGAGGGATGCCCGGGTGATGGATCCGTCGATGCCGACGCCCCAGAAGATCCGGTCCCCGATCTCGCACTCGATGTACGACGCCGCCAGGGAGTCGTCGCCCTCGGTCAGGGCGTGCTCGGCGTAGTCGAGGATCCGCACGTCGATCTTGCGCTCGGCGAGGGCCTTGACGAAGGCATCGAGCGGACCGTTGCCGATCCCGGTGATCTCGTGCTCCTGCCCGTCGATGACGAGCTGGACGGTGATGCGGTCGGCGCCCTCGCCGGTGGATTCCTGGGTCATGCTGCGCACGCTGAAGCGTCCCCACCGGCGGGCCTCCTCGTGGGAGGGCAGGTACTCGTCGGTGAACGCGTCCCAGAGCTGCTCGGCGGAGACCTCACCGCCGTCCGAGTCGGTCTTGTCCTGGACGATGCCGGAGAACTCGATCTGCAGGCGTCGCGGGAGGTCGAGGCCGTGCTCGGTGCGCAGGAGGTAGGCCATCCCGCCCTTGCCGGACTGCGAGTTCACGCGGATGACCGCTTCGTAGGAGCGTCCCAGGTCCTTGGGGTCGACCGGCAGATACGGGACCCGCCAGACGGCGTCGGCGACGTCCTTCCCGGCAGCCTCGGCGTCGCTCTGCATCCGCTCCAGGCCCTTCTTGATGGCGTCCTGGTGGGAGCCGGAGAACGCCGTGAAGACGAGGTCGCCGCCGTAGGGGTTGCGCTCGGGCACCGGCATCTGGTTGCAGTGCTCGACCGTGCGGCGCACCTCGTCGAGATCGGAGAAGTCGATCTGCGGGTCGATCCCCTGGGTGAACAGGTTCAGGCCGAGGGTCACCAGATCGACGTTGCCGGTGCGCTCGCCGTTGCCGAACAGGCAGCCCTCGATGCGGTCGGCCCCGGCGAGGTAGCCCAGCTCGGCGGCGGCGACCCCGGTGCCGCGGTCGTTGTGGGGGTGCAGGGACAGCACGAGGGAATCCCGGCGGTCGAGGTGGCGGTGCATCCACTCGATCGAATCGGCGTAGACGTTCGGGGTGGCCATCTCCACGGTCGCCGGCAGGTTGATGATCATCTTGTCGCTCGGCGTCGGCTTCACGACGTCGATCACCGCATTGCACACGCGCAGGGCGTACTCGAGCTCGGTGCCCGTGTAGGACTCCGGGGAGTACTGATAGGTGATCGCCGTCTCCGGGATCGTCTCGGCGTACTTGGTGCACAGCAGCGCGCCCTGGACGGCGATGTCCAGGACCGCGTCCTCGTCGGCCCGGAAGACGACGTCGCGCTGGACGACGGAGGTCGAGTTGTACAGGTGCACGACCGCCCGCTTCGCGCCCGCGATCGCCTGGTACGTGCGTTCGATGAGGTGCTCGCGGCACTGGGTGAGGACCTGGATGGACACATCCTCGGGGATCCGGTCCTCCTCGATGAGGGTGCGCACGAAGTCGAAGTCGGTGCGGGAGGCGGCCGGGAACCCGACCTCGATCTCCTTGTATCCCATCGCGACCAGGAGCTCGAACATGCGCAGCTTGCGCTCGGAGTTCATGGGGTCGATGAGGGCCTGGTTCCCGTCGCGCAGGTCGACGGCGCACCAGCGGGGGGCGCGGGTGACGCGCCGGGTCGGCCAGGTGCGGTCCGGCAGCTCGACGCGGATCTGCTCGTGGAAGGGCAGATACCGGTGGGTGGGCATGCCCGAGGGCTGCTGCGGTGTATCGCCCGTGGAGCCGAGGACGGGAGCCGACGGATCGCCGACGGCGGCGATCTCCGGCGCGGACGGCGCAGCGGACGAGGTGGCGGCGGACGAGGTGGTGGTCTCGTTCATGAGGGAATCCTTCTCGCTGGGGTACCGGTCGCCGGACAGCACGTCAGCCGCGGCGGGGTCCCGGCGTTCAGGTCCCGACGCGGCGGCTAAGCAGCAGAAGCGATCCACTCACGCTGGTCACGGTAGCACCGCGCGAGCGGACGTCGATCGACGCTCGCGATCCGAGACAGCGCACGTCAGAAGCCCAGGCGACCGAGCTGCTTGGGATCGCGCTGCCAGTCCTTGGCGATCTTCACCCGCAGGTCTAGGTGCACCTTGCGCCCCAGCAGCTCGTTGATCTCCGTGCGGGCACGGGAGCCGACGTCCTTGAGCCGGGACCCGCCCCTGCCGATGATGATGCCCTTCTGGCTGTCGCGCTCGACGAACAGCGTCGCACGCACCACCAGGCGTCCCGCGCCCGGTGCGACCTCTGCGAAGGGGTCCCCGTCGGGGTCTGTCTCGACGACCTCTTCGACCACCACGGCGATCGAGTGCGGGAGCTCGTCGCGCACGCCCTCGAGCGCCGCCTCCCGGATCAGTTCGGAGATGCGGTCATCGCGGGTCTCCTCGGTGAGCTGGTCGTCGGGGTAGAGCTGCGGGCTCTCGGGCAGGTGCGTGGCGACCACGTCCAGGAGCACGTCGACCTGCTCGCCGGTGACGGCGGAGATCGGCACGATCTCGTCGAAGTCGATGAGCTGGTCCACGGCCATGAGGTGCTCGGCCAGCCGGTCGCGGGCCACAAGATCCGTCTTGGTCACGATCGCGATCAGGCGGGGGCCGCGCCGGCCGCTGCGCATCTCGGCGAGATCCTGGGCGATGAAGCGGTCACCGGGACCGATCTTCTGGTCCGCGGGCAGACAGAAGCCCACCACATCGACCTCGCTGAGGGTCTCGCGCACCAGGTCGTTCAGACGCTCCCCCAGCAGCGTGCGGGGCCGGTGCATACCGGGGGTGTCGACCAGGATGATCTGGGACTCGGGCCCGGTGACGATGCCGCGGATCGCACGCCGGGTGGTCTGGGGCTTGGTGGAGGTGATCGCGACCTTCTCCCCCACCAGAGCGTTGGTCAGGGTGGACTTGCCGACGTTGGGCCGGCCCACCAGGGCGACGAAGCCCGCGCGATGGACGGGCGATTCCTGCTCGGTGTTCATGCTCGGGCTCTGTTCGTCATTGCTGTCCTGGTGATCAGTCATCTTCGTCCTCCTGGTCGGTCTCCGCCGCTGGGTCCTCGGGCGGCTGCGCCCGCGAGACGATCACGGTGGAGAGTCGGCGGCGTCGCCCTGCGGTCTGCTCCGCTTCCAGGGCGAGTCCGTAGGCCTCGGCGCGGGACCCGACGATGGGCACGTGGCCGGTCACCTTGCCCAGCAGCCCGCCGACGCTGTCGATGTCGTCGTCCTCGATCTCGAGGTCGAAGAGCTCGCCGACCTCCGAGAGCCCGGCCCGTGCGGGCACACGGTAGCGGCCGTCCCCGAGGTCCTCGATCTCGGGTTCGGCAGGGTCGTGCTCGTCGGCGATCTCGCCCACGATCTCCTCGAGGATGTCCTCGATCGTGACGATGCCGGAGACGCCGCCGTACTCGTCGACCACCACGGTGATGTGGACGTGGCTGGTCTGCATCTGCCGCAGCACCTCGTCGGCAACGACGAACTCGGGCACGAACCGGGCGGGACGCATGATCTCCGCGACAGGACGGTCCGGGCTCGGATCCCACGGTGAATGGATCGCCTTGAGCACGTCTTTGACGTAGAGCATGCCGCGCAGATCGTCGGCGCTCTCGCCGATCACCGGGATGCGGGAGAAGCCCGAGCGCACGAACAGGCGGACAGCCTCCTGCGCCGGGGCGTCCTCGGCGATCGCCACCATGTCGGTCCGGGGGACCATCAGCTCCCGCACCATGGTGCCGCGCAGGTCGAAGACTCCCTGGATCATGTCCCGCTCGCCGTCGGCGACGTGCTCGTCCTCCAGGGCGCGGTCGACGGTGCGACGGGCGTTCTCGGCACCGTCCTCGCCGCCTTCCTGCCCACCGGACCACGCTGCGCGGTTCTGCCCGACCCGTGCCAGCGCGCCGGCGGGCAGCCACAGCAACCCGCGGGCCGCGGCCACCAGCAGGCGGTTGGCGATGAGGACCGACTCGGGTCGGCGGCGGCCGATGGCTCGCGGGGAGATCGCGAGGACCGTCAGCAGCAGCGTCCCGGCGATCACCACGGTGACCAGGGCGGGCAGTGCCCATCCCGCTGCGCCGGGGACGTCCAGGGCGGTGTAGGCGATGCCCGCGACCGAGACGACGGCGAGGGTCTCTGCCAGCACGCGACCGAGCGCGACCGAGGCGAGGGTGCGTGCGGCATCGGCGTGCTGGGCCAGGACACGGTGCCGGACCGGGGCCGGCCGGTCCCCGACGGCCTTCTCCAGGGTCCCGCGGGAGACGACCAGATGCGCGGAGTCGACGGCGCCGAGCAGGGCAGCGATCACGAGTGCCGCCAGCGCCAGCGGGGTCAGGATGAGGAGGGCACCGGTCAGCATGTGCGTGGTCCGTCCCGCGGGATGGGACGCGGCGCGGGGTCGGCGGTCACCTCTCGCGCCGGGACGCGAGGAACGTCAGCAGCAGCTTGCGCTGGAGGTCGAACATGACGCGGCGCTCGTCCTCCTCCATGTGGTCGTATCCCAGCAGGTGGAGGATGGAGTGACAGGTCAGCAGCATCATCTCCTCGACGGCGCTGTGGCCGGCCGTGGCGGCCTGCTTCGCCGCGACGCTGGGGCACAGGACGACGTCGCCGAGCAGACCCTCCGGCGCCGGATGCTCGGGAGTGCCCGGAGTCAGCTCGTCCATGGGGAAGCTCAGCACATCGGTGGGCCCGGGCTCGTCCATCCACTGCACGTGGAGCTTCTCCATCGCCTCCTCGTCGACGAAGAGGATCGACATCTCGGTGGCCGGATTCAGGTGCATCGTCTCGAACACGAAGCGGGCGAGTTCGACGAACTCGCGCTCGTCGATGCTGGTGGTGGTCTCGTTGCGGATCTCGATGGTCATGATCCATTGCCCTTCGTGGCGCGGCGTCGGGATTCGCGGTTGCCGCCGGGGCCGACCTCCCAGCGTCCGTAGGCCTCGACGATGTCGGTGACGAGCCGATGGCGGACCACGTCGCGCGGGGACAGCCGGCAGAACGAGATGTCGCCGACGCCGGAGAGGACCTGCTCGACCACTCGCAGTCCGCTCTTCTGGGAGCCGGGCAGGTCGACCTGGGTGACGTCGCCGGTGACGACCATGGTGGAGTTGAAGCCGAGGCGGGTCAGGAACATCTTCATCTGCTCGGGCGTGGTGTTCTGCGCTTCGTCGAGGATGACGAAGGCGTCGTTCAGGGTGCGCCCGCGCATGTAGGCCAGCGGTGCGACCTCGATGGTCCCGGCGGCCATCAGCCGCGGAATCGACTCGGGATCGAGCATGTCGTGCAGCGCGTCGTAGAGCGGCCGCAGGTAGGGATCGATCTTCTCGTTCAGCGAGCCCGGGAGGAAACCCAGCCGCTCCCCCGCCTCCACCGCGGGCCGCGTGAGGATGATCCGGTTGACCTCCTTGTTCAGCAGCTGCTGAACCGCCATGGCGACGGCGAGGTAGGTCTTGCCGGTGCCGGCGGGGCCGATGCCGAAGGTGATGGTCGAGGTTTCGATCGCCTCGATGTACTTCTGCTGTCCGAGGGTCTTGGGGCGGATGCTGCGCCCGCGGGAGGAGAGGATCGTGCGTGAGAGCACCTGTTCGAGCTGCTCGCCCTGGGCACGCTCGTCGCCGTACAGGTTCGCCGCGCGCTGGACGGCCTCGGCGGTGACGGCCTGACCGCTGCCGGCGAGTCCGATGAGACTGCGCATGATGTGCTCGCTGCGGCGCAGGGCGTCCTCGGTGCCGCGCAGGGTGACCTGGTGGCCGCGCACGTGGACATCGGTGTCGGGGACGGCGTCCTCGAGGGCGGCCAGGGCCTGATCGTTCTCGCCGAGCACCTGGAACGGGCTGAGGTGATCGGGGATCGCCAGCCTCCGTTCATGCACCTCGGGGGTGCGGCCCGGGGGCGGGTTCACAGCATCAGTCAAAGTCGGTCACATCTCTTCTTCTGCGAGCGATCCGCCCGCGAGGACGTGCGCGTGCACATGGAATACGGTCTGCCCGGCGCTGGCGCCGGTGTTGAAGATCAGACGGAAATCGCCATCGCCCAGGTCCGAGGCGACCTTCGAGGCGACGGAGGCGGTGCGGGCGAGCAGTTCGGGCTGCTCGGCCAGCTCCCGAACGTCGCGCCGGTGCCGGCGCGGGACCACGAGAACGTGCAGGGGCGCCTTCGGATGCAGATCCCGGAAGGCGATCACCTGATCGTCCTCGTACACGCGGTCCGAGGGGATCTCCTCGGCCACGATCTTGCAGAAGATGCAGTCGGGGTCGCGGTCGTCGGCGGCGGTGTTTCCCATGCCCGAAGTCTACGGGAGCGGTACCGGCCGGGAGCGAGTCATCGCACACGCGGCGCGTACCAGCTGGCCATACCCCGGCCGATGTATGAGAACGTTCAATCATCATGACTACGCTCGGAATCATCATCGCCAGTGCCCGCCCCAACCGTGTCGGGGAGCACGTCGCCCAGTGGGTCGCCGAGACCGTCGGCGACCGCTTCGACGTGGACCTCATCGACCTGCGCGAGGTCGCACTCCCCGCCTTCGACGAGCCCGTCGCCCCTCGGGCCGGTGGGGACAAGACGACCGCTCACGGCCGCAGCTGGGCGCAGCGCATCGCCGCGCTGGATGCCACCGTCATCCTCACCCCGCAGTACAACGGCTCCTACCCCGGCGCCCTGAAGAACGCGATCGACTTCCTCTACGCCGAGTGGAACGACCTGCCCACCCTGCTGATCGGTTACGGCTGGCGGGATGCGAACGAGGTGCTGCCGGTGCTGGAGGCGCTGATGACGCGCGTCGGCGCAGACGTGGTGGACACCATCGGGCTGGGCTTCGGCGAGGACCTCTCGGCCGAGGGCGAGCTGTCGGTCCGCGAGGAGAAGGTCGCTCAGCTGCACGAGGCCGCCGAGGCCCTGGCCGCCGAGGTTCCCGCGCACGCGGGCTGATCGAGGCTCCCGCGCGAGGTTCTCGCGCACCCTGGCTGGTCGACTCCCGCCGCAGGCTCAGCCCCAGCGCCCCACCAGGCTGCTGAGAACCGCGAGTGCCGCGGGACCGGCGGTCGAGGAGCGCAGCACCTCGGGACCGAGCAGGACGGAGCGGGCGCCCGCCGCATGCAGGGCGTCCAGCTCCTCCGGGGAGATGCCGCCCTCGGGCCCGACCACCACCATGATCTCCTCGGTGCCGTCCTCGCTCGCCCGGCGCAGCTGATCGGCGAGGTCCATCAGGCCCACCGATTCCTGCTCATGCAGGACCAGCACCAGCGAGCCGCCCTCGGTGCGCGACCTGACGTCGGCGACGAGCTCCTTGGTCGTCACCGGCTCGTCGACCGCGGGGATCCCCGCACGGCGGCACTGCTTCACGGCCGCTCGCACGGTCCCGGCCCAGCGCTGCCTGCCTTTGCGCAGCTTCTCCCCGCGCCAGACGGAGACGGAGCGCTGCGCGATCCACGGCACGATCCGATCCGCGCCCAGCTCGGTCGCGGACTCGATCGCCTGCTCATCGCGGCCACCGGTGGCCAGTGCCTGGACGAGGCTGAGCAGGGGCAGCCGCTGCACGGCCGGCGTCGGATCGGCCAGCAGCTCCAGCTCCAGGGCGTCCTTGTGCGCGACGGTCACCTCGGCGAGGACCTGCCGGCCGGGGGCGTCGGTGAGCAGCACCTGCTCGCCCACGCCGATGCGGGCCACCTTTGCCGCGTGCCGGCCCTCGTCGCCGTCGAGCGTGAGCGCCTCACCCGCGCGGGCGGCGGCAAGGGCATCATCGAGGACCAGGAAGCCGGGCGGGGTCGTCGGCATGGGCGCTCACCTCTCCCGTCGGCGCCGGCTCAGAACTCGCGCAGGCGGTCGCGGAGCTTGGCGAAGGGGCCGTGGCCGCGGCGGCGGGTGCTCTCGTCTCCCCGCATCGCGGCGAACTGCTCGAGCAGCTCCCGCTCCTCGTCGCTCAGCGAGGTCGGCACGGAGACGTCCAGGACGACGCGGATGTCGCCGCGGCGCTCACGGCGCAGCGGAGTCACCCCGAGGCCCTTGAGGGTGATCTCCTCGCCGGGCTGGGAGCCGGGCTTGACGTCGATCTCCTCGGTGCCGTCGAAGGTCTCCAGCGGGATCGTCGCGCCCAGGGCGGCAGAGGTCATGGGCACGGACATGGTCACCACGAGATCGTCGCCGTCGCGCTCGAACATCTCGTGCTCGTTGACCGCGAGCTCGACGAACAGGTCGCCGGCAGGACCGCCGGCCTCACCGGTCTCGCCCTCGCCGCGCAGCTGGATGCGGGTGCCGTTCTCGACGCCGGAGGGGATGCGCACGGTCACGCTGCGCTCAGCGGGCGTGCGTCCGTGGCCCGAGCAGGCGGTGCAGGGGGATTCGATGACGTCGCCGTGGCCCTCGCAGGTCGGGCACGGTGCCATGGTCACCATCTGGCCCAGCAGCGACTGGGCGACGCGCTGGACGTGGCCGCTGCCGTTGCAGGCGGTGCAGCGGGTGGGGCTGGTGCCGGGCTCGCAGCAGGAGCCGTCGCAGCGCTCACAGCGCACTGCGGTGCGGAAGGTGACCTCCTCCTCGGTGCCGAAGACGACGTCGCGCAGGTCGATCTTGACCCGGCGCAGGACATCGCCTCCGCGGCGCTGACGGGGCACCGGACCCTGGCCGCGGCCGCGCATGCCGGCGGCGCCGGCGAACATGTCGAAGATGTCGTTGAAGTCGAATCCGGCGCCACCGCCGCCGGGGAACCCGCCGCCCATACCCGGGCCGCCGCCCATGTCGTACTGGCGGCGCTTGTCGGGGTTCGAGAGCGTCTCGTAGGCCTGGGAGACCTTCTTGAACCGCTCGGAGGCCTCGGGATCGGGGTTCACGTCCGGGTGGAGGGTGCGGGCGAGCTTCCGGTACGCCTTCTTGATCTCCTCGGTGGAGGCGTCGCGGGAGACGCCGAGGAGCTCGTAGTAGTCATCGTTCACGGTGAAGGATCCTTACCGGGGAGTCGGGGCGTCCGGGGGTCGCGGCGTGCGGCGAGCGGGCGCGGGGCGGTGGTTGCTTGCGGTCGGGAACGCGGTGCGAGGCGTGCGCGCACGCGCGGGTCATTCGAGATAGCGGGAGACGTACCGGGCGATGGCCTGGACGGTGGAGATGCCGCTGACGTAGTCCATACGACTGGGGCCGAGGATCGCCAGGTGCGAGCCGGCACCGTACCCGGCGCCCACCACGGCCGCCTGCTGGAGGACCTGGTCCTCCAGCTCCGAGCCGATGCGCACCTCGACGGACCCCGGCGAGGCGTGCATCTCGGTGAACAGCCGCAGCAGCACCAGCTGCTCCTCGAGCACGTCCAGCAACGGCTCCACATCCCGCGCGAAGTCCTCGGCGGAGCGGGCGATGTTGGCGGTCCCGGCGAGCATGATGCGGTCCTCGGCGCGGGTGGCGGCGAGGGCCGACAGCGCCTCGGTCACCTCCGCGACGGAGGCCTTGTCCGCGTGCGGGGTGACCTCCAGCAGGTCTGCCACGGGCCGCTCGAGGTCGGTGACCTCGCGGCCGGCGATGTAGCGGTTCAGCTGGTCGCGCAGATCCACGTAGAACTCGGCAGGCCGGGCGGCCAGCACCGGGACGGTGCGCTGATCGACGCGGCCGGACTCGGTGATCAGCACGATCAGCAGCAGGGACTCGGCGACCTTGACCAGCTCGACATGACGGATCCGGGCCTGGCGGCGCGCCGGGTACTGGACCATCGCCACCTGCTGGGTGAGCTGAGCCATCAGCCGCACCGTGCGACCGAGCAGCTCCTCGACGTCACCGGCGTCCTCGAGCAGGGTCTGGATGGCCCGGCGCTCAGGGGCCGAGAGCGGTTTGACCGTCGCCACGTGGTCGACGAAGGCGCGGTAGCCCTTGTCCGTGGGAACCCGGCCGGCCGAGGTGTGGGGCTGATGGATCAGCCCCTCCTCCTCCAGCACCGACATGTCGTTGCGCACGGTGGCGGCGGAGACCTCGAGCTCGTGCCGCTCCAGGAGGGACTTGGAGCCCACGGGCTCACGCGTGGAGACGTAGTCCTCGACGATCGCGCCGAGGATCTGCAGCTTCCGGGCGTCCGTGTCCCTCACCTCCTGCTCTGCGTACGGACATCTCGATCTCGATGTCGGCTTCCGGCCGGTGCTCGAGCCGCTCGCGGGCCGACGGGCTCCTGGACGCCGACGGATCACCGGGAACGAGGCTGGCACCTACCGTTGCCGAGTGCCAATCCTACGCGTCCCCGGCGGGGCTCGCAGGGAGGTGTTCGCCACCGGTGTACGGTGTCGCGCGTGCCTGCAGCATCCGATCGCTTCCCTGACCGGTACGGCTCCGACGTGCTCTCCTCCGGTCCGCCCGCTCATCATCGCCGCCGCCCCGTGGCCCGTGAGGTCGCCGCGCAGCGCGACCTCGTCGTCGAGGAGGCCTCGACGGGCTTCACCGGGGCCATCACCCGCGTCGAGAAGATCGCCGGTGAGCTGATCGTCGAGCTGGAGGACGGCCGCGGCAAGCGCCGCACCTTCCCGCTGGGCCCCGGCTTCATGATCGACGGCAAGCCGGTCGTGCTCACCCGTCCCGCGCCGCGCAGCCAGGCCCCGGTGCGCAAGCGCTCCGCGAGCGGCTCGGTCTATGTCGAGGGGGCGAAGGCCCGCACCGCGCGTGCGTCGCGGATCTGGGTCGAGGGCACCCACGACGCCGAGCTGATCCAGAAGGTGTGGGGCCATGACCTGCGCATCGAGGGCATCGTCGTGGAGCAGCTCGAAGGCGCCGACAACCTCGTCGAGCGGGTCCAGGACTTCGGGCCGTCTGCCGGCCGCAGGCTCGGGATCCTCGTGGACCATCTGGTGCCCGGCTCCAAGGAATCGCGGATCGCCGCCGAGGTGATGAGGCTTCCCGGTGCGCGGGGCAACGTCTCCGTGCTCGGGCATCCCTACGTCGATGTGTGGCAGGCGGTGCGACCTGCTCGGGTGGGCCTGACGACGTGGCCCCACATCCCCAAGGGCACCGACATCAAGGTCGGCACGCTCGCCGCGCTCGGCTGGCCCCACGCGGACAAGGCAGACGTCGGCCAGGGCTGGCAGCGGATCCTGGCGACCGTGCGCTCGTATGCAGATGTCGAGCCCTCCCTGTCCGGACGCATCGAGGAGCTCATCGACTTCGTGACGGTCGACCCCAGCTGATTTAGCGGGGGAAATCCCCCACCGGACCCGGCGGTTCGCCCTGGAGACCTGGGCCACTGCGCTCGTTAGGCTGGTCGTGTCAGCCCGACGCCGGCCCGAGGGGCCGGCCCGTCCTCGAAGAGGGAATCATGAGCCAGACTCCGCATCCACACGATCCGTTCGGCACCGAGCCCGCCACTCCGGCACCCGGCTCCGATCCCGCTCCGGCCGACAGCAGCTCGCACGAGGAGACCGGTCAGTCCGTGCCCGGCGCGGGCCCTGCCGAGGCCTCGCAGTCCGCGGCCGCTGACGAGCCCGGCGCCGGGCAGACCGAGGCGTCGCCTCGCGGTCCCGCCGGCGACGACGAGGTGGGCAGCCCCACCTCGGATCCGGCCCTGCACCCGCACGACCCGTACGCGTACGACGCCGGCTCCCAGTCCGCGGCCACCTCGCCCGGCGGAACCGCCTCGGTGCCGCCCGCCCAGGACCCTTCGGCCTCCGGACCGGCAGGCGCACAGGATCCGTACGGGGTGCCCGCTTCACCCGCTGCCCAGGATCCGTACGAGGTCCCGCCGTCGGCTGATGGCCAGCCCCACTACGCCGCGCCGGCTTCCGGTGCCGGCGCCGGTGCCGGACAGGGTGGCTACCCCGGCGGTGCCCCCGGCCGCAGCGGCCCGCAGAACCCGTACGGCGCGCAGGGTCAGCCCGGCGGTCAGCACCAGTACGGTGCCCAGGGTCAGTACGGGCAGCAGAGCCACGGCGCTCAGGGCGGAGCGCCCGGAGCGGCCGACCTCAACACGCCGCCCCCGGGAATCAAGGGCGTGCACGACGGCCCGCTGAGCGGTCAGCCGATGCAGGATTCTGATGCCAGGACGTGGGCTCTCGTGGTCCACCTCGCCGCCCTGCTGCAGTTCGCGATCCCGTTCTTCGGTGGCCTTGTCGCGCAGATCGTCCTGTTCGTGATCTTCAAGGATCGGAACCGGTTCGTGCGCTACAACGGCGCCGAGGCGCTGAACGGCACGATCGCCGCCATGATCACGTCCTTCGTCCTGGGGATCGCCTTCGCGATCATCACGGTCATCACCCTGGGGATCGGGTCGTTCCTGTTCGGTCTGCTGTTCATCCCCCAGGTGGTCCAGGCGATCTTCGCCATCATCGGCGCGGTGAAGGCGTACCAGGGCGAATGGTGGAACTACCCGGTGAACCTGCGTCTGGTGAAGTGACGTCCCGGCCCGGTCCGCGGACCGGGCCGGCCGTGACCGTCAGCGGGACGTGGATCGCATCTGCCGCCCTATACACCGGGCACCCTCGATTCACGTCCCGTCGGTGGTCACCAGCTACGACGAACGCGGCGCACACAGCAGAACGAGCAGCATGACGTCACTCCAGGCGCTGGCATCACGGTGCTCGCGAAAGCGGCATCGCGTCGTTCCCGGCGCCGGCGCGCTGCAACCGTCGGCTCAGGACACGAGGTCGCGGATCACCGCGTCGGCGAGCAGACGACCCTGACGAGTCAGCACGGCACGTCCCTCGGTCAGCGCTTCGGGCTCGAGATGGCCCCGGTCGCGGTGGA
The DNA here is from genome assembly GCF_042666535.1 of Brachybacterium sp. GCM10030252. Taxonomy (NCBI): domain Bacteria; kingdom Bacillati; phylum Actinomycetota; class Actinomycetes; order Micrococcales; family Dermabacteraceae; genus Brachybacterium; species Brachybacterium sp. GCM10030252. The sequence goes on along the minus strand of NZ_JBHTDM010000004.1, from coordinate 237,857 downwards.
CGGCGAGCATCGCCCTGGTCTGCTCCGGAACGGCCTCCACGGCCAGCCCGTCGGCGATCCGCAGTTCGAGCATGATCCGCTCCACGGCGCGGTCCTCGTCGGGCACCTGCTCCGAGTCGGCGACCGGGAGGGAGCCCTCGGCCAGGGTGGCCGCGTACCGGCTGGGATGCTTGAGGTTCCAGGAGCGCAGCCCGTCGCGATGACGGTGCGCACCGGGGCCGATCCCCCACCAGTCCCCGCCCCGCCAATAGGCGAGGTTGTGCCGCGAGCGCTGCTCGGGGGTGCGCGCCCAGTTCGAGACCTCGTACCAGTCGAGCCCCGCCGCGACGGCGAGGTCGTCGACCAGCTCGTACTTGTCGGCCATGTCGTCGGGATCCGGGGCCTGGAGCTCGCCGCGGCGCAGTTGACGGGCCATCGCCGTATTGCCCTCGATGATCAGCGAGTACGCGGAGAGATGGTCGATGTCGCAGGCCAGGGCGGCCTTCACGGATGTCTCGACGTCGGCGAGGGTCTCCCCCGGTGTGCCGTAGATCAGATCCAGGCTGACGTCGAGCCCGGCTTCGCGGGCCCAGGCCACCGCCTGCGGGACGCGCTCGGGGTCATGCGTGCGGTTCAGGGTGGCCAGCACCGAGCGCACGGCGGACTGCATCCCGAAGGAGACGCGGGTGATGCCGCCCTCGGCGAGTCGGGCTAGGGACTCCCGGGTCACGGAGTCGGGGTTGGCCTCGGTGGTCACCTCGGCGTCCTCGGCCAGCGGGATGAGGCCGCGGAGGTGATCGAGCATCGCGACGAGATCGTCGGCCGGCAGCAGTGTCGGCGTGCCGCCGCCGAAGAACACCGTGGAGACCCTGTCGTAGGTGTACCCGGCGGCCGCGTCCTCGGCGAGGGTCAGATCCATCTCGGCCATGGCATTGGCGGGGTACTCCGCCTGCGAGCCGCCGCCGCCCAGCTCGGTCGCCGTGTACGTGTTGAAGTCGCAGTAGCCGCAGCGGACGGCGCAGAACGGCACATGGATGTAGACCGACAGCTCGCGCCCGGGGCGCGGTGAGGAGGTGGCAGTGCGCGCCGGGGCGGTGCGGGCCCCGGCCGTGGCGGCGCCGGTGTCCAGGACTGTCATGCCGGGGCCGGTGCCAGACGTTCCACCCGCCGCTGCAGCTCGCGGTGCAGGGCGATGCCGGAGCTGCGTGACCAGTCCGCCAGGCGACGGGCCTGGTCCCGGTCCCGCGCTCCGCGGTAGATGCCGGCGACCGTGATGCCGTGGCCCGGGGTCTCGTCGACGACCATCGCGTCGCCGGCCGTGATGGCGCCCGGCCTGAGCACCCGAAAATACACGCCCGTACGGCCCCGCTCATGGTACATGGCGCGGAAATCCTCTCGGCCGATCCACCGGGCGAACGTCGCGCACGGGGTGCGCGGCGCGGTCACCTCCAGCAGAGCGGTCCCGACCCGGACCCGCGCCCCGAGCTCGAGATCATCCACGGCAAGGCCGCCGACGTGCAGGTTCTCGCCGAGGGAACCGGCAGGGACCTCGCGGCCCAGCACCTCGGCCCAGTGCGCGGATTCCGCGGCGTCGAGAGCGTAGACGGCCTGGTCGGCGCCACCGTGGTGCTTGCGATCGGCCTGGACGTCGCCGTATATGCCCAGCTCGGCGACCGGCACCGGCCCGTCGACGGGGCGCTTGTCGATGCCCGTGGTGCCCACGCTGCCCGAATCGGGCCGTAGCTGGGAGACGACGCACACGGCCTCGATGGTCCCGGCGGAACCGGCCGGCAGAGTCGGGGACCCCGCGATATCGGTGACGAGGGAGGTGGTGGCGAGGGAGGTATCGGGAAGGGTCACTTCTTCTTGCCGTCCTTGGCCTTGCCATCGCCGCCGCTGGCGCCGTCGGAGGACAGGGCCGCGATGAAGGCTTCCTGCGGAACCTCGACGGATCCGATGTTCTTCATGCGCTTCTTGCCCTCCTTCTGCTTCTCCAGGAGCTTGCGCTTGCGGGAGATGTCACCGCCGTAGCATTTGGACAGCACGTCCTTGCGCATCGCGCGGATGTTCTCGCGGGCGATGATCCGGGCGCCGACGGCCGCCTGGATGGGCACCTCGAACTGCTGGCGCGGGATGAGGTTCTTCAGCTTTCCTGCCATCTCGACGCCGTAGCCGTAGGCCTGGTCCCGGTGCACGATGGCGCTGAACGCGTCCACGGGTTCGCCCTGGAGGAGCATGTCGACCTTGACGAGGTCGGCGGTCTGGGAACCGGCCACGTCGTAATCGAGGGAGGCGTAGCCGCGGGTGCGCGACTTCAGCTGGTCGAAGAAGTCGAAGACGATCTCCGCCAGAGGCAGGGTGTAGCGCAGCTCGACGCGATCCTCGCTGAGGTAGTCCATGCCGCCGAGGTTGCCGCGCTTGGACTGGCACAGCTCCATCACGGCCCCGATGAATTCGCTGGGCACGAGGATGGTGGCCTTGGTGATCGGTTCGCTGATCTCGCGGATCTTGCCGCTGGGGAAGTCCGAGGGGTTCATGACCTCGACCTCGGTGCCGTCCTCCATCACCACCTGGTACACGACCGACGGGGCGGTGGAGATGAGGTCGAGGTCGAACTCCCGCTCCAAGCGCTCCCGGATGATCTCCAGGTGCAGCAGTCCCAGGAAGCCGACGCGGAAGCCGAAGCCCAGCGCCGTGGACGTCTCGGGTTCGTAGTTCAGGGCGGCGTCGTTCAGCTTCAGCTTGTCCAGGGCATCCCGCAGCACGGGGTAGTCCGAGCCGTCGATCGGGAACAGCCCGGAGTAGACCATCGGCTTGGGCTCGGAGTAGCCGGCCAGGGGGTCGGTCGCGCCGCGCACGGAGCTGGTGACGGTGTCACCGACCTTGGACTGGCGCACGTCCTTCACCCCGGTGATCAGGTACCCGACCTCTCCCGGGCCGATGCCCTGCGTGGGCTGGGGCTCCGGGGAGCTGACGCCGATCTCCAGCAGTTCGTGCTGCGCCCGGGTCGACATCATGGTGATGCGCTGGCGGGACGTCAGGGACCCGTCGAAGACGCGGATGTAGGTCACCACGCCGCGATAGGTGTCATAGACGGAGTCGAAGATCATCGCGCGGCAGGGGCCGTCCGCGTCCCCCGTCGGCGGCGGAAGCGTCTTGACGAGATGATCCAGGAGGTCCTCGACCCCGAGCCCGGTCTTGCCGGAGACGCGCAGGACGTCCGCGGGATCGACGCCGACGAGCTGGCCGATCTCGGCCGCGTACCGCTCGGGGTCCGCGGAGGGAAGGTCGACCTTGTTCAGCACGGGGATGATGGTGAGGTCGTGCTCCATGGCGAGGTACAGGTTCGCCAGCGTCTGGGCCTCGATGCCCTGGGCCGCGTCCACCAGCAGGATCGCGCCCTCGCAGGCGGCCAGCGACCGGGAGACCTCGTAGGTGAAGTCGACGTGGCCGGGGGTGTCGATCATGTTCAGCGCATAGTTGACGCCGTCGACCTGCCACGGCATGCGCACGGCCTGGCTCTTCACGGTGATGCCGCGCTCGCGCTCGATGTCCATCCGGTCGAGGTACTGGGCGCGCATGGCGCGCTCCTCGACCACGCCGGTCATCTGCAGCATGCGGTCGGCCAGCGTCGACTTCCCGTGGTCGATGTGCGCGATGATGCAGAAGTTGCGCAGGCGCTCCTGGGGTGTCGACGCGGGAAGGATGTCCCGGGCCTCGTCGGCCGCGATCCTCGGGGTCACCGGCTTACGTCCTCTCCTCGTTCGTGGTCCCCCGCACAGTCACGGGGCATCGGTTCATCGTCTCATGAAGGGCCGCGGCCTTCCCGCCCCATCCCCGGTCACAGGTGGACGTCACATGCCCGGGCAGCGCCCGGGCGGCCCGTCATCCGGCGTCGACGACCTCGCCGTTCCGGGGCAGCCCCGCGGGGCAGACGGCCGGCGGGAAGCTGAAGGGAACGGGACCGGCGGCCGACGGGTCGGCGGCGTCCATCGCCTGGAGATGCAGGTGCGGTTCGGTGCTGTTGCCGGAGTTTCCGCACCGTCCGATCTGTTCACCGGCCCCCACGGTCTGCCCGGGGCGCACGGTGACGCTGCCGCGCCGCAGATGGCACAGCGCCACGAACACCGCGGGGCCGGGACGCTCTGCCTGCAGGATCACGTGGTTCCCGGCCAGTGCGGGCCATCCCTCTGCTGCTCGACGCGCCTGGCTCAGGGCGTATCCGATCGAGGGGATGCCGCGGTGTGCCGCATGGTCCTCCGCGGCGTCATGGATCGCGTGGACGGTCCCTGCCAGCGGTGCCAGCACCGGCCTGCCGAAGCCGGGGAACTCCGCCGGCGCCTGGGGCCGGAGCAAGGACATGACCGTCAGGGGAGCGGTCCGGTCGCGAGCACCGACCGGGACCAGGTCGATCGAGTGCGCGAGGGCGAACAGCTCGGTGCCGTGACTGGGCACCCGGTTCGCCGGGCTGTTCTGCGTGAGCCAGCGCCCCCGGACGGGCAGGGAGAGCACGAGCCGTGCCGACGGTGGCGTCACGACGACTCGCTCAGTTGGCCGGATGGAAGTAGGTCGTCCCCAGCGCGCGGGTGACGGCACCGGTGACCATCTGCAGCTGCTCCATCTCGTCCTCGAAATCCGCCACGATGTCATCCAGCGACCGGAAGCGCAGGCTCGCCGCTGCGCGGCCGACGATGCGGCGGCCCGGTTCGGACGTGCCCATGCGGTCGAAGGAGTTCCCGTGCAGCTTGGCCAGGGTCTCGAGGGCTTCGTCCACCTCCAGCAGGCAATGAGCCGCCGAGCGCGGGAAGATCGAATCCAGCAGCAGGAACTCGATGGCATGGGAGGCTCGCACGCGCCCGCGGTAAGAGCGGATGTAGGCCTCATGGGCGCTGCAGCTGCGCAGCAGCATCACCGTCGCGGCATCGGAGGAATCCTCCAGGTCATGGGCTTGAAGGATGCGCGCCGACATGTCCACGCGCTCCAGGAGCTGGCCGATGCGCAGGAACAGCCAGGCCTCGTCACGGGTCATCGAGGCATCCACCAGGCCGTTGACCACCGCGCAGCGGTCCTTGGCGAACTGGAAGGCGCCGTGCATGCGGGAGGGCCGGACCCCGCGGGGCATCCCCAGCGAGGTCGTGTTCAGCGATTCCCACACCTCTGTCGAGAGCACTTCGCGGGCGCCCCGGGCGTTCTCGCGCGCGGTCTGGAGGGCCCCGGCGACCGACGAGGGATTCTGCCGGTCGGTCACCAGACGGTCGAGCACGCGCTGGACCGTGAGATCGCTCTGCTCGATGTCCTGGACCCCGAAGATCTCGTAGACACGGTCGCAGGCGAGGGGGGCCTCGTGGGTCGCGTCCTCGGTGATCGACTGCAGCTTCACGTCGAGGATCCGGGCCGTCTGATCGGCGCGCTCGACGTAGCGGCCGATCCAGAACATCGAGTCAGCGATCCTGCTGAGCATCGTCGGCCCCCTTCTCGCTCTGGCGCTGGTCGGTGGCGGCGGACGGCTTCGCCCCGTCAGGATCACTGCCACCGGGCGGCTGCAGCCCGTCCGCCTCGCCGGGGCCCGCCGGCTGCGAGCCGTCTCCCGCGGGCTCGGTGGTGACGATGCCCGGAAGATCCTCGGCAGCAATGCTCTGCCCCTGGACTCCGTCCGCTCCGGCGAGCTCCGACTCCGGGGCGTCCTCCGCATCGATGATGGGGATGGCCGACGTGACGGGGTCCGGTTCGCGCCGCTGCTCCTCGGAGGCTTCCTCCCGGGGCGGGTCGTCGAACTCCTCGTAGTTCTCATCCAGCGGATCCTCGATGGGCTCCTCCTCTCTCGCCAGGGCGCGGGCCTCCGGGGCGGCCGGGGAGGGCACGGGCCGCTCGGCGGCGAGCACCCAGGTGTCCTTCGAGCCGCCGCCGCGCGAGGAGTTCACGATCATCTCCCCGCGCGGAAGAGCCACGCGGGTCAGTCCTCCGGGCAGGACCCACACGTCGTCCCCGCCGTTGTTCAGGGCGAAGGGTCGCAGGTCGACGTGGCGCGAAGCGGGTCCCTCGTCCACCAGCGTGGGGATGGTGGACAGCTGGACCACGGGCTGGGCGATCCAGCCGCGCGGATCGGTCTGGAGCCGTTCGCGCAAGGTGTCCAGTTCCGTCCGGGACGCGGCGGGACCGATCACGATGCCCTTGCCGCCCGAGCCGTCGACAGGTTTGAGGACCAGTTCGTCCAGACGGTCGAGAACCTCGGCGCGGGAGTCAGGCTCCTCGAGGCGCCAGGTGTCGACGTTGGGGATGATCGGCTCCTCGCCCAGGTAGTAGCGGATCAGCGCCGGAACATAGGTGTAGGTGAGCTTGTCGTCGCCGATGCCGTTGCCGATCGCGTTGGCGACGACGACGTTGCCGGCGAGGATCGAGCGGACCAGTCCCGGCACGCCAAGCACGGAATCGGGACGGAACACCTCGGGATCCAGGAAGTCGTCGTCCGTGCGCTTGTAGATCACATCCACCCGGCGCAGGCCGGCGGTGGTGCGCATGTAGACCCGGTCGTTGCGCTCGACGAGATCGTCGGCCTCGACGAGGTCCACCCCCATCGTGCGCGCCAGCAGCGAGTGCTCGAAGTAGGCGCTGTTGTAGCGGCCCGGGGTGAGGACGACGACGGTGGGCTCCTCCCCCGCCGTATCCGGCGCCGCCGCCTGCAGCGCGCCGAGCAGGCGGCCCGGGTACTCGCCCACCCGGCGCACGGGACGGTGGGCGAAGAGTTCCGGGAAGGTCTGGGCCATGGCCCGACGGTTGGACAGGACGTAGCTGACGCCGCTGGGAGTGCGCACGTTGTCCTCCAGCACGCGGAACTCTCCGTCGCCGTCGCGGACCAGATCGATGCCCGAAATGTGAATGCGCACGCCGTTGGGCGGGCGATAGCCCCGCATCGGCTCGGCGATGTACGTCGAGGAGGACACCAGCTTCTCGGGGATCACCCCGTCGCTGATCGCCCGTCGATCCGTGTACAGGTCGTCCAGGAAACGCTCGAGGGCACGCACGCGCTGCGCGATGCCGCGAGAGACACGGGCCCATTCCTCGGCGGCGATGACCCGCGGGATCGCGTCGATCGGGAAGGGTCTCTCCTCCCCGGCGTAGTCGAAGGTGATGCCCTGGTCGAGGTAGCTGCGGGCCAGCGACTCCGAGCGCGCGCGGAACTCCTCCAGGCCCAGCCCGGCCAGAGCCGAGTGCAGCGCGCTGTACGTAGGGCGCACCGAGCCGTCGGACGCGAACATCTCGTCCCCGCCCGAACTGGTCTCGACATGCTGGAACAGAGAGGTGGCCGACATGCCTACCATCTAACACCGTCACCTCTTCCGACGCGGGCACCCCTCGCCCGGGAATCGAGAACCATGTCTTTGGCCTCCCGCTTGTCCTCGGTGCTGCGCATCGCCGCCCGCTCCCCCGCCGTCCGCCGCGGCGCACGCAACCTGGGGCGTTCTGCGATGCGCGCGGTCCAGGATCGCCGCGGAGGCTCCGCCGGTCCGTCGGCCTCGAGAGCCCCTGCGTCCGCGGGCGGCTCGCCCGCCTCCGCGCCCGGCGGTGAGAGCTCGCTCGCTCTCGCCGACCGGGACGCCTCCCAGCCGATGTCCTTCTCGTATGCGCCGCGCCCCGATGATCGCCCGGATCCCGGGGAGATCGTCTGGGCATGGGTGCCGTTCGAGGAGGACAGCAGTCAGGGCAAGGATCGTCCGGTGCTGGTCCTCGCCCGGGAAGAGGCATCCGCGGGAGGACGTGACGGATCGGGTGAGGTGCTGATCGCGCTGATGCTCACCTCTCGCGATCGCGCCGCCTCCGGTGGTGTGAGCACCGACGAGTACGGCTCGACCTGGGTGGACATCGGCTCCGGGGACTGGGACAGCCAGGATCGCGATTCGGAGGTACGGGCCGATCGGCTGTTGCGCCTGGACCCGGATTCCGTGCGCCGCGACGGCGGGCGCCTGGATCGCTCCCGCTTCGAACGGGTCGCCGCCGTGGTGCGGGAGGTCCACGGCTGGCGCGGATGAGCCCGCAGGCTGGAGTGAGCATCACCGGGGACGGTGAGCATCACCGGGGACGGTGAGCATCACCGGTGCCAGCGCCGTCACCGCGTGTTCGACGGCATGACCTGGAGCGACACGCAGGAGACACGGCGCACACCCGATTCGTGCAAAGGGGCGGCTCTGGTAAGGTCGTGACCCGTATGTGTGACATACCGTTCGGTGTGCGCACGCCGTCGTCTTCTCCGTGTCGGAGTTCGGCGGTTCGTGCGACCCGGGCGAGTACCCGGGGCAGCGACCCGGTACCGGCGTCTCCAGGCGAATCCCCACCGCCGTCCCCGCCGGTCCCGTTCCTCGGCCGCCCCGGATGATCCAGCACAAGAGCAGCACAAGAGAAGAGTCTTCGTGGCAAACATCAAGTCCCAGATCAAGCGGAACAAGACCAACGAGAAGGCGCGTCTGCGCAATCGGGCCGTGAAGTCCGAGCTGAAGACGTACACCCGCAAGGTGAAGAACGCCGTCTCCACCGGTGACGCGGATGCCGCCGGCGAGGCCCTCAAGACGGCCTCCCGCAAGCTCGACAAGGCCGTTTCCAAGGGCGTCATCCACCGCAACCAGGCCGCGAACCGCAAGTCCGGTCTCGCCAAGCTGGTCGCCGACGTCCAGAGCTGACGCCCCGCGATCAGCTGATCGAAGAGCCCCACATGCCTGGCATGTGGGGCTCTTCTGTGTCGATGGGTCTTTGTCGATGGGTCTTTGTCTACGACCTCGTCGTCCAGGAAGTGCCTGCCGACAACTGACGCTCTGGTGACAAGCCGCCGGCCGGCTGCTCGACGGAGTCTGGATCGGCGCCCGCCTCGAGTAGAGCCGTCAGATTCGGGTCCACTGAGGATCCGTCCGCGTACCGGTGGACCAGTGTGCAATCGTCCAGCCACCGGCCCCGACGGCCGAGCACCGCTTCCCGCTGGGTGCCCTCCAGCCGGTACCCGTTCTTGCGCAGCACCCGGAGGCTCGCGGTGTTCTCCGCGAAGACCATCGCGATGATGCGCCGGATGCCCAGGTCCTCGTGGAGAAACCGGGTGAACTCGCCGACGGCAGTCGCCGCGATCCCCTCACCATGGTGGTCGGGATGGACGGCGTACCCGAGCTCCATGTCCCATACGGGCGCCTCCCGGCCCAGCGCATGAGGGCGTCGGATCCGCCCGCCGATGTCACCGACGCCCTTGCCCTCGCGCTCGATGACGCACAGTAGAACGTCCTCCCGCGCCAGTCGGGAGGCGAGATCTGCGCGGGTCTCGGCCCATGTCGCCATGGAGCGGTCGGTGTACTCCTGGGTGACTGGGAGTCGCCAGTACTCATGCAGTACTTCGGTGTCCTCGAGCCTCGCCGGCCGGATGCGCAGCGCACCGGCGGTCAGCGGCCAGGCCGCGTCCTCGAGACCGTGCAGCGGCGAGTCGCCGCCCGCAACGAGCGGCGGGGTGCCCGCAGAGACCGGTGCGGACGGGTGAGACTGCGCTGCCTGCGCCTGATGGGTCCGCTCAGCGGGCGCGGCGGGCACGGCAGATCTCCATCACCATGCGCTGGACCGACCACCGCGGGTCGCGGCCTGCGCCCTTGACCTCGTGATCCGCGCGAGCGACGGCCTCGAGGGCACGCGCCAGTGAGCGATTCGTCCATGAGCGTGCCTCACGGGTGAGGTTGCGCAGCATCCAATCCGGCATACCGAGGGTGCGGGCGTTGGCACCGGGGGCGGTCACCTTTGCCAGCGAGCGCATCTTCGAGGCGATCGCGGCGACGATCGGAACGGGATCGGCGCCGGCGAGCTGTGCCTGCTGCAGCAGCTGCAGGGCCTCCTGCTCCCGCCCGGAGATGGCGGCGTCCGCGACGGCGAACGCGGTGGATTCGACCCTGCCGGCGGTCAGCGCGTGCACGTCCTGGACGCTCACTGCGGGAGCCGGAGCGCCCTCCTCCGGAGTGGTGTCCTCGACGAGCTGGCGGCTGATCGCGGCGAGTTCGGCGAGGTCCGTGCCGAAGGCGTCGACCAGGGCACCGATCGCGTCGGACTGGATGCGCCGCTCGGCGCGTGCGAACTCGGCCGCGACGAAGGCCTGTTTGTCGCCGTAGCGCTTGACCGGGCTCGCATCGACCCGGGGCACCCCCGACTTCTTGAGAGCGTCCAGCAGCTTCTTGCCGCGGTTGCCCCCGCGGTGGACCAGCACCACGTTCACGTCGGGCTCGGGGCTCTTGACGTAGTCCAGGATCTCGGCCACCAGCGCGTCAGGGGCCGCCTGCACATCGGGCACGAGCACCAGCCGCGGCTCGCCGAACAGCGACGGGCTGGCAACCTGGGTGAGGGCCCCGGCGGTGGCGGCCTCTCCGGAGAGGTCGTGGACCGCGACCGAGGGATCGGCCTCCTTGGCCAGGCCGCGCAGGCGCTGCACGGCGCGGTCCGCGATCAGGGTCTCGGTGCCGTGGACGAGCACCACCGGTGCGAGGGCGACACTGTGCCACTCGACATCGCTCACGGGAGCTCCTCACTGCTCGGGGACCTGGTCGATCCTAACGGGCCGGGCCGACGGACCGCGGCGCGGCCGGGTCCTCGGTGGGCAGGATGACGGTGCCGTCCTCGTCCGTGCGGACCACGCGGGTGTCGGAGGCCGCCAGCAGATCCAGCAGGGTCGGGGTGGGGTGGCCGAAGGTGTTCTCGGCACCCACGGTGATCAGGGCGAGATCCGCGTCGAGATGCTCGTACAGCTGCGGGGACTGACGGCGCGAGCCGTGGTGGGCGACCTTCACGATGTCCGCCGGGCCCGGGTCCAGGCCGGCGAGCTCCTGCTGGGCGGCCGGCTCGAGGTCGCCGAGGGACACCAGGCGGGTGCCGCCGGCCCAGGTGGCCGAGAGGGCGATCGAGCAGTCGTTGGCGTTGTCTCCCTCGCCCGCCCCGGACTCGCGGGCGGAGGCGGAGATCGCACCGTCGGCGGAGACGGGCCACAGCACCTCGAGGACGAGCCCGTGCTGCTGCCACGTGTCCCCGGTGGTGGCCACGCCGGTGGGCACATCGGGAACCACGTCGTCGGTCGCCTCCGGGATGGGACATATCCATTGCCCGGCCGGCGCCCGGGCACCGGTGAGGGCGCCGAGGCCCCCCGTGTGATCCGCATGGGGGTGGGTCAGGACGAGCAGATCGATGCGGGTGATCTCCAGCCGGTCCAGGCAGCGGCGCAGCGGGGCGGGCTCGGGGCCGGTGTCGATGAGCACGGTGGCGGTCCCGGACGGCGTGTGCGAGCGCAGCAGGACGGCGTCCCCCTGGCCGACGGCGCATACGGCGACGAGCCAGGGCGGCGACGATCCGATCGGCGCGATGCGCCCGATGCTCGGGGCGAGGGCGACGACGAGCAGCGCGGCCGAGATCCATCGCACCGCGGGCGAGCGCCGAGCGGCTATCGCCGCCGCCACCCCGGCCACCACCGCGAGAGCGAGCACAGCCCCCGTCGCTCCCTCGGGCACGGCGATCCGTGACCCGGGCAGGGAATCGGCTGCCCGGGCGATCAGCAGCACCAGGTGGGCGCCGCCTGCCGCCGCCGTGTTCAGCGCGACGGCCGCGGCGGGCCAGATCGTGCCGATCACGAGCGCCATCAGTCCGAGCACGGTGGTGGGGGCGACGAGCGGACCCACGAGGATGTTCACCGGGACCGCCCACAGTGAGATCTCCGGGGTCAGCAGCACCAGCAGGGGTGTGCAGATCAGCTGCGCCACCAGCGGGACGGCGACCACCAGCGTGAGGGGACGGCCGAGGCGGCCGCCGCTGGCATCGGTGATCACCGTGGCCAGCGGCGGGGCGGCCACCAGTATCGCTGCGGTGGCCAGCGCCGAGAGCAGGAACCCCACGGACGCGGCGGTGACCGGATCGAGCACCGACCACAGGGCCACGGTCAGTGCCAGGGACGCCACCGCTGAGGCGCGGACCCCGGCGAAACGAGCCACCAGCAGCGGGGTCGCCATGGTCGCGGCCCGCTGCACGCTGGGTTCGTCGCCCACCAGCCAGACGTATCCGGCCAGGACGGCGCCGGCGACCAGCAGACGCGGTCGGCGTCTCACTCCGCACAGCAGCAGCACCCCCAGGACAGCGGCGAGTACGAGGGCGATGTTGGCACCGGAGACGGCGACCAGATGCGAGATCCCGGCCCGCCGCATGGTCTCCTCGGTCGCCTCCCCCATCCCGGTGGTGTCCCCACTGGTCATGCCGCGCACCAGCGCGGCCTCGTCGGCCGGGAGGTGAGAGGTGGCCGCTCGGGCCTGGTGGCGCAGCTGCTGGCGAGCGGCCTGCATGGCCCCGGAGACTCCGGCGGTGGCCACCGGAACGGCTTCGCTCGCGGTGAGGACGGTCAGGTTCCCGCTGCCGCTCAGCACACCGCGGACCCGGATCGTGTCGCCGTCGCGCGCCTGGGAGAGTCCGTCTGCGGCGCGGGGTGCGGCGCGGAGCAGTACGGGGAGGGACGCGGGCAGCTGGACGTCGTGCCGGCCCAGAGTCGCGGGGCTCCGGACGGTGCGGGTCATCACCTGTATCCCGCTGCGTGACCAGGCGGGGCCGGAAGCCGGTGGGGCGGGATCGGCCCCGGCCACGACGTTCAGCTCCACCACCAGAGCGTCCTCTGCGGCCTCCGCCAGCAGGTGGTCCGTCTGCCCATGGCGCTGCAGCGCAGGGAACAGCAGTGCCCCGGCCAGGACGAGAATGCCGAGGTGGGCGAAGAGGACGTGGACGGCACGGGAGCCGCCGGCGAGCATGATCGCGCTCAGCGCGAGCGCGACGATCACCGCGCACGCGGCGACAGCTGCCGCGGTACTGACCATCACGCCCAGCACCGCGAGGATCCAGATGCAGGCGGCGGCGGGTATCAGTCGCAGGTCGGCGTGCTTCACGGGGTGCCGGTCGGGTCGGCGCCGAGGTGGTCATACGCTCGCGTGCTCACGGATCTTCTCCAGGGTGGCGGGCCCGATCCCGGAGACCTCGAGCAGCTCGTCGACGGACTCGAAGGGCCCGTTCTTGTCGCGGTGCTCGATGATCCGCTGACTGATCGCCGGGCCGACTCCGGGCAGCTGCTCGAGTTCAGCGGCGTCGGCCGTGTTCAGATCCACGGGCGCGGTGGAACCCGACCCGGAGCCGCTTCCGCCGGATCCCTCGGTGTCTGCGGAACCGGAGCCGGCGGCCGAGGGAGCGGGTACGGAAGGGGGATCTTCTCCAGGCCGTGGGACATGGATCTGTTCGCCGTCGGCGACCGGGCGGGCGAGGTTCACGGCGGAGAGGTCGGCCTCCGAGGTCGCTCCTCCGGCGGCCTGGAGTGCATCGTCGACCCGCGAGCCCTCCGGGAGGGTCACCACACCGGGAGATTCGACCGCGCCGGCGACGTGGACGACCAGGCCGCCGGACGGGTCGGTGCCCTCGCTGCTCCGGTCGCCGTCAGCCCCGGTGCTGCGGTCCCCGGGTTCTGTCGTCTCCGAGCCGCCAGCGTTCCCGGCGTCCCCGGCATCGGAGGAGTCCGACGGACCGCTCGGGGGCTCTCCCGGCCCCTCACTCCCGCCGTCGGCATCGGAGGCGGGCTCGTCATCCCCTCCGTCGAGTCCGTTGCCCTCCCCACCCGGACTCGGATCACCGGCGGCCGCCGGCTTCTCCTCCTCCAGCGGCACGGCGGAGCCGGCGCTGGAGAGGTGGATGACGCCGATCCCGATCAGGACCAGCACGGCGATGCCGACGAGGGCCGACGGCGCCGGGGACGGCAGGGAGAAGCGGCGCTCGGGACGCGCGTCGCGGTGATCCCGGCGTTCGATGAGCGCCTGACCGCTGCGCCGGTGCCTTCCCGCGCGGCCGCGCCCCGTCGTCCCGGATCGTCCGTGTGCTCCCATGGCCGCGACCCTAGGGAGGCGGGAGAGCCCCGGTCAGCGCAGGGTGCTGAATTGGGGACGCAGATGCTCTGGGGAGGAACCTCAGCCCAGGCCGAGCATCATCAGCCACTGACGGTGGAACGCTGCCAGGATCACGAGGACGACCAGCACGTACCAGGCGATGGTCAGCACCACCCAGCGGCGCAGCACGCCCGCCAGGGGTCCGGGCACTCGCAGCTGCCCGCTCTCGACGGTGTGCGCGAGAGTGGAGAAGAACATGGGCGCGGTGACGGTCCAGATGACCATGCACCACGGGCACAGCGCCTTGATGACGAAGATCGTCGAGATCGCCAGGAAGTGGATGTAGCCGAAGGCGAACGTCATGCCTCCCAGGCGAGCCCAGCGGAACCACGCGGGCAGGGCGCCGCCGCTGAGCATGAGCGATCCGACAACGCCCATGATTGCGAAGCCGGCCAGCCCGATCGCCTGGTTGGGGATGCCCAGTGCTGAGGCCTGCCAGGTCATCATCACATTGCCGCAGGAGATGAACGGGTTGATGTCGCAGGCCAACGAGGCGCCTGGATTCGCGAGCAGGTACTCCTTGTCGATGGTGAGCATCAGCGCGGCGATCCAGCCGATGAGACCGCCGAGCAGCAGTACAGCACCGGTCAGCCGGGAACCCGCGCGGGACCTGGCGGTGCGCTCGGCCGCCAGCTCCGCGTCGATCTCGGCCAGCAGCTCCTCATCGCTCGCCTCGGCGCCGGCGGTCCGGTCGAGGCCTGCAGACCGTGCGGCGGAGTCGTTCTCACTCATGTCGGCGCTTCCTCCGTGCGATCGAGTCCCGGGCATCAGGCCGTCACCGGATGCTCGGCGAACCAGGCGGCGAGGTGTGCGTTGCCCTCGTCCATGCTGACGCGTGGTCTCCACTGCAGCCGCGTGCGGGTGCGGCGCTGGTCGAACCAGTGCGCCGTCGACATCTGCTCGGCGAGGAACTCCGTCATCGGCGGTTCGTCGTGGCCGGGACGGATCTCCCAGACCCGCTCGACGACTCGGCCGGCGAGGCGGCCCACGCTGCCGGGAATCGTGATCCTGGGGCGGGGGACGCCGGCCGCATCGCACCAGCCGGCGAAGACGTCGCGCACCGTGCGGGGTTCACCGTTGGTGATCACGAAGCTCTCACCATGGACGTCCTCGATGCGGTCGTGGGCGGCGACGATCGCGTCGGCCGCATTGGTGACGTACGTGGTGTCGATGAGCGCCATTCCCTGGTCCAGCAGCGGCAGCCGTCCCCGCCGGGCGCGGTCGACGATGCGCCCCACCAGCTGCGTGTCCCCGGGTCCCCACACGATGTGGGGGCGCACGGAGGTCACGAGCATGCCGTCGCGGCCGTCGGCGTCCATCGCCAGCAGTTCGGCGGCGGCCTTGGTGCGGGAGTAGGGACCGCGCGCGCGGCCGGGGTCGGCGGGGGTGGCGTCCAGGCCCTCGATGGCGCGGCCCAGATGGGCGACCGACGGGGAGGAGACGTTCACAAGCTTTCCGCCGCCGCCGGACCGCATCGCGGCGAGGATGTTCTCGGTGCCGCCGATGTTGATGGCACGGTACTCGTGCTCGGGACCGGAGATCGAGACCTTCGCGGCGAGATGGATGACCGCGTCGGCGCCATCCACCGCGCGGCGCACGTCCTCGGCGTCGGTCAGTGAGCCGGTGACGTCCTCGACCCCCGGGATGCCGGCGGGCCGTCGCTGGAAGGCGCGGACCCGTGCGCCCCGGTCGCGCAGCGTGGCGGCCACGGCTCCGCCGAGCATGCCGGAGGCGCCGGTGACCAGGATCGTCGAGGTGCTCACAGCGGGTCGGGCCTCTCTCCCCGGAGGGTCTGACCGGACCATCGCGCCAGGGCCGCCCGGTCGATCTTGGAGTTGTGGCGGATGTCGGTGGGCAGAGTGCGTGTGGTGAACACCGCCGTGACGTCCGCTCCGGTGCGCTCGCGGACGGCGCGGCGCACGGCTTCCTGGAGGGAGGTCTCCGCGGGACGCGGCCGGGCAGGCTTCCCGGGGCGGTAGCCCTGCTCGGTCTCGAGGACGACGACGATCTGCTGGGTCCCGCGGGGTCCGATGGCGGCGGCGCCCGCGCGGCGCACCGTCGGCACGCTCTCGGCGGCCTCCTCGACCTGGACCGGCGTGAACAGTCCCTCGGCCGTGGCGAGGACGTGGTCGGCACGACCTTCGACCCAGAGGCGACCGGCCTCGTCGAGGTGGCCGACGTCGCCCGTGGCGTGCCACCCCTCGAAGCGCATCGAGGTGCGGGTGGTGCGCCAGAGCATGAGGTACCGGTCGCGCACGTGCGGGGCGCGCACGAGGATCTCACCGGTCGCGCCGGGCTCCTGCGTGATCTCGCCGGAGGTGCGGCCTTCGGCGTCCATGACGGCGATGGCGATCTCGGCCCGCGGGACCGGGGTGCCGACGCAGACGCCGGATCCTTCGCCGGCCCGGTCGATGCCCTCGAGGTCGATGGCGGCCACCGCCAGGCATTCCGTCATGCCGTACGGGGTCAGGGCCTTCGCCCGCGGCATCAGTGCGCGCAGCTCGCGCAGCAGGTGGGCCGGGATCGGGGCGCCGGCGGAGAAGAAGCTCGCCGCACCGGCGAAGGCCGCCCGCCCGCGCTCGTCGAGGTTGGAAGCGGTCTCCAGGATGTTGCGCAGTGCCGCTGGTGCTGTGAACACGGCGGGCCGGCCGAGGGCGGCGATCGCGTCGGCGAGGGCGGGTGCGGTCAGCTCGCCGGGGCGGGTGATGTCCATGTCGGGCACCACCGAGGGTGCGCCGAGGGCCGGTCCCAGCAGCGCGAAGGGGGCGAAGCCGGCGACCAGGCCCCGCTCGGGGTCGAGCTGGAGGGTGTCGCCGACCGCCGTGAACATCGCACTGAGCTGGCGGTGGGTGTAGACGGCGCCCTTGGCCGGCCCGGTCGAGCCGGAGGTGAACAGGATCGCGGCGTCGGCGTCCTGGTCGGGCCAGGCGGCATCCAGGGGAGCTCCGAGCTCGCGCATCATGGAGCCGGAGGTGGCCAGCTGGGCGATGGAGGTCTCCACGCCGAGCGCCGCCCGATCCAGCGTGGGCAGCTGGTCGACGCTGATGCGCCGGCCCGGCCAGCCCATCGCACGGGCGCCGACGAGCGCCTTGTTGATGCCGATCAGCCAGTCCGGGTGGGAGCCGATGACCGCGCGGGTCAGGCCCGCCGTGCCGAGCCCGGCGTCGGCGATCACCGCGACGGCCCCGATGCGCAGGCAGGCGTAGAGCACGGCGGTGAGATCGGCGCCCGGGGTGATCAGGATGCTGACGCGGTCCCCGGGGCGGATCCCATGGCCCAGCATGCCGGCGGCGATGTCGTCGATGCGCCGATTCAGCAGCGACCAGGAGATCTCGCGGCCGGGGCTGCCCTTGCCGGGCATCTCGACGACTGCGGGCAGGTGGGCGTGGGTGCGGTCGGCGGCCAGGCGGGCGATCGGCTCGCCGATGTGCCGCTGCGGCGCGGGCTCCGCGAAGGAGGAGACGGGCCGCCACGTGACCGGGTGGGCGTCGGCCCCGATCCCGGCCCCCGATCCGACCCGGTCGCGGAGCCAGTCGGCGACGGTCCCGGCGACGTCGGCGTCCTCCCACACCAGGTGGGAGGCGTTCTCGAAGCGGTGCACGTCGGCGTGAGGAACCCGCTCGAGGAGGTCGCGCAGGTAGCGGTCGGAGAAGGTGATGTCCCGGACGCCCCAGGCGAACAGGGTCGGCACCTCCAGGTGACGGATCCCCTCGGCGAGCCGCTCGAGGGCCGGCCGGGACGGGTGGTGCGCGTCGGCCGGGATGTCGGCGACGAAGTCCTCGATGCCCTTGCGGCGGGCGCGGGAGCGGTACGGCGCGAGGTAGGCGTCCTGGACGTCCTGCGGCAGCGGCGGCTTGGACAGCGACAGCGTGGTGCGCAGGAAGGCATCGGTCAGTGAGGTGGACGCGGGCAGGAACGCCGGCGCGGTCGCCAGTTGGAGCGCCTTGGGCAGCGACTCCCCCAGCTCCTGGTGGATCCCGGTGTTGGTCAGCACCATCCCGGCGAGGTCGTGGCGGTTGTCCAGGGCCCAGCCGACCGAGACGATGCCGCCCCAGTCATGCCCGACGGTGACCACCGGCCCGCGGACCGAGAGCGCGTCGGTCAGCAGCGAGAGGTCGGTGATGCGGTCCTGCAGGCGGCGGGTGATGCCCGTGCGCTCGGACCAGCCCATCTCGAGCTGGTCGACCGCGATGACGCGCCACGGGATGTCCTCGCGCACCAGGGAGCGGAAGAGGAAGGAGTAGGTCGGGTTGCCGTGGACGGCGAGGATCGTGCCCTGCGGGGCGATGCCGCGCTCGGCCAGCAGCGGGCCGGAGTCCAGCAGGTGCCAGCGGCGCGGCTCGCCCGTGTGATCCCGCACCTCCAGGGTGCGGCTGATGCGCGGGTCGACACCCGGCAAGCTCTGCTCGAGCGGGATTTCGGGGAGCGCGGCCCGGCGACGACCCGTGGCGGCGGCGTTCACCACTGCACCTCCAGCATCGCGGTGTTCAGGCCGGAGCCGACGCCCATCAGCAGGACGCGCTCACCCCGGGAGATCTTGTCCTGATGGTCGGCCAGGGTCATCGGGACGGCCTCCGCGGCGATATTGCCCCAGTCCGGGAAGCTGACAGGGATTCGTTCCATCCCTACGCCGGTGATCTTGGAGAAGTTGCGGGTGTAGACCATCGAGACCTGATGGGGGATCACGTGCTCGATGCTCTTGAAGTCCAGGCCGGCCTCGTTGGCACCCTTCCAGGTGTCCAGGATCAGGCTGATCCCGTTCTCCAGCAGGCCGGCGGAGTCCGTGCGCATGTCCTGCATGTCCGCCACGCACAGCTCGTGGTGCTCCGTGCCGGCGCGGGCCTGGGTGAGCTTGAGCGGGTGGCCCTCGGGATGCTCGTCCGCCGGCCCGATCACGGCGGCGGCAGCTCCGGAGCCCAGGGTCAGGGACGCGAACTGGTTGTTGAAGTCCTCCCGGGTGGAGGTCTTGGAGTTCAGGCGGTCGATGGTGCCGCGCTGGACCTCCTCGACATCCTCCGCGCCGACGATGAGGGCGTACTTGATCTGACCGGCGTCGATCAGCCCCGCCGCCATGGACATGGCATTGACGAACCCCAGGCACGCATTGGTGATGTCGAAGTTCATGCAGCTCGGCGGCATCCCGAGCGAGTGGTGGATGCCGGTGGAGACCGCCGGTTCCAGGTGCTGGCGGGACACGGAGGCGTTGATCATCAGCCCGACCTGGTCGCGCATGATGCCGGCCTTGGCCATGGCACGCTCGGCGGCGAGCACCACGCCCTGCTTCCAGCCGTCGCGGGGATCGCGCCACCACCGGCGCTCGTAGACGCCGGCCACGCGCTGGAGGACCCCCTTGGGCAGCCGCAGTCGTTTGCGGGCCGGGGCCAGCATCTCGTCGATCTCATCCGAGGTGACGGTGACCTGCGGAAGGGACATCTCGACCGAGAGCAGGGTCGCGTTCCTGTGGACGAAGCCTGTGTTGCCGTTCCCCATCTGCGTGCGCTACCTCGTTCGTCTCGTGCAAATCATGTGGCATGGCCGCGGGACGGACGCCGGCACCGACGGGCCGGCGCCGGGGCGCTCGGCCGCGACAGGGTCGGGCTCATGCACCGCACATTCTCCCACCGGGAGCTGAGGGCTGCCTCAGGGGGTGTCGGATTCGACGTCGGCCCCGTTGCTCCCGTCGGCCCCCTTGGTCCCCTCGTCCAGATGGTGGCCCAGGTGGTGGCGGGCGAAGGCCAGGCACTGGCGGAGGATCTGCTCGCGGCCGTCGGCGTTGCCGCTGGTGCTGACCTCGAGCAGCACGGAGCCGTGCCAGCCGCGGTTGGCCAGGCGCCGCAGCACCTCGGCGCAGGGCTGGTTCCCCTCCCCCGGCGGCAGGTGCTCATCCTTGGTGGTGCGGCCGGACCCGTCGGCGAGGTGCAGATGGCTCAGCCGGTCGCCGAGGCGGTCGATCATCTCCAGCGCATCGTCGCCCGCGGTGGCGGCGTGGGAGAGGTCGACGGTGACGTGGGCGTAGTCCTCGTCGGTGGGGTCGTGGTCAGGAAGGTAGGTCATCAGTTCACGCACGCCGAGGCGCCACGGGTACATGTTCTCCACCGCGATGTCCACGCCGTACGTCGCCTCCAGCTCGGCGACACCCTCGACGAACTCGCGGGCGTAGCGGCGCTGCCACCGGAACGGCGGGTGCGCGACGACCGTGTCGACCCCCAGCTCCTGCGCGATCTGGACGGTGCGCTCGACCTTGACCCAGGCGTCGCGGCCCCACAGGCCCTGCAGGAAGAACAGGGTGGGCGCGTGCAGGGACAGGATCGGCAGGCCGTAGCGCTCGGAGTACTCCCGCAGGAGCTCGGGATCCTGACTGTCCTTGGGGTAGGAGACCATCACCTCGATGCCGTCGTACCCGATCTCGGCGGCCAGCCGGAAGCACTCCTCGACCCCGGCCGGGAACACGGACGAGGTCGACAGCCCCACCGGGATCCGGCGCTGGGGGTCCTGCTCGCTGCGAGGGTCGCCGGCGGACAGCCGCTTGTACAGAGCGTCCCGACTCGCCTGCCCGGCGCGATTGGGCCGCGTATACGGTTTGCGTGCGCCATTGCGCGGCGCGCTCCTCGCGCGGCGATCACGGCGTGGGCTCACGGTTGCTCCTCAACGGTCGGCGGCCGGCGGCCGCAGACAGTATGCAACAGGCCCCGCCTAGACTCGTCGCCATGCGCCTTCGAGATCTCACGGCCGACGACTACGTCGCCTATCGGACCATGACCGCCGGAGCCTTCTCGGGCCGGTTCACCGACATCGAACCGCAGCCGTTCGATCCCGGCGAGACGGCGATCGGCATCGACTCCGAGGAGCTGCCGGGCGGGGTCCAGGGCGTGCTGGCCGCCGGCGCCCGCATCCGCCACGACCGCATCACGCTGGGCGGGGGCGTCGCCCGTTGCGGGGGGATCGGCGGCCTCGCGGTCCATCCGGCCCACCGCGGCGGCGGTGTCTTCCGGGAGCTGTTGACCGGGGTCATCGCCCGATGCGCCGGGGAGGGGATGGCGCTGTCGATGCTGTACCCCTCGAACCCCTCGATCTACCGCCGGCTCGGCTACCAGGTGGTCGCCTCCATGCAGAAGCTGATCGTGCCGCTGGTGGACCTCCAGAGGCTGCCTGCCGTCCCCGATCGGCGGCTGGTGCCCGTGACCGAGGAGACCATGCCGCGTCTGCGCGCCGTGTACCGCGAGCTCAGCGCCGGCGACAACGCGATGCTGCTGCGGGAGCCGCCGCTGTTCCCCGAGACCCTGCCCGGCGATGGCTGGTCCGCGCTGCTGCTCGAGGACGCCGAGGGCACCGACCACGGCTACATCTCCTGGACCCGCAGGGGCGGCGAGCACGACGGGGTCGGTCTCGACGTCCACGAGATCTTCGGCCGTACTCGGGGGGACCGCATCGCACTGCTGCGCTCCCTGGGTTCGTGGTCGACGGTGACCGAGCTGGCGCGGCTGCGGGTGCGCACCGAGGACCCGGTGCTCGATGCCCTGCCGGGCGGACGCCTGCGCCCCGATCCCGGAGTGCTGCCGCTGGTGATGATGCGGGTGATCGACACCGCAGCGACTCTCGAGTCCCGACGCGCCCCGGCGGGTCTGGGCGGCGCGGTGCGCCTCACGGTCGAGGACGACACGGTCCCGGCGGGGACCTGCCGGTCTGCGGGGAGCTGGATCGTCTCGGCGGCCGACGGGAACATCACGGCCGTCTCTGCGGGATCGACCGACTCTGCGGGATCGACCGCCGCGCCCTCGGATTCCGAGGTGCTGGGTGAGGTGCGGCTGGACATCCATGCCGCCTCGCTGCTGCTCGTGGGCGGCCGCACCGTGGCCGACGCCCGGCGGCTGGGACTGAGTCTCAGCGCCGATGCGCCCGCGGAGCGGTTCCTCGACGCTCTCCTGGCCGGGCCGCGCCCGAGCGTCATGGACGCCTTCTGAGCAGCGTCATCCAGGCGTTCTGAGCAGCGTCATCCGCGCCTTCTGAGCAGAGATGCCCGATCCGGCGCCGGTCGCGGCAGAGGGCATCGCGCCCGTACTCTGACGGCTCCGCCCGCCGCGCCGGCCCGCCCCTCGCCGGTCACTGTCCCCGCCCTCACCTCGGAGCTCTCCCGCATGGCCAAGCTGCACTTCAAGTACGGAGCGATGAACTCCGGCAAGTCCGACACTCTCATCAAGACCGCCTACAACTACGACGAGCGCGGTCTGGCCACGATCACCGTCAAGCCGGTCCTCGACACCAAGGGCGAGGACTGGGTGGTGGCCCGAGGCGGCGCCCAGCGTCGGGTGGACGTGCTGGCGCATCCCGGGCAGGATCTGCGCGAGCGTGTGCACGCCGTGGCCGATCAGCGGGGACTGCGGCCGCTGCACTGCGTGCTGGTCGATGAGGGGCAGTTCCTCGATCCGGTCCAGATCGATCACCTGTTCCGCATCGCCAAGCAGGACGGCATCTCGGTGATCTGCTACGGCCTGCGCACCGACTTCCGCACCCACATGTTCCCCGGCGCGGCGCGCCTGTTCGAGCTCGCGGACAACGTCGAGAAGCTGCCGACCATGTGCCGCTGCGGCTCACAGGCCGAGTTCAACTGCCGTGTGGTCGATGGCCGGCACGTCTTCGAAGGTGACCAGGTGGCGATCGATGATCTCGCGACCGGCTCGGTGACCTATGTGTCGTTGTGCGGGCCGTGCTTCATGCAGGAGCAGCAGACTGCGGGCGTCTCCGTGCTCGGCGGCTGACGCCGGGGCCGCACTGACCGCGGCGCACCGGAGATCGGTCCGCCGCCCGGGCGTGCCGGGCAGCGGACCGAGTCGCCCAGAACGGACTCAGGAGCTGAGCGGGCGGCCTTCGCCGACCTCGCCGTCTCCGCCGACGTCCGCGGGCTCCTCACCGGACGCCGAGCCCGTCGAGGAGGCGTCCGTGGCGTCCGCGGCGTGGGAGCCGGAGTCCTTGCCCAGGCGCTGTTTCGCCGAGGTGGCGGTCCCCTCCGCCTTCTCCTTCGTCGCCGACGCCGTCTCCTGGGCCTTGCCCTTGACGTTCTCGGCGACCTCGGGGGCCTTGCTCTTGACCGTCTCGGCGGTGTCATGGGCGACCCGCTCCGCGGTCTCCTTGGCCTGCGCGGTCCGGCGCTGGACTTCCGGATCCTCCGCGACCTGCCGCGCGGTGCGCTCGAGGGACTCATAGGGGCCGCGCCCCGCGCGGGAGCCCACCACGAACCCGATCGCGAGTCCGGCCAGGAAAATGAACTTCTTCATCACTGCCTCCAGGGATCCTCGGGGTTGTGCTCCGCATGGTGTCACAGGCCACCCAGGGGCTCGCCATGCCTTGACCGAGCGGTTCAGCGCGCGCTGCCCCGTCCCCGATCCGTCCCATCCTGGTCACAGGACCTCCACCGCGCCGGTCCCCTGCGCGTGCGCACGCCCCACATGGAAGCCCTACGATCGTGTCCGAGGGCGATGGCGCCCTCTGCCGAGATCTCACCGTCCCCACGTCCACCGTTCCTGGCACGGTGACAGAGGAGAGGACCACGTTGTCCCCGTCATCCCCGCCGCACGCCCCGCGCTCCGAGCGCCGCTCCACCACGCTGACCATCGAGGACGTCGCCGCTCAGGTCCGCACCTGGCTCGAGGCGGCTCGCGAGCGCCCCGTCCCGGGCCCCGCCAGGCTGCTGTCCGACCTGCTGCGCGACCCGCAGGGCCTGGACTTCACGCTGTCGTTCGTGGATCGCGTGATCCGCACCGAGGACCCTCGCGCCGCCGCGGTCGAGCTGCGCCGTCTGGCCCAGGATCCACCGGCGTTCCTGCCGCCGGCATTGCGTCGCGTCGTGGCCCTGGGAGGTACCGGCTCGCGGGTGGCACCGTCGGTCGTGGTGCCGACCGCGCGGGCCGCGATGCGCGCGATGGTCTCCCACCTGATCCTCGACGCCCGCAGCGGCCCGCTGTCCCGCTCGATCGCCCGTCTCACGGCCGACGGGACGAAGCTGAACATCAACCTGCTCGGCGAGGCCGTGCTCGGGGCGCAGGAAGCGGCGCGCCGGCTCGAGGGTGTGCGCGAGCTCGTCGCTCGAGACGACGTCGGCTACGTGTCCATCAAGGTCTCCTCGATCGTGGACCACCTGCCCCTGTGGGCCGCCTCCCAGACCGTCGACCACATCGTGGAGACGCTGCTGCCGCTGTACCTGGACGCCGCCCACGAGGACGAGCCGACCTTCATCAACATGGACATGGAGGAGTACCACGACCTGGAGCTGACGCTTCAGGTCTTCGAGAAGCTCCTGGACCGTCCCGAGCTGGCGCATCTGCGCGCCGGCATCGTGCTGCAGGCGTACCTGCCCGATGCTCCCAGCGCGATGGCCCGTGTGCGCGCCTTCGCCGAGCGCCGCGTCGCGGCCGGCGGCGCGCCCGTCAAGGTGCGGCTGGTCAAGGGTGCGAACCTGGCGCTGGAGAAGGTGGACGCCTCGATCCACGGGTGGACGCAGGCTCCGCTGCTGACCAAGGAGCAGACCGACGCCCAGTACAAGCGGATGCTGATGGAGGCGCTGGACCCGCAGCGGCTGGAGGCCGTGAACCTGGGCGTGGCCGGCCACAACCTCTTCGATGTGGCCTTCGCGCACCTGCTGATGCGCGAACGGGGCATCCCGGCCGGTCCCGGCAGCGGCGTCGAGTTCGAGATGCTCGCCGGCATGGCACCCGGCCAGCAGGCCGTCGTGCGTGAGGCGACCGGCACCATGCGGCTGTACGTGCCCGTGGTCCACCCCCGTCACTTCGATGTGGCCGTCTCCTACCTGGTGCGTCGGCTCGAGGAGAACGCCTCCTCGGAGAACTTCCTCTCGGCCGCCTTCGAGCTCGACACCTCACCAGAGCTGTTCGACCGCGAGGAGCTTCGCTTCGCGCGCGCCCTGGACCGGGCTCTGCGGACGACGTCCGTGCCCACTCATCGCGACCAGGACCGGGGCGCCGAGAGCGACGCCGGTCCGGCCCAGCTCGGGTCCCCGGCACTGCCCGCGGTCCCCGGGGCTTTCCGCAACACTCCGGACACCGACATGTCCACCGCGCCCAATCAGGCGTGGGCCGAGCGGATCACTCATCGCGTACGCGCCTCCACGCTCGGTGAGGACGAGGTGCGCGCGGCGCGCGTGGAGAGCGTCGAGGGAGTCGGCGAGGTCATCGGCCGCGCCCTGGACGCCCAGCACGGGTGGGCGGCACTCGGTGTCGAGAAGCGTGCGATGGTGCTCCGTCGCGTCGCGGGCACCCTTGCCGCTCACCGCGCGGAGCTGCTCGAGGTGATGGCCTCGGAGACCGGCAAGACGCTCGACCAGGGTGACCCCGAGGTCAGCGAGGCCATCGACTTCGCCCTGTACTACGCGGAGCAGGCCGAGCGACTGGACGCCCTGAGTGACGTGCGCTTCTCACCGCGTGCACTGACTCTGGTCACGCCGCCCTGGAACTTCCCGGTCGCGATCCCCACCGGCGGCACACTGGCGGCGCTGGTCACCGGCAGCGCCGTGATCATGAAGCCCGCTCCGCAGGCACGCCGCTGCGGAGCACTCATCGGCCGGCTCCTGCTCGAGGCCGGTGTCCCCGAGGGCGTGTTCACCCTCGTCGACGTGCCCGAGAACGAGGTGGGCCGGGCGCTGGTCACCGATCCCCGGATCTCCCAGCTCATCCTGACCGGCGCCGCCGACACGGCCGCGATGTTCGCCTCGTGGCGGCCCGGGCTGCGGATCCTCGCCGAGACCAGCGGCAAGAACGCAATCGTGGTGACCCCGCATGCCGACCTCGACCTCGCGGCCAGCGACGTCGCCGCCAGCGCCTTCGGTCACGCCGGGCAGAAGTGCTCGGCCGCCTCACTGGTGATCGCCGTCGGCTCCGTCTCCCACTCGCGCAGGTTCTCCGCCCAGCTCGCCGACGCGGTGCTGAGCCTGCACGTCGGCGAGCCGAACGACGGCACCGTGCAGATGGGGCCCGTCATCGAGCAGCCCGGCGAGAAGCTCGCCTCCGGGCTGACCGAGCTCGGGGACGGGGAGACCTGGCTCGCCAGGCCACGTCAGCTCGACGACGAGGGGCGCCTGTTCACCCCGGGTGTCCGCACCGGCGTCGAGGAGGGCTCCGCCTTCCATCTCACCGAGTACTTCGGACCGATCCTCGGTGTCATGCATGCCGACACCCTCGAGGACGCGGTGCGCCTCCAGAACGGCACCGACTTCGGCCTCACCGCGGGGCTCCAGTCGCTGGACCCCGACGAGATCGCCTGGTGGAGCCAGCATGTCGAGGCGGGCAACCTGTACGTGAACCGGGGTATCACCGGAGCCGTGGTCCAGCGTCAGCCGTTCGGCGGCTGGAAGCGCTCCTCGATCGGGCAGACCGCGAAGGCCGGCGGCCCCAACTACCTCGTCCATCTCATGGACGCCTCCGATCCCGAGGACGTCGCGGCCCGCGACGAGGCGGCATGGCTGGAGGATGCACGCCACTCGGATCGCCAGTACTGGGCCGGCACGTTCGCCCCGCGCGACGTGCAGGATCTGCACGGCGAGATCAATGTGCTGCGCCACCTGCCGATCCCCACACTGGTGCGGGCCGCCGCGGGCACCCGTCCCGTCGACCTGCAGCGGGTGCTGCACGCCGCCGCGACCGTCGGCGCCGAGATCGAGGTGTCCGTCGCGGATCGGGAACTGGTGCAGGTGGCCCTGGCGGCCGGCGTCGCGGAGTCCCGGGTTCGGCTCGAGGACTCCGGCGCCTTCGCGGAGCGGATCCCCGCGGTCCCGCAGCCGCGCATCCGTCTCATCGGGCACGCCGACGAGGCGCTCCGCACCGCGATGGCCGCACACACCGAGATCGCCCTGTTCACCGGAGCGGTCGTCGCCAGCGGCCGGGTCGAGCTGCTCTCGTTCCTGCGCGAACAGGCCATCAGCGCCACCGATCATCGCTACGGCAACCCACTGCCCCACCGGCTGGACCTCACCGGTGGTGCGGGCTGGTCGCGCGGTCCGGCCCCGACCGGCTGAGCCGCGGGAGCCGGGCGCAGGACCCGGTACCGGACATCTCGGGCGTTCAGGAACGTTCCCGGGGAAGCTGGTGCGCTGCGTCACAGAAGGCTGTAGCGTGGATCGGCCCCCTCCCCCGAACGCACACAGAGGTGCTTCTCCATGACTGACCAGGGTTTCCCCGCCGCACACCGTCGCTCGGCCCGAGATGCTCCCGGCAGCTCCGGCCCCTCGCGACGCGGCATGCTCGCCGCCGGCGCGGTCACGGGCACCGCCGCCCTCGCCGCGGCCCCGTCGGCCCTCGCGGCGCCGACGCCGCCCGCAGTGACCGTGCCGGCCGAGCAGCCGGCCCCGGACGGCCGGCCGGTGCCGCCGAAGGAGGCGGCCGCTCGGGCGGTCGCGGCGACCGACGCCCTGCTGACATACTTCGCCGCCGAGAACGATCCGGACATGCTCCTGGAGCAGTACCCGCGCCAGGAGGGCGATCCGGAGTTCAGCTATGTCTGGCCACTGTCCCAGGCCCGCGCCGCCGTGACCGAGCTGATCGCCGCGTTCGCCAAGGGCGGCCCCAAGGTCGATACCGGCGACCTGGACCTCGACGCGGCCGACGCCTCCCTCATCCGCGCCCAGGAGCACTACTGGTACCCGCAGGGCGGGACCACCGGGCTGCCCGGGTACACCGCGGCCACGGACTCGGAGCAGGGCGCCCACGGCGACTTCTTCTACGACGACAACGACTGGATCGCGCTGATCGAGATCGAGCAGCATCTGCTCAGCGGCGGCGAGAAGGGCGACCTCGACCGTGCCCGCCAGCTGCTGGACCTGTTCCGCTCCGGGGAGTCCACCGACCCGAGCCTGGCCTCCCCCGGTGGCATCGAATGGACCCAGGGTGACTGGAACCAGGATCGCAACACGGTCTCCACCTTCCCCTCCGCCAAGGTCGCCCTGCGCCTCCACCAGATCACCGGTGAACAGCAGGCCCTCGAGGACGCTCTGCGCTGGATGGACTGGGGACGCTCGACCCTTCTGGCTCCCGAAGGTCTGTACTGGGACAACATCAAGCCCGACGGGGAGATCGACCGCACCTTCTGGGCGTACAACCAGGGCGTGCCGCTGGGCACCGAGGCTCTGGCGTACCAGATCACCGGCGACCGGGAGCATCTGGACAACGCTCTGAGCCTGGTGGAGGCGATCATCGCTCACTTCCAGCCCTTCGAGGAGGGCGGCGAGCTCGATGCACAGCCCATCCAGTTCTCCGCCATCATGCTCTCGAACCTGCTGATGGCCGAGTCGATCCTCGGTGGCGAGGTCCAGGGTCGCGCGATTACCCAGGCCTACGCACAGCGACTGTGGGAGAACCGCCGCGATCCCGAGACCGGTCTGGTGACCGATTCGCGCGAGAGCGAGTCCGGAGTGCACCTCCTGGACCAGGCCGGCTTCGCCCGCAGCCTCGCCCTCGCGGTCATGCCCCGTCCGCTCTGGCAGCACCTGAGCTGACCCGCGGCACGACGAGACACGCACGCGGGGTCCTGGCCGACGCTGAGCGGCCAGGACCCCGCGCCGCGGTCAGGCGTTGCTGATGGAGCCGACGCGGGCGCCCTCGGGCACCTCGCCGCCCTCTTCACCGAGCACGGCGTCACCGATCACGGAGACGTCTGCCCCGAAGGTCCAGTCCCCCTGGACATCGAGACTCTTCGCCTCCCGCAGCGAGGGCACGCCCTGGGGGAAGCGCAGCTCGAAGTCCTGGATCAGCTTGTAGGGCTCCGGGGCGAGCGTGATCGTCGGGGCGGAGTCGACCTGCTGGACCAGCGCGGCGCGCCCGTCCAGGGTGTACGCGTCGGAGCGGACCAGCATCAGGTCGCTGGTGGACTTCACCGGCAGGAACCGATCGCGGCCGACGACGATCGCGGTCGCCCCCTCGAACACCTCGATCGCCGCGCCCATCGCGGATTCGATCTGGTAGACCTTCGGGCTGGTCTTGTCGGCGGGATCCACGGTCTTCTCGTTGCGGATCAGCGGCAGCCCCATCACGCCCTGTCGCTCCTCGAGCACGGCGGACAGCTGCTCGAGGTCGAACCACAGGTTGTTGGTGTGGAAGAACGGATGACGGTGCTCGTCGGTGAAGTAGTCCATCTCCTCCTCCGGCGTCTGCGCGGTGTCACGCAGGATGAGCCGCCCGTCGGACTTCCGCACGGCGAGATGTCCGCCCTTGCGATCCGCCGGGGTGCGGGGGCACAGCTCGGCGGCGTACGGGGCTCCGGTGGAGGCGAACCAGGCCGCCAGGACGGGACTGGGCACGGTGCCGAGGTTGTCGGAGTTCGAGACGGAGGCGTACTTGAAGCCGGCATCCAGCAGCTGCTGGAGAACGCCCGAGGTCTGCAGCGCGGTGTAGATGTCGCCGTGGCCGGGCGGGCACCATTCCAGCGCCGGGTCCTGCGGCCACTGGACCGGGGTGAGATCGTCAGCTCGCAGCTTGGGTTCCTTGTTCTGCAGGAAGTCCAGCGGGAGGTCGCCGACGGGCAGGTCGGGATACTTCTCGAGCACCGCCAGCGTGTCCTCGCGGGTGCGGAAGGAGTTCATGAAGATCAGCGGCAGCCGGGATCCGGTCCCCTGCCGCGCCGCCAGGACCTGCTCGACGATGATGTCCAGGAAGCTCTTGCCCTCACGCACAGGCAGCAGGGACTTCGCCTGGTCCAGCCCCATCGAGGTGCCGAGGCCGCCGTTGAGGTTGATGACGGCGAGCTGATCGAAGACCTGCTTGGCGTGCGCCGGATCGATGGTGACGTCCTCGAGGCGGGGCGGATCGAGGTAGGGCTCGATCGTGTCCTCGGGGATCGTTCCCGTCACGCCCTCCTCGAGCTGACCGTAGTAGTGGGTGAAGACGTCGATCGCGGTCTGCGCGACTCCGTCGTCGGCCATCTTCTTCTGCGCTGCAGAGAGTCCTTCAGTGCTCATGGCCACAGGGTATCGGGCTCCCGTCGCCGCAGCATCGCCGACGCCGACCATCCGATCGACGCGATCCGGTGCGTGCTCGCGGATGCCGCGTCCCGGCTCACTCCTCCGGGTCGGGCCAGTCCAGATCGTTCGCGGCGACCCAGTCGATCGCACCGCTGAGACGGTCCGGCGCGGCGGCGAAGTCCTCGAGCACCCGGAAGGCCAGCTCACCGCTGATGAACGTCCCCATCGGCACCTGTGCCTGATTCGGCTTCACCAGGAACCCGTGCAGCAGCTGCCGGTTTCCCACGCTCATCACCGTCGGCTGCAGGCGGCCGTCCGCCTCCACGCGGCTCCAGGCCAAGGAGAACCCGCGCCCCGGGTAGTACTCGTAGGAGAGCGTCGGGCCGTGGGGACGCTTGGGGAGGGTGCTGAGGACATCGGCATCCTTGGCCGAGGCCGCGGTGACGAACCCGTCGGAGCCGAACTCCGCATCGTCCTCGTCACCCACCAGGAAGAACGGCCGCAGCTCTGCCACGTCGTACTCGTGGCGCCCCGAGGCCGGGTCGCCGCCGGGCAGATAGACGTGCGAGGTGTGGACACGGGGCATGGGTGCTCCTCGGGAGTCGTCGGCGGCCGTCAGCGGGCTGGCCGCCGATTCTGCCATCCGGGCGGGCGCCGGCACCGTGCTGTCCACACCGTGCTGTCCGCGCCGCCCCGCAGACGCTTCTGTGCACCGCGCCGAGCAGGTCGTCCGCGCGGGGGCGAGCTTGTTCGTAGACTGGTGCGCTATGAGCACAGTCCTGTCCGCGGTCGCCTGGCCGTATGCCAACGGTCCCCGCCATATCGGCCATGTCGCCGGTTTCGGCGTCCCCTCCGACGTCTTCTCGCGCTACATGCGCATGGCCGGTCACGACGTGCTCATGGTCTCCGGCACCGATGAGCACGGCACGCCGATCCTGGTCGCCGCCGACGCCGAGGGCGTCAGCGCCCAGAAGCTCGCCGACCGCAACAACCGCCTCATCGTCGAGGACCTCGTCGCCCTGGGACTGTCCTATGACCTCTTCACCCGCACCGTCACCCGTAACCACCAGCAGGTGGTCCAGGACATGTTCGTCACCGTGCGTGACAACGGGTACATGATCGAGAAGACCACCTCCGGTGCCATCTCGCCCTCGACCGGGCGCACTCTGCCGGACCGCTACATCGAGGGCACCTGTCCCATCTGCGGCGCCGGCGGCGCCCGCGGCGATCAGTGCGACAACTGCGGCAATCAGCTCGACCCCACCGACCTCATCGACCCCGTCTCCCGCATCAACGGCGAGACCCCGCAGTTCGTGGAGACCTCCCACTGGTTCCTGGACCTCCCGGCCCTGGCCGGCGAACTGGGCCGGTGGCTGGACGAGCGCGAGGGGACGGGTCTGTGGCGACCCAACGTGATCCGATTCAGCCAGCACATCCTCGAGGACATCAAGCCTCGTGCGATGACGCGCGACATCGACTGGGGCATCCCGGTGCCGGGCTGGGAGGACCAGCCGAACAAGCGCCTGTACGTCTGGTTCGACGCCGTGGTCGGCTACCTGTCCGCCTCGATCGAATGGGCGCGCCGTTCCGGTGACCCGGAGGCCTGGCGTCGCTGGTGGAACGATCCGGACGCCCTGAACTACTACTTCATGGGCAAGGACAACATCGTCTTCCACTCCCAGATCTGGCCGGCCGAGCTGATCGCGCAGAACGGCGCGGGCGACAAGGGCGGCGAGCCCGGGACCTTCGGGGAGCTGAACCTGCCCACCGAAGTCGTCTCCAGCGAGTTCCTCACCATGGAGGGCAAGAAGTTCTCCTCCTCCAAGGGCGTGGTGATCTACGTGCGCGACGTGCTGGAGCGGTACCAGCCCGACGCGCTGCGCTACTTCATCTCGGCCGCCGGTCCGGAGAACCAGGACGCCGACTTCACGTGGGTCGACTTCGTCTCCCGCACCAACAACGAGCTGGTCGCGGGCTGGGGCAACCTCATCAACCGCACCGCCGCGATGATCGCCAAGAACGTCGGGGAGATCCCGGCGGCCGGTGAGCTGGAGGAGATCGACGAGCGTCTCCTGGCGGCGATCCGAGAGGGCTTCACGACCGTCGGCTCGCTGATCGAGGCCCACCGTCAGCGCGCCGCGATCGCCGAGGTCATGCGGCTGGTCGGCGAGGCCAATCGCTACGTCTCCGAGACCGAGCCGTTCAAGCTCAAGAGCGAGGAGCAGCGGCCGCGGCTGCTGACGGTGCTGCACGTGCTCGCCCAGGCCGTCACCGACCTCAACACGATGATGGCCCCGTTCCTGCCGCAGTCCGCCAACGCCGTGGAGAAGGCGCTGGGCGGGGACCGCCAGATGGCGCCGATGCCCCGGATCGAGGAGGTCGAGGATCTCGACGGCGGCCCCGGGTACCCGATCATCACGGGTGACTACACCGACGTGCCGGCGTGGGGACACCGTCCCGTCGCGGTCGGGCAGACGGTCGTCAAGCCCACCCCGATCTTCGTCAAGCTCGACCCGGCGGTCGCGGAGCAGGAGCTCGAGCGCCTCGAGGCGGCGGCGGAGGACTGATCCCCGGCCGGGCCGGGGCACCGGAACGGTACAGAGCGTAGGCTTGCTACTTACAGTTTCTCGAGAACTGTCAGTAAGGGGCCACCATGGGGACAGATCATTCGCACGCCGACGCCGCCTCGCCGATGACTTCGAGCCTCCCCGTGCCGCCGATCGGTCAGCGGGCGGGTACCTGGACCGTGCCCGATACCGGACTGCACTCACGGCGGGCGAGGACCGCGGGCACCGGCAGGTACCACGCCGCCG
Organism: Brachybacterium sp. GCM10030252; assembly: GCF_042666535.1. Lineage (NCBI taxonomy): Bacteria > Bacillati > Actinomycetota > Actinomycetes > Micrococcales > Dermabacteraceae > Brachybacterium > Brachybacterium sp. GCM10030252. Next base: position 205,146 of record NZ_JBHTDM010000004.1, on the reverse strand, counting down.
TGCCCGCTCGGCTCGCCGAGAGCGACTGGCGCGTCCCCTCCGATCTCGCGGCCGACGTGGCCGACGCCGAATCCGCTCTGGTGGCCCTGGACCGCGACGCCGCGACCTCGCTCCCACAGACCGGCGACGCGTCGCCATCACGGGGACCGGTCCTCGGTCCGATGAGCGCGATCCTGCTGCGCACGGAGTCGGCGTCGTCCTCGCAGATCGAGGACCTCACCGTGGGCGCCCGCCAGCTGGCCCTCGCCGAGCTGCAGGAGTCGGCCAGCGCCAATGCCCGGGTGGTGGTCGCGAACGTGCGTGCCATGGAGTCGGCGATCGCCCTGTCGCGCCGGCTGGATGTCGGCGCGGTGCTGACGATGCAGCACGCCCTTCTCGGCGAGGACGCGGTGCACGGACAGAGTGCCGCCGGGCTGCGCGAGCAGCTCGTATGGATCGGCCGCAACGGCCATTCACCCGTCGGCGCCGTGTTCGTCGCCCCGGAGCCCGCGGACGTCCCCGCGGCGATGGAGGACCTGATGGCGTTCGTCGGCCGTGAGGACCTGCCTGTGCTGCTGCATGCGGCGCTGGCGCACGCACAGTTCGAGACGATCCATCCCTTCACCGACGGCAACGGTCGTACCGGTCGCGCGCTGGTGCACGCCATGCTGCACGGGAAGGGACTGCTCTCGACCCTCGCGCCGCCGATCTCCGCCGGCCTGCTGCGGGAGCTGGAGGGATACACCGACTCGCTCACGGCGTTCCGCGCCGGGGATGCACGGCCGGTGGTCGAGCGCTTCGCGCAGGCGGCCCGATACGCCGCCGCGACCGGCCGGCAGCTCATCGGCTCGTTGTCGGCGCAGCTGGATGGTGACCGCCGCCGCCTGGGGGGTCTGCGCCCCCAGGCGGCGGGGTGGAGGCTGCTGCCGCTGCTGGTGGGACAGCCGGTGCTCAACGCCGCCTATGTGCGCTCTGCGCTCGGCACGTCCGACACCACCGCGCAGCGGGCCATCTCGCAGCTCGCCGACGCTGAGATCCTCACCGAGCGGACAGGCGCCTCGCGGAACCGCGTTTGGCAGCACTCGGGGATCCTGGACATCCTCGATGAGTACGCCGAGGCGATCCGGCGCCCCGGGTGAGCGCCGCCCGGGACCGCGGGGATCCCGAGCCGCAGGCTCCCGGGCCGCGAACGGCTCAGTGGCCCGCGGGCTCCGGGATCTCGTCGAACTCCTCCGGCTTGCGGACGAACCAGGCGAGCACGACCGGCACCAGCACGATCATCGCCGCCAGCAGGAACGCAGTGCGGGCGCCCGGGGCACCGGCCGCCGCCGTCTCCAGGCCCTCGGCCTGACCCGCGTGCAGGACGCTGGAGTACAGCCCGATCAGCATGGCCACACCGACGGCCCCGCCGACCTGCTGCAGCGTGTTCAGCGCGGCCGAACCGTGCGAGTACAGCTTCGGGACCAGCGAGCCCAGCGACGCCGAGAACAGCGGCGTGAAGGACATCGCAAGGCCCACCGACATACCGGCCTGGACGATCATCAGCACCACCACCGGGGTGCCGTGCGCGGTCATCGAGTAGAACAGCAGCGCCCCGGCGATCAGCAGCGTGCCCGGCACCAGCAGGGTCCGAGGGCCGCGGGCGTCGTAGACGCGACCCATCACCGGGCCCAGCAGGCCCATCAGGATGGAGCCGGGCATGAGGATCAGGCCGGAGGTCACGGCGTTCAGACCGACCACGTCCTGCAGGTACAGCGGCAGCAGGTTCAGCGTGCCGAACATCGCCAGCGCCACGATGCCCATGATGACGACAGCGAGGGTGAAGTTGCGCGAACGGAACACGCGCAGGTCCAGCAGCGCGGCGCCGGAACGCTGCAGGACGATCTGACGCCAGGCGAACCCGGCCAGGACCACCGCTCCGAACACGAGCAGGATGACGCCGGTGCCGATGGCGGACGTGCCGGGAATCGTGGCGGCGGAGATCTCCGCGCCTTCGGCGGAGCCGAACAGACTGAGCCCGTAGACGATGGTGCCGAAGGACAGGGCCGACAGGACGATCGAGAAGATGTCGATCGGGGCGCGGGTGGACTCACCGAGGTTCGTCATCCAGCGAGCGCCGAGCAGCAGCGCGACGATGGCGATGGGCAGCACGATGCCGAACAGCCAGCGCCAGCCCAGGGTGTCCAGGACGATGCCGGACATCGTGGGGCCGATCGCCGGTGCGAGCGAGATGACCATGCCGACCCGGCCCATCATGCGGCCCCGCGAGGACGGGGGCACGACGTCCATGATCGTGGTCATCAGCAGCGGCATCATCACGCCGGTGCCTCCGGCCTGGATGATGCGGCCGGCCAGCAGCATCGGGAAGCCGCTGGCGACCATGCACACCAGGGTGCCCACGGCGAACGTGGTGATCGCGGCCAGGAACACCTGGCGCGTGGTGAACCGCTGCAGGATGAAGCCGGTGGTCGGGATGACCACGGCCATGGTGAGCATGAAGGAGCTGGTCAGCCATTGACCCAACTCGGGCGGCAGGCCGAGATCCGCATTGAGGTGCGGGATCGCGATACCCATCGTGGTCTCGTTGAGGATGGCGACGAACGCCGCGACCAGCAGCAGCCAGATGACCCGCATTCCCTGCGGGTTGATCTGGGGCTGGGAGGGCGGCGCGGTGGCGGTGTCGGTCGTAGTCATGCGACTCCTGCACGGTCAGCGCACCCCGGCGGAGGCCGCCGACGTGCGGGAGGGGTAAAGAAAGGTGGTGGCACGGGCGGCCATGGCAGAGCGACGGCCCGCCGCCACGGGCCGGGCCGGAACTCCGACACTTCGACAACCGCGTCAGGGCTCAGCCTATTCCCGGCCAGCGCCGCCATGCCGAGGGAATATCGGTATGACCCCGGACACATCCGGCGGGACCCGGTGGGGATCCGCCCCGGTGGTGGTCCCCCTCGCGACGCCTCGACCGTCCGGTCTTGATCCCCACGCCACGCATCGGGGGCCGGTAGCCTGGCCCGGCTCATCGTCCCCGCACGGGAGGCAGCTGTCCCATGTCCTCAGCAGATCAGCCCACCGGCTCGTCGAGCGAGACGCAGGCTACGCACCTGAACCCGAAGGTGATCGTGATCAGCGTGGCCGCCGCAGTCGGCGGATTCCTCTTCGGTTTCGACACCTCGGTGATCAATGGTGCCGTCGATGCGCTCTCCGCCGACTTCGAGCTCGGCGCGGGCCTCACCGGCTTCGCCGTCTCCTCCGCTCTGATCGGGTGCGCCGTGGGCGCATGGTTCGCCGGCAGTCTCGCCAACCGCTACGGGCGCATCACCGTCATGGTGGTCGCCGCGAGCCTCTTCTTCGTCTCCGCGCTCGGCTCGGGCTTCGCCGTCGGGGTCGTCGACCTCATCATCTGGCGCATGATCGGCGGGCTGGGGGTCGGCGCCGCGAGCGTCATCGCCCCGGCGTACATCGCCGAGGTCGCACCGGCCCGATTCCGCGGCCGCCTCGGGTCGCTGCAGCAGCTGGCGATCGTGCTCGGCATCTTCGTCGCGCTGCTGTCCAACGCGCTGCTGGCCGGGGTCGCCGGCGGCGCGGCCGAGACCCTGTGGTTCGGGGTCAGCGCCTGGCGATGGATGTTCGTGATCGAAGCGATCCCGGCCGCCGTCTACGGCGTCATGGCCCTGTTCCTGCCCGAGTCCCCCCGCTTCCTGGTGGGCAAGGGCGAGCGCGACAAGGCCTCCAAGGTGCTCTACGACTTCACCGGTGAACTCGATGTGAACCTGAAGATCCAGCAGATCCAGCACTCGCTGGAGCGCGAGAAGAAGGAGAGCTTCCGCGATCTGCTCGGGGGCAGCTTCGGTCTCAAGCCGATCGTGTGGATCGGCATCCTGCTCTCCCTGTTCCAGCAGCTGGTGGGCATCAACGTCATCTTCTACTACTCCACCACGCTGTGGCGCTCGGTCGGTTTCGAGGAGTCCCAGGCGCTGCTGACCAGCACCATCACGTCCGTCATCAACATCCTCGCCACGATCCTCGCGATCATCCTGGTGGACAGGGTCGGCCGACGGATCATGCTGCTCGTGGGATCCGCCGGGATGACCGTCTCGCTCGGGGTGATGGCGCTGGCCTTCTCCTTCGCCCACGCCACCGACGGCGCCGAGAGCGTCACGCTGGAGCAGCCCTGGTCGATCATCGCCCTGATCGGCGCCAACTCGTTCGTGATCTTCTTCGGCACGACGTGGGGCCCGCTGGTGTGGGTGCTGCTGGGAGAGATCTTCCCCAACCGGATCCGTGCCTCCGCGCTGGCCGTGGCGGCCGCCGCGCAGTGGGCCGCGAACTGGGCGGTCTCGACCACCTTCCCGATGCTCTCCAACATCGGACTGACCTTCGCCTACGGCCTGTACGCGGCGTTCGCCCTGGTCAGTTTCCTCTTCGTGTTCCTGCGGGTGCCGGAGACCAAGGATCGCGAGCTCGAGGACATGGACGACCTGAAGCTCGGCCGGGAGCGCAGCGGCTCCAGCAGCACCTGACCCGCCGCATGCAGAGAGCCGCCCCTGATCCATGATCAGGGGCGGCTCTTCGTCTGAGTCGGTCCGTCTGCGCCGGTCCGTCTTCGTCGGCCCGCTCCGTGCGCCGGGGACTGCCTCACCGGTCGTCGACAGGACGGCGCTGGCGCAGAGGACGGCGGCTCTCAGGCCTCCAGCAGGCTCCGGGCCGCGCTGGCGATGTGCTCGGCGTCGATCCCGGCCCACCCGAGCAGCTCCGCCGTGGTGCCGGAGCCGGGCACACCGTCGACGGCGAGGTGCTCGAAGTGGAGATCATTGATCGGCGCAGTCGCCAGGGCCGCCAGCACGGCGGCGCCGAGGCCGCCCTCGTGGTGATGGTCCTCGACCACCACCACGCGACCACCGGTGGCCTCCACCGCCGCCCGGATCCCTTCCACGTCGATCGGCTTGATCGAGTACGCGTCGATGACACGGGCACGGGTGCCCTGCTCACCGAGGGTCTCCGCCGCCGAGAGCGCCTCGTGCACGGTCACGCCGGCGCCGATGATCGTGACGTCGTCGCTGTCGGAGCTGCGCACCGTCTTGGACCCGCCCACGGGGAAGGTCTCCCCCGCCTCGTACAGGACGGGGTAGCCGCCGCGAGTGGTGCGGAGGTAGCTGACGCCCGAGGTGGCCGCCATCTGCTCGACCAGCGCGACCGTCGACGTGGCGTCGGAGGGGTACAGCACGGTCGATCCCTGCGTCGCGGTGAACAGGGCGAGATCCTCCAGCGCCATCTGGGAGGGACCGTCGGCTCCGATCTCGACGCCGGCATGCGAGCCGACCAGCCGCAGGTCCGCCTGGGAGACCGGGGCCATGCGGATGAAGTCCGCCGCGCGGGTGAGGAACGCCGCGAACGACGAGGCGAAGGCGACGTATCCGCGCGTGGACAGGCCGGTGGCGGCGGCGACCATCTGCTGTTCGGCGATGAACATCTCGAAGAAGCGGTCCGGGTACTCGTCGACGAAGGTGGCGGCACCGGTGGAGTTGGAGACCTCGCCGTCCAGCGCCACCACGCGCTGGTCCGCCGCCGCGACGGCGGCCAGGCCCGCACCGTAGGCCTTGCGGGTGGCGATCTCCTCGCCCTTGTCGAACGTGGGCAGCTCGACCTGGCCGGTGCTGAGGTCGGGGCGCTGGACCTCGGGCGGCTTCGGGCCGCGCACCTGCAGGTTCCGCTCGCCGCCGAGCTCCTCGATCGCCTCGCGGGACTTGTCCTCCGGCAACGGCTTGCCGTGCCAGTCCAGGGCGTCCTCCATCGGCGTGTAGCCCTTGCCCTTGACGGTCTTGGCGAGGATCACCAGGGGACGCTCGGGGTCTTCGTCGATCAGGGCGAGGGCCTCGTCGATCTGCTCGAGGTCGTGCCCGTCGATCTGGACGGCGCGGGCGCCGAAGGCCTCCACCCGTGCGGCGTAGGTCTCCAGGTCCCAGCCCAGGGCGGTCTCACCGCGCTGGCCCAGCCGGTTGACGTCGACGATGGTGACCATGTTCGTCAGCTCGTAGTGGGACGCCGTGGCCAGCGCCTCCCACATCGAGCCCTCGGCCATCTCGCTGTCGCCGCACAGCACCCACACGCGGTAGGGGGCCTTCTCGAGGTACTTGCCGGCCAGTGCGATGCCGACCGCGTCGGGCAGGCCCTGTCCGAGGGAGCCGGTGGCGACGTCGACCCAGGGCAGTGCGGGGGTGGGGTGGCCTTCGAGCCGATGATCGAAGCGGCGGTAGCCGTTCATCAGTTCATCGTCGGAGACGACTCCGACGGCCTTGTACACCGAGTACAGCAGCGGGGAGGCGTGCCCCTTGGAGAAGACCAGGTGGTCGTTTCCGGGGGCATCGGGCTGATCCCAGTCGTAGCGGAGGTGCCTCGAGGTCAGCGTCGCCAGGATGTCTGCGGCGGACATGCTCGAGGAGGGGTGCCCGGAGCCGGCGCTGGTGGAGGCGCGGACGGAATCGACGCGCAGCTGCGCGGCGAGCTCGCGGACCTGGTCGAGGTCGGAGTTCTCCTGGATGGACGTGGTCATGTCTTCTCCTTCCCGGACCCCGGGGCGGAGAGTATCGGGACGCCGCCGACGGGTCCGTGGCTCGTCGTCCTGTGTGCTGATAACCCTAGGAGCCGGATCCCGGTGCGGCAATGCCGCGGTGCGACCAGGCGGTCAGAGCCGTCACGCCGTCGGCGGTTCCAGGCCGCCGAGGTCGTGGACTCGCAGCGTGACGGCGTACTCGGCGCCGGCCGCCTCTCCCCCGGCCCGCAGGATCTCGGGGATGAAGTCGCCGGGGGCCGGATGGCCGGTGACGTGCTCGAGGTAGGCCTCGTGGGCGCCGAGAGAGGCGACGGCGGCCCGGACGTGATCGCCGTCGACGGTCTTGGCGTGCGTGGGCTCGGGATGGCCGACCACCAGGAGGGCGCGCGCCTGCCAGGGGGCGAGTGCCTCGTGCTCATGCAGTTCGCGGAAGACCCAGGGATTGGCGGCATCCCGGGTGCCGTCGGCGGCGCTGAGCCCGGCGGCGCGGTGATCGGCCTGGTTCAGGCTGCCGTAGGCCTCGAGGTCGAAGTTGGCGGTCAGCACGAGGTCCGGGCGTACCTGCCGCACCGTCCGGGCGACGTCGCGGCGCAGGGCGAGGCTCGGCTCGAGCATGCCGTCGGGGTGCTCGAGGATGCGCAGGTCGCCGACGCCGACGATGTCGCAGGCGCGACGCTGCTCCGTCGCCCGCAGCGGGGCGATGATCTCGGGGGCATCGGCCATCCCGGCCTCGCCGCGGGTCAGCAGCAGATAGGTCACCTCGACGCCGGCTGCCGTCCACGCGGCGACCGCGGACGAGGCTCCGTACTCCATGTCATCGGGATGGGCCACGATGCACAGCACCCGGCGCAGATCATGCTCGGGCAGCGGCGGCAGCGGGGACGGTTCCGTGGTCAGGGTGCCGCCGGGCGAGGGGTCGGTGGGCATCTGTGCTCCTCAGGACTGTGCAGGGCTGCGCATGACTGCGCGGGGCCTGCTCTCACCGTAGCCACCAGGGAGCACCGACGGTAGCGTGATGAGCATGCGTATCCTGCTCATCGGTGGAACCGGAAACATCAGCTCCTACGTCACCCGGGTCGCGCTGGAGCGCGGCCATGAGGTCACGGTCCTCAATCGTGGGCGCTCCCCCGTGCCCGAGGGTGTGGAGACGCTCGTCGGGGATGCCGGGGATCCCTCCTCGCTCGAGGCGGCTGTCGGCTCCCGGACCTTCGATGTGGTCGCGAACTTCCGTGCGTTCAGTCCGCAGCAGGCGGCCGACGACATCCGCATCTTCGCGGGCCGCACCGAGCAGTATCTCTACATCTCCAGCGCCTCCGCGTATCAGAAGCCGATCGCGCAGCTGCCGATCGTCGAATCCACCCCGCTGCGCAACCCGTTCTGGAAGTACGCCCGCGACAAGATCGCCAGCGAGGACCTGCTGGTCGCGGCCTACCGGGAGACGGGATTCCCGATGACGATCGTGCGGCCCAGCCACACCTACGGCCCCTCCCTGATCCCCCTGGAGGGCAAGTGGGCCACCCTCCGGCGCATCCTGGACGGCCGGCCGATCGTGATCCACGGCGATGGCACCAGCTGGTGGACGCTGACGCACTCCCATGACTTCGCCAGGGCCTTCGTGGGCCTGTTCGGCAATCCCCACGCCATCGGCCAGGCTGTGCACATCACCAGCGATGAGTCGCTGACCTGGGACCAGATCGCGCGGCAGCTCGGCCGCGCCCTGGGACGAGAGGTCGACATCGTCCACGTGACGTCGGAGGCGATCGCGCGGGAGATCCCGTCGATCGGGCCGGGCCTGGTCGGCGACAAGGCCCATTCGGTCCTGTTCGACAACTCCCGCATCAAGCAGCTGGTCCCCGGCTGGGAAGCGACCACACCCTTCTCCGAGGGTTCGCGCGAGATCGTCGAGTGGTACCTCACCGACGATCTGCGCCAGGAGACCGACCCGGAACTGGATGCCGCGCTGGACCGGCTGATCGAGCGCTACGGGGCCTGAACCGGCGCGCGCCGCGTCCTCACGCGGCGAAAGCGCGCATCAGGTCCCGGACGGCGGTGCGACCTGCCCGGTTCGCACCGATGGTCGAGGCGCTCGGTCCGTACCCGAGCAGATGGACACGGGCATCGCCCGCCACGGCGGTGCCCTCGAGGGAGATCCCGCCGTGCTCGTTGTGCAGCCCAAGTGGGCTGAGATGTCGCAGCTCGTGCCGGAACCCCGTGGCCCACAGGATCACGTCCACAGGGGTCTCGCTCCCGTCGGCCTCGAGAACCTCGTCCTCGGTGATGCGGGTGAACATGGGACGACGTTCGAGGATGCCGCGACGCTGGGCCTCGCGCAGAGCCGGAGTCCACACCAATCCGGTCGCGGAGACGACGCTCCGCACCGGCAGTCCGCGGGCCACGCGCTCGCTGACTGCTGCCACGGCCTCCCGACCGAACTCCTCGGTGAAGGGCCGGTCCTCGAAGCGTGGCTCCCGGCGGGTGTACCAGAAGGTGGTCGCGACCTCGGCGATCTCCTGCAGGTGACCGAGGGCGCTGATACCGCCGCCGACGATTGCGACGCGTTGCCCCGCGAAGTCCTCGGCGCGCACATAGTCCACGGTGTGCAGCTGACGGCCCCGGAAGTCTCCGGCCCCCGGGTAGGCGGGCCGGAACGGCCGGGTCCAGGTCCCGGTGGCGTTGAGGACCGCGCGGGTGCGGATCGGTGCCCGAGGCGTGCCGTCGGCGCCGACGGAGTGGACCAGCAGCGGGGCACGGCCCGCCCCGGAGCCCGAGTCGCGGCGGGGACCGACGTCGGCATCAGTGGCGGCGTCGGCGGACGGGTCCTCCTCGACCAGCGTCACGCGGACGGGGCGTTCGACGGGGACCTCGAAGCGCTGCTCGAAGTCCGCGAAGTAGTCGGGTACCGCACGGCGCGCGGACACGTCGGCAGCGGCGTCCACCCGGGGCATGCCGGGCAGTTCGCGGATGCCGTTGACGGTGGCCATGGTCAGGCTCTCCCAGCGGTGGCGCCAGGCCCCGCCCGGGCCCGTCTCGGCATCCAGTACCACGAAGGTCCCCACGCCCGGAACCGGGTTCTCCCCGAGCGCGTCCGCGGTCTGCCGGTCGGCGCCGGCTGCGGGACGCACCCCACGACGCAGCAGGTGATAGGCGACGGACAGGCCGGCCTGCCCGGCCCCGATCACCACGACGTCGGCGGTGCGCACGGAGGTCTCCACACCCCCTCGAACCTCCCGGCCGCTTGCGCTGTTCCGGGAGGCGAGCTGTGTCACCTCTGAGGGGCGGGTACGGCGTTCTGGGACGAGGGCACCGGCGGCTGCGAGAGCTCTGAGGGCCCCGGGGCCTCTGCCGGCGTGGAGGAGGTGACCGGCCGACCATCCGGATCGTCGATGCTCGCGCTCCGGGAGGCGGAGACGGTTCCAGGGACGGCTGCCCGGGCCGCCGCCAGGCCGCGCTCGAGATCGGCGGCGAGATCCTCGAGGTCCTCGAGACCGACGCTGAGGCGCACGGTGCCCGGGCCGACGCCGCAGGCGAGGCGCTGGACCTCGGTGAGATGGGAGTGGGTGGTGGTGGCGGGGTGGCACACCAGGGAGCGCGCATCACCGATGTTCACGGCGAGGGTCCACAGCGTCAGCGCATCGCAGAAGGCCGCGGCGGCCGCCTCTCCCCCGTCGAGCTCGAGCGAGAACACGCCGGAGGTCCCGCGAGGGAAGTCGCGGTCGGCGACGGCGGCGTCGGGCCGGCCCGGGATGCTCGGGTGGTTGACCCGCGTGAGCCCGGCGGAGCCGTGCAGCCGAGCCGCCAGGGCTGCGGCGTCGGCGCTGATCTTGCGCATCCGCAGGTCGAGGGTCTCGATGCCGACGAGGATCTGCTGGGCGCTGGCCGCGGGAAGGGTGGCGCCGAAGTCGGTGACGTATTTGGCGCGCGCGTAGGCGAGGAAGCCGGAGCAGCCGCCGTCGTACTCGTCGGCGAAGGTGACGCCGAACCGGCGATTGGGGGTGGTCAGCCGCTGCCACCGCTCGGGACATCGGCGCGGGTCGAAGCTGCCGGTGTCGACGATCAGCCCGGCGATGGTGGTGCCGTGGCCGCAGAGGTACTTCGTGGCGGAGTGGACGACGATGTCCGCCCCGTGCTCGCCCGGGCGGTAGAGCGCCGGACTGGCCAGGGTGGAGTCGACGACCACGGGCACGTCGCGGGCGTGGGCGATGGCGCTGATGGCATCGAGGTCGACCAGCTGGGCGCCCGGGTTGGCGATGGACTCGACCAGGACCGCGCGGGTCTGCGGCGTGATGGCCTGTTCCCACGCGTTCAGGTCCCAGGGGTCGACCGTGGTGGTGGTGACCCCGAGGTCGGCCAGGGTGTCGTCGAGGAACTCGGTGGTGCCGCCGTACAGCAGCTCGGAGGCGACCACGTGGCTGCCGGGCTCGAGCAGGGCGCACAGGGCGATCGTGGTGGCCGCCTGTCCGCTGGCCACGGCGATCGCTCCGATCCCGCCCTCGAGCGCGGTGATCCGCTCCTCGAGCACGGCTGTGGTGGGGTTCCCCGATCGTGAGTAGGCGAAGCCCTCGCAGCGCCGGGCGAACAGGTCCTTCAGGGAGCTGTGGTCGCGGTGGGCGTAGGCGCTGGTGGAGTAGACAGGAGGCACGACGGCGCCATGGGTGTCGTCGCCTCGCCACCCGGCGTGTATCGCTGCGGTGCTCACAAGGGCCTCCCTGGTGCGTCGTTCATCGGCGACCTCGGTTCGATCGCGGTCCTGTCAGGATCGAGGACGCTTCGTCCTGGCGACGAGGACTGTGACGAACTGTTTCGGACGGCCGACGGACAGGAGGCCGCTGCGGGGTCTGGGCTCAGGCCGGGGTGCCGTCCGCCGCCCAGACGCCGGAGGTGCCGCGGCGATGGGAGCCGACGAGGTGGGTGTCGACGATCCCGAGCGCCTCCATCAGCGCGAACATCGTCGTCGGGCCGACGAAGCGGAACCCACGACGCTTCAGCTCCTTGGCGGCGGCGATCGACTCGGCGCTGGTGGTGGGAACATCGGCGGGCGTCGTGGGCATCGGGGTGCGCTCGGGACGGTAGGACCACACGAGGTCGGCGAGGCTCGCCCCGGGGCCGAGGTCGCCACGGGCGCCGATCCCCTCGGCGCTGCGCAGGTCGATGGTTGCGCGCGCGTTGGAGATCGTGGCCTGGATCTTGCCGCGGTGGCGGATGATGCCGGTGTCGGTGAGCAGCCGCTCCACATCCTGCGCCGTGAAAGCTGCGACCGCCTCGACCTCGAACCCGGCGAAGGCCCGGCGGAAGCCCTCGCGCCGACGCAGGATCGTCGCCCAGCTCAGGCCCGACTGGAAGCCCTCGAGGGCGAGTCTCTCGAAGACTCCGCGTTCGTCGCGGACGGGCATGCCCCATTCGGTGTCGTAGTACTCCCGCAGGTCGTCGTGCACGGAGGCCCACGTGGGCCGGGCGAGCCCGTCCGGTCCCACCACCACTGCGGGGACGGGCGCCGGCGCCTCGGCCCCCGGACCCGCCGGGGAGCTCGGGCCGGGTTCAGTCATCGATCGCGCCGATCGGCTCGCGCTTCTCGGCCTGGAACTGGTCCTCGATGCGGCCCAGCGCCCAGTAGGCGGAGATCGAGACCTGCTCACGCGGAATGCCGGCCTCCTTGACCAGGATCCGGCGCAGCTGCTTGGTCAGGCCCCGCTCGGCATGGCAGAAGACCCCGAAGCGCTCGGGGACGGAGAGATCGAGCGCGGAGACCTCCTCCAGCAGCTGCTCGCGGGCCCCGATCACCCAGCGCAGCTCGATCCCTGCCGGGTGGGGCAGGTCGAGCTGGTCCTCGTCGTGATCGAGGTGGATCAGTGCCACGCCGGTGGCGGAGGGGTCCATGGCCTCGAGGGACGCCGCGATGGCGGGCAGGGAGGCGTGGTCGCCGATCAGCAGGTGGGACTCCGTGGAGGCGGCCGGCGTGTAGTCGCCGCCGGCGCCCATCAGGGCGATGCGGTCACCGGGAAGCGCGCCGTCGGCCCAGCGTGCGGCCACGCCGCTGTCCTCCCCGTCGCCGTGGAGGACCACGTCGATATCCAGGCTCCGGGCCTCGTCGTCCCAGTGGCGCACGGTGTAGGTACGCCGGGCGGGCAGCAGATCCGGGTGCTGCTCTCGCAGCGCGTCGAGGTCGTAGGGAGGCTGCAGCCCGGCGGCCGGATCGGCGATCAGCAGCTTGACGTAGGCGTCGGTGTGATCGTTGCGGTTCAGCTGCGAGTACTCCTGACCGCCCAGCGTGACCCGCAGCAGTCGGGGCGAGATGCGGGTCTTGCCCGTCACCTCCAGCACGGCCTGCTTCCGCGGTCGCGTGGGTCCGCGCTGTGCGGTGGCGGTGGACGCGGATCCGGCTGAGGTGCTCTCCATGCGTCCCACATTACGCGACGACCCTGTTTCGTAAATAGTTGCCCGGGGCGGCCCGCGCCCCGCTGCGGCCCCGACCGCCGTGTCGGTTCCGATCAGTTCCGTGCGGACGAACAGATCGGGACCCCGCGCGACAGTGCGTTCCGGACCTGTCCGACCGGAGCGGTTCCGCGTAGGCTCACCGTTGTGAGCGCATCCCCTTCGCCCGAGGTCGACGCCGTCGTCGTCGGCTCCGGCCCCAACGGCCTGGCCGCTGCCGTCACCCTGGCCCGGGCCGGGCTCACGGTCGAGGTGCTCGAGGCGCAGGAGACCGTCGGAGGCGGAGCCCGGACCCTCGATCTGGAGCTCGCCCCCGGGCTGGTGCACGACATCTGCTCGGCGGTCCAGCCCATGGCGCTGGCGAGCCCCTTCTTCCGCGCGTTCGACATCGCCTCCCGCGGCGTGACCATGGTCGCCCCGGAGGCCTCCTACGCGCAGCCGCTGGATGACGAACCGGCGGCGATCGCCTGGCATGACGTCGAGCGCACGGCCGACGGGCTCGGCGCCGACGGGACGGCCTGGCGCGCGACCCTGGGAACGCTGTCGAGGAACTGGGAGCTGGTGGTCCAGCTCGCCCTCGGCGACAAGCGCTCGGTGCCACCAGCGGCCCTGACCCCGCGCACCCTTGCGGTGGCACCGCTGTTCGGTGCGCTGCTCGGGGCCCAGGGGACGCCGGCCTGGGATCTCCCCTTCCGCACGGATCGGGCGCGCGCACTGCTCGGCGGCGTCGCCGCGCACGCCATCGGCCGCATGCCCTCCCTGGGCCTCAGTGCGACGGCGTCCTTGCTGGGCACGCTCGCCCACGGCACCGGCTGGCCGATCCCCGTCGGCGGCTCCCAGACGATCATCGACGCGCTGGCCGCGGACCTGCGCGAGCACGGCGGGCAGATCCGCACCGGCCACCGCGTGCGAACCTGGCGCGACGTCCCACCCGCCCGCGCGGTCCTGCTCGACACGCCTGCCGGGGCGGCGGCGGACATCCTCGCCAACCGTCTGCCCCGCTCCCTCGAGCGCTCCCTGCGCCGCTTTCCGCACGGCAACGCCGCCGCGAAGGTCGACTTCGTCCTCTCCGGCCCGGTGCCCTGGCGCGATCCCGACGTGGCCCGCGCCGGGACCCAGCATCTCGGCGGCACCCGGGAGCAGATGGCTGCCGCCGAGGCCGACGTCGCCGCGGGCCGGGTTCCCGCGCGCCCCGTGACCCTGGTCAGCGATCCTTCGATCGCCGATCCTGGCCGGATCCACGACGGTCTCCGCCCCGTGTGGGCATACGCGCACGTGCCGGCCGGAGACACCACGGACCCGACAGAGCTGGTCATCCGCCAGATCGAGCGCTTCGCGCCGGGGTTCCGCGACGTGGTCGTCGCCTCCCGTGGGGTCTGTGCCGCGGACATGGCCGAGCACAATCCTGCTCTGGTCGGCGGGGACATCTCCATGGGCCGGGTGACGATGGCCGACATGATCGCCCGCCCCACCGCACGGTGGGATCCGTACCGGCTGGCAGAGACCGGCTGGTACCTCTGCTCGGCGGCCACCCCGCCCGGCCCGGGGGTCCACGGCATGAGCGGCTGGCACGCCGCGCAGCGCGTGCTGCAGCGCGAGTTCGGGATCGACGAGCTGCCGGATCTGGGCCCCGCCGGTTCGGCCCCGCCGACTGCCTGAGCGGCTGAGTACCAGGCGCCTGCGCACCTGAGCGTGCCGGCCCGCTGATCCAGCGCGCCCACTCCGTGCGGTGAGTTCTGCCGACGGCCCGGGGTGGAGTCCTGATTGATCTTTCTTCTACCGTGGAGGCCACCCGGAGCCTCCGGGTGCCGCTCTGTCCCCCGAAAGGACGCTCACATGGCCTCTTCCTCCGCATCCCGCTTCCCTGCCCTCCGTGACCCCGCACTCCTGATCGCTCGGCTCGTCGTCGGCGTCGTCTTCATGGCGCACGGATGGCAGAAGATCGGCCAGAACGGACTCGGGGCGACCACCCAGGGATTCGAGGGCATGGGCATTCCCGCTCCCGGGATCGCCGCGCCGGTCGTCGCCTTCGCCGAACTGATCGGCGGCGCGCTGCTGATCCTGGGCCTGTTCACCGGGCTCGCCGGCGTGGTCCTCGCCGTCGACATGGCCGTGGCCGCCTTCATGGTCCACGTTCCCGCCGGGCTGTTCGTGGCCGAGGGTGGCTGGGAGCTCGTCGGCGTCCTCGGCGTCTCCGCACTCGTGCTCGCCGCCGTCGGCCCCGGAACGATCGCCCTGGACCGCTTCGTCGGCGGCGGCTCGACGGGACGGCGCAGCTCGGCGCGCTCCGCCTCGGCGTCCTGAACCATCCGGGGCGGCCCGGCTGCTGCCGGTGACAGACAGCCGCCGGTGGCCGGGTCGCCCGCGCGATGAGCTCTCCCGGCGTGCCCGGGAATGCCCGTTTCATGAGCCCCATCACGCCGACAGCTTCGTCACATCCGCGCCGGTGACATTGCCGCGCGCGCCGTATCTGGCGCAGGATCGCTCACCGTGAATTCTTCCGACACCCCCGATCCGACCGCGCCGCTGCCCGATCAGCCGGGCGGCGACGGTGGCGCGACCGCCGTCGCCACCGGCGAGAAGGATCTGCACAATCCTTCGGGCAAGACCTTCCTCGGACAGCCGCGCCCGCTGGCGAACCTCTTCAGCGTCGAGCTGTGGGAGCGCTTCAGCTTCTACGGCATGCAGGGCATCCTCGCGCTGTACATGTACTTCGAGGTCACCCGCGGCGGGCTCGGGATCGACGAGACGGTGGCGGCGAGCATCGTCGGCGCCTACGGCGGCTCCGTCTACATCTTCTGCATCATCGGCGCGCTGGTCTCCGACCGCCTGCTGGGCCCGGAGAAGACGCTGTTCATCAGCGCCGTGATGATCATGCTCGGCCACATCGCACTCGCGCTGGTGCCGGGCGTCCCGGGTCTGATCGCCGGTCTGCTGCTGGTGGGCGTCGGCTCCGGCGGGCTCAAGGCGACCGCAGCGACCCTGGTCGGTTCGCTGTACGACGTGAGGGACACGCGCCGTGACGCGGGCTTCTCGATCTACTACATGGGTGTGAACATCGGCGGCCTGTTCGGCCCGCTGATCACCGGTTTCGCCCAGCAGCAGTGGGGCTTCCACCTCGGCTTCGGCCTCGCCGCGGCCGGCATGGCCATCGGACTGACCCAGTACGTCCTCACCCGTGGTGGCCTGCCGGCCACCGCCCAGGTCGTCCCGGATCCCCTGCCGCGCTCGAAGTTCGCGGTGTGGGCGGCGGTCGCCGTCGGCGTCGTGGCCCTGGTGATCGCCCTGGTCCTCGCCGGCGCGATCCACCCCGGCAATCTGGCGAACATCATGACGGGCCTGTCCGTCGCCGGCGCCGTGGTCATCTTCGCGATGCTGCTGATCTCGAAAAAGGTCACCGCCGACGAGCGGTCCCGGGTGGTGGCGTTCATCCCGCTGTTCATCGGGACCGCCGCGTTCTTCGCGCTGTTCCAGCAGCAGTTCACCGTGATCACGCTGTACTCGGACAGCCGGCTGGACCGGGAGCTGTTCGGCGTCCTGGGCATCCCCACCTGGGAGATGCCCATCCCATGGGTGCAGTCGTTCAACCCGTTCTTCATCATCGTCCTGGCCCCGCTCTTCGCAGCGCTGTGGACCAAGCTCGGCCGCCGCCAGCCGGGCACCCCGGTGAAGTTCGCGATCGGCATCATGCTGATGGGCTCCGCCTTCGTGCTGTTCCTGCCCATGGCCTCCGTGGTCGCCGTGCCGGTGCTGTGGGTCGCGATGATCATGCTGGTCGCCACGCTCGGTGAGCTCTCCCTGTCCCCGGTGGGTCTGTCCCTGGCCACGAAGCTGGCGCCCTCGGCGTTCCCGGTGATGATGATGGCGCTGTACAACCTCTCGGTGGCGCTGGGCACCTCGCTCTCCGGGGCGCTGGCGCAGTTCTACTCGCCCGAGAACGAGGTCGCCTACTTCGGCGTGCTCGGCGCGGTGACCATCGGCATCGGCCTGATCATGCTCGCCATCGCCAAGCCGGTGACCAAGGGCATGCGCGGGGTGCTCTGACCAGCCTGCCTGCGGGCGATACTGCACGCTCCCAGGGAGAGGCCGCCCGCTCGACGAGGACATTCGTACCGCCGGCCCGGGGACAACGCGCACTGCCGGGACCGGTGCCGCCGCTCATAGTGTCGCGGACATGGATCGCACGAGTCACCTGACCAACGCCCACCCCGCTCCGCGCGGCCCAGCCGTCTCCGCCGGTTCATGGGACTGCTCGCGGCCGCCGCCATGGCCGCCGCCGTCTGGACCATCGCGGTGCCCGTTCTCGGCGTCGAACTCGATGTCGCCGAGGTCCCCGGCGGACCCGTCGGTGCTCGCACGGTGGGGCTCGCTGCCGTCGTGGGTTCCTCCCTGCTCAGCGGAGCGCTCGGTTGGATCGTCCTCGCAGTCCTGGAGAGGTGGACGGCTCGCGGCCCACGGCTGTGGCGAGGCATCGCAGTCACCATCGCCGTCCTCTCCTTGGCCTCACCGCTCACCATGACCGGCGACGTCGGCGCCGCGATCACGCTGAGCCTGCTCCACCTCGTGGTGGCCGCCGTGGTCGTGGGAGCATTCACCGGCGTCACCGGGCGTCCCGAGCCCGCGGTGCGACCGGCCGAGTCCCGATGACGGCCCGATCCCACGGCGCAGGCCGGCCCGCAGCCGCGGTCGCCATGGGCCCGGGTCCCGGGAGCCGCGGCTGCGCGTACGATTCTGCCGGGGCCCGCGATTCTGCCGGGGCCCGCCCCTTCGACCGTGATGAGACGAGACTGCCGACGACGCCGACGACGGAGCGCTGCGCGCGATGACTGCGCGGGATACGAGGACGATGGACACGGATGGCCGTGCCGATGCCGCGTCGGGTCCCGCGGCCGGCCGCTGCCCCGACCTGCCCGGCCCGAGGGGCGGCCGGTGGAGACGATTCGGCCCGTGGCTGGTGCTGGCGTGGCCTCCCCTGCTGCTGGGGGCGTTCCTGGTCGTGGCCGTGCAGGAGCGACGCTGGCTCGACCTGGCCCTCATGCTCGCGCTGTGCGCGTCCTTCGCGGCCGCCATGATCGTCGTCCTCCGCCCCTCACGAGCCCGACGGCGCCGGCTGACGCCCGTCCTGCTCCTCGCCCTCGAGGGCGTCCTGGCCGGTGCGATTCTCCTGACCGGCACCTCAGCCGACGGTCCGGGCCTCGCCTTCGCGACGCTGCCGCTGGTCGCGATCACCGCCAGTGTGGTGCTCCCGCCCGACACCGGTCCGGCAGCGATCGCCCTGATCACGGTCGTGACGGTTGCCGTGGCCATGCTGGCCCGCGTCGACGCGGGCGTGGTCGCTGGCCTGGCCGTCACCACTCTGCTCAGCGGAATGGGTTCCTACGTCGTCCACCGCCTCGCTGCGACGGTCACCGAGCTTGACCGGACCCGGCGCGAGCTGGCCGAGGCAGCGGTGGCGGCCGAGCGGCTGCGGTTCTCGCGTGACCTGCATGATCTGCTGGGCCACACCCTGTCGGTGATCGTGGTGAAAGCCGAAGCGGTGCGTCGGCTGGCCGAGGCCGATCCGGCATCGGCGACCGCCCACGGCGCAGACATCGAGTCCTTGGGGCGCACCGCGCTCGCGGAGGTCCGGGACGCCGTAGCGGGCTACCGTGACGGCGGACTCGAGGACGAGCTGACCCGTGCCGGGGCGGCGCTGCGTGCCGCCGGGATCCGCGTCAGGATCGACCCGCCTCCGCCCGGGCTCGACCAGGACTCTCAGGCCGTCCTGGTCTGGGTGATCCGCGAGGGCGTGACGAACGTGGTCCGCCACGCGCGGGCGCAGCATTGCCACATCGTCGCGGCAGTCGACGCGAATGCGACACAGCTCGTCGTCGCCGACGACGGGCCCGGGACCTCCCGACCGTTCCGTGCCGGAGCGGGTCTGCGAGGCCTCCGAGAGCGTATCGATGAGCATGGTGGAACGCTCACGGCCGGGCCGACGAACGACGGTTTCCGTCTCGAGGCCACCCTCCCGGTATCCGCGGCCTGGGCCGCGTCGCCTCATGAAAGGAAGTCGTCGTCGCCGTGACCAGAGTACTGCTGGCCGAGGACCAGGCGATGCTGCGATCCGCGCTGGCCTCGCTGTTGAAGCTCGAAGACGACCTCGAGGTCGTCGCCGAGGTGGCACGAGGTGACGAGATACTGCCGGCTGTCCGGCGGCACCGGGTCGATGTCGCACTCCTGGACATCGACCTCCCGGGTGGCAGCGGACTCGAGGCACTCCCCCGCCTCGCCGATGAAGCACCCTGGTGTGCCGCCATCATCGTCACGACCTTCGCGCGCGCGGCGTACTTGCGTCAGGCGATGGCCGACGGCGCGCGGGGATTCCTGGTCAAGGACGATCCTGCTGACCAGTTGGCCGCAGCGATCCGTCGAGTGCTCGCCGGGGAGCGGGTCGTCCAGCCGCGACTGGCGACCGCCGCCCTGAGCGCCCCGCCCAATCCGCTCACGGCTCGGGAGGCGGAGGTGCTGGTGCGGTCCCGCGGGGGCGCGACCGTCGCCGACATCGCCACGTCGGTGCACCTTTCCGAACAGACAGTGCGCAACTATCTCTCCTCGGCGATCGGCAAGACCGGTGCCCGCAATCGCGCCGAGGCCGAGGCCCTGGCGCGTGAGCACGGCTGGGTCGATCCGGCGCTCTAGACTCGTCGGACCGAGAACAGAAGGAAGCACCCATGGCTCTGACCTCCGACCGACCGCGTGCGTCGCTGACGCGTCGTGCCCTGCTGGCCGTCTCCGGCGTCGGCGCGCTCGCCCTGGCGGGGTGCACCGAGGATCCCGACGGGTCCACGGCCAAGGCCACCGCGAAGCTCTCCGAGTACGCCGACGCGTACGGCGACCATCCGATCCGTCAGGTCGGCTTCGACGTCCCCGAGGGCGGGGCCGCGCCGGAGACGTACACGGAACAGGGACAGTCGGCCCGCCACGACGTGCTGCAGGCCGCCAAGGAGGAGCAGGAGTGGACGGCGCAGGAGCCGCTGCTGGTGCTCGACCCCTACGGAACCACGCGCACGGGTCTGTACGTGTACTTCACCGTCGCCGCCGCCGGGCGGCTCTCGTACTCCGTCGAGGTCCTCGGCACCGAGGACTACTCGCGCACCGCCGCGAACCATGCGGCCGACGGGTCCGGCTTCGAGGGGCTGGTGATCGGTTTGGTCCCCGGCGCGCACAACGACCTCACCCTGACGTGGGAGCCCGAGAGGGGCGAGACGGTCACCTCCCGGGTGCACGTCAAAGCCCCCGCCGCTCTGTCGGACTACAGCACGCAGCTCTCCACCGAGATCCACGATGAGCAGGCTCTGACCCCTGGTCTGTTCGCCCTGGCCGGCGTGACCCGCCGGGAACCGGAGAACAGCTTCAACACGATCCTGTTCGACGAACGCGGCGTGCTGCGCGCAGAGTTCCGTTCGGGCGACCACAGTCAGCACAACTTCGTGAGCGAGGACGGACGCCTGGTGACCACCACCGGTGGGCGACAGGTCTCCGTCATCGACCCGCTGGGACACGCGAGAATCATCATCGATATCGACGGTCATCTCGCCCATCACGACCTCGATGTGGTGGGGGACGTCGCCTACCTGCTGACCTCGGCCGAGAACACCGATCGGGTCGAGGACCGGGTGATGCGCATCGACCTCACCTCCGGCGAGTCCGCCGAGTGCGTGGACCTGCAGAAAGTGTTCCCGGAGTACGAGAAGCTCGCGCACACCCAGGAGGGAGAGGCCGGAGGCACCACGGCGAAGGGCAAGGACTGGACGCACATCAACTCCATCCACGTCGCCGGCGGGGTCATGTACCTCTCCAGCCGCGAGACCTCCACCATCATCGCCCTGGACGATGCGCTCGAGGCCGATTCCGACCCCTCGGTGCGCTGGCTCATCGGAGCTCAAGGCCTGTACGCGGGCACCGAGCACGAGGACCAGTTCCTCAGCCCGGACGGCTCCCCCACCGAGATCGCCGGTCAGCACTCGGTGCGGCGGATCGACGACGACTCCCTGCCCGAGGGGCAGTACTACCTCGAGATGTACAACAACAACTGGTGGAACCTCGGCACCCGCGACGAGGAGGACTGGCTGGACCTGCAGCCGGAGGGATCCAGCACGGACGACATGGAGGGCACCAGTCACATCCTGCGGTACCTCGTCGACGAAAGCGCGGGCACCTTCGGCGAGGACCTGCGGGTCGACGTCGCCTACTCCTCCGTGGTCTCCAACGTCCAACGACTAGGCGGCGGCACCGTGGATGATCCGCTCGTGGTCAACTCCGGCCGGTACAACGAGTTCTCCGAGCGCGCGGCCGACGGCACCCCGCTGGCGCAGTACCGCTACGACTCCCAGAGCATGGCGTACCGGGTGTACAAGGACGGCTTCGAGGACTTCTGGTTCGCCGGGGCGTGAACGGGCGTCCATCCCCGCTAGCGGCTCTCGCTCTCCCCCGGGCCGTGCTCCTTGATCAGCTCGATCAGAGCCACCATCACCGCCGATGACCCGCTGTAGCGGTTGCCATCGCGTTCGAGCACGCCCATGGCGGCGAGGTCGGAGAGGTCGTGGGCGACGGCGAAGAGGCGCCTCAGCTCATCACGGTCCCACTCTCCGGTGGACGGATCCTGCGGGACCTCCGGCGCATCGGGTTCCTCCGAGAGGGCGTCGTGCAAGGTCAGGCCGCCCGGACCGCACGCCACCAGCAGGGCCGCGATCGTATCCGGCATGCCCATGAATCCACCGTCCGCCCCGTCGCGAGCGTCCTTGCCGAACAGTGTCGCGGTGAGCACGGCGTGACCGAACTCGACGAACCCGTCGGGATCCTCGGACGCCGGGACGAAGCGGACCGGCCCCGTCTCGCGCCGCACCCAGCCGGCGCCGATCTCCAGCCATCCCCCGTCCAGCAGTGCGATCCACGGCCCGGCGAGCTCTGGGTGGTCCCACATGCTCCGCACGCCCCGCTCGATCCCCATCTGTTCCAGCAGGGCTGCAGAATCGGCGCGGCCGAGGGCGTCGGTACCGGTGACCCGGCGGCCGTCGCCGACGAACTCCAGGACAGCCACCGCCCGCTGGACGAAGGAGTTGGCGGCGAACGCCTCGCGCTCCTGGCCGGGGTCGGTACCGGCCAGCGGATTGCCGATGTCCTCGTCCGGGGCCGGCAGGAACCAGGGCCAGGCCGAGGTCGATACGCCGGCGGCGGGGCTCTCGCGCGGCGCGGTGTCCGGATCGAACGGCGTCGAGGGATTCGCCAGCCGGCCGGTCTCGCTGAGCTCGAGGCGCTCCTCGTCGGGCAGCGAGTTGTACCAGTTCATGTAGATGGCCAGCTCGGCGTCGTCCTCGAGGTCGACGCCCTGGGCGAGGCCGTAGCCGAGGATGTTCGTGGAGAACGAGCGCCGGGACGGATCGTCGGCCGCCTCCAGCGTTGCGAACTCGAGGCTGCCCAGCAAAGTGGGGGCCTCCTGGGGACGCATGGAATCGGGATCCCACCTGCCGGTCGCCCGCAGGTAGGCGAAGAACTGCTTCAGGGTGGGAACCAGATCCATCACCTGCTCGCGAGGCTGGATGACTGTGCGCGGGACGACCTCGGTCAGCAGCGCCGTGGTCTGCTCCTCCCGCCACACGCCGGGCTCCGGGCTGCCCTGCTGCTCGGCCTTCAGCCGCAGCAGGGTCTCGAGGGTCTGCACCTCGGTGGCGACATCGGCACGCTCGTCATCGCTGCTGCGCCATGTTCCGTACTCGGCCAGCACCTGCTCTCTTTCCCGTTGCCACTGCTGCCGTGAGGCCGAGTCGTGCTCGTCCTGCGGGTGCCCGTGGCGCTTCTTGTCCGACATCCCTCCAGCATGACGCCCTGACGGCCATCCGGCCACCATGGCCGGGACATCGGGATTCATCCAGCGTTCATCGAGTGACCTCACAGAGGTCGCGTCCGGTCCTTAGGTTGGGAGCGCTTCCAGTCCTCGATCCCCCTGGGAACCTCCTCATGTCTGCATCCTCCTCCTCTCCCGCCCCTCTCCTCCCCGCCGGTGGCCCGGCCACGTCATCGGGCTCATCCCTGACCAGGCTGCTCTCCCTGGTCGCAGCTTTCGCGCTGCTGACGCCCTCGCTGCTCGCCCTGCAGGCGCTGCAGGCCCCGTCGGCATCCGCCGAGGTCACCGACGAGCAGCTCGCCGAGGGCGGCGTCCTGCCGGAGACCCGCAACTACCGGGTCGCCCCCGGGCTCGAGCTGACCAACTTCTCCCGCCTGGAGTCGGGCGGGTGGAACGAGGGCAGCGTGCTGACGGCGGACCTGCGCGAATCCAGCCTCTCGATGGACGTCGCCGACGGAGGGTCGGTCTCCGGTCGCGCCCCGCTGCAGGACGTGATGACCTCTGGTCCGCAGGGCGACCAGGCGGTCGCCGCCGTCAACGGCACCTTCTTCGACATCAACCACTCCGACGCCCCGATCTACACCTCCGTCTCCCGTGACGGGGTCCGGATGGGCTCGCCCACGCCCCGCCCGGCCTTCACCGTCGCCGACGGCCAGGCCGCCGTGCAGGCACTCTCGGCCACCGGCACCCTGACCCTGGACGACGGCAGCAGCCAGGAGCTCGCCGGAGTCAACAACCCCTCGATCTCCGAGGACGGCATCGGCCTGTACACCGCCGCCTGGGGCGACTACACGCTGGATCGGCCCGTCGGCGCCCCCGATGCCCCGGCCGGGAAGGTGGCACGCGCGAGCGTCGTCGACGGTGTGGTCACCGAGGTCAGCGGAATCCAGGAGACCGCCGGGGATCCCGACATCGCCGATGGCGAGCAGGTGCTGCTGGGCCGTGAGGCGGGGGCCGACGCGGTCGCCGCTCTCGAGGTGGGTCAGAGCGTCGAGATCGAGGTCGGCCCCAGCGAGGACGTCGATCTCGGCATCGCCGGTTCCCATCAGATCCTCGAGGACGGCACAGTGCCGGACATGGGCTCGGGCTCGCTGGTGACCGGGGAGCACCCGCGCACCGCCGTGGGCGTCAGCAAGGACGGCTCCGAGCTGTTCGTCATGGTCATCGACGGCCGCTCGTCCTCCTCGCGCGGCATGACGCTGCCCGAGGCGGGCAAGATCCTTCAGGACATGGGCGCCTACAACGCGCTGAACCTCGACGGCGGCGGCTCCTCGGCCCTGGCCGCACGCACGGCCGGCAGCGAGAGCTCCGCCATCTGGAACAGTCCCTCGGACGGCGAGGTGCGACAGGTCCCCAACGCGCTCGTGTTCTACTCCGACGCCCCCGCCGAAGAGCTCAGCGACGTGCAGGCGACCCCGGCGATCGACGAGGCCGACGCCGTCTTCCCCGGCATGCGGCGCACCTACGAGGCCACCGGCCTGGGCGCCAACCTCGAACCGCTGATGGCCGACGGCTCCTTCACCGCCGACGGTCCCGCCCGGGTCGAGACCTCCGACGCCGAGGGCGCCGTCGTGCGCGGCACCGAGCAGGGTGAGGCGACGGTGACCTACGCCGCGGAGGGTCACGAGGCCCGTCAGCAGCTGCGCGTGCTCGGCGATCCCGTCGTCCTGCAGGCCGATCGGCGCGCCGTGAACCTCGCCGACGCCGAGGATTCCGCGCAGCTGACGCTGTCCGGCCTGGACAGCGACGGCCAGCGTGCCCGCATCGAGACCGGGGACGCCGAGATCGACGTCGAGGGAGACTTCGAGGTCGCCGCCGACGGTGTGGGCAGCTGGTCGGTCCGCGCGACCGGCGACTCCGGCTCCGGCGCCGTGACGTTCACAGCAGGCGGCCTGTCCACCACGGTCGCCCTGACCCAGGGCACCGAGACCCAGCCGGTCTTCGACCTCACCGATCCGGCGGCGTTCAGCACCGCCACCGCCCGCGCCAGCGGTGAGATCGCCGCCGCCGACGGTCCGGTCGGCGAGGACGGCGCTGCCACTTCCGCGATCGGCATGACCTACGACTTCACCGCCTCGACCGCCACTCGTGGCTTCTACCTGGTGGCGAACGAGCCGAAGCAGGTCGAGGGCACGGCGCTCGCCTTCACCCTCGATGTGCGAGGGGATTCCAGCGGGGTGTGGCCCCGGCTCCAGGTGCGCGATGCGGAGGGCACCGTCACCAACCTCGACGCGGAGAACATCACCTTCGACGGCTGGCAGCAGGTGCGGTTCACCGTGCCCGAGGGCCTCGCCCAGCCACTGACCGTCGAGCGCCTGCGGATGATGGAGACGCGCCCCGAAGCGCAGTATCAGGGGGACATCGCGGTGGCGAACCTGCAGACGGTGACCACTCCCGTCGCGGACACTCCCGAGGAGCCGCGCGTCCACGATGCCGCCCTGCTCAGCCACGGGAGCGTGGCCGATCGCCCCCAGCAGATCGCCGTGATGAGCGATGCCCAGTTCATCGCCGCGAACCCGGACAGCGGTGCCGTCGAGGGCGCCCGGCGCACTCTGCAGGAGATCAAGGCTGCCCAGCCGGACCTGCTGGTGATCAACGGTGACCTCGTCGACGAAGGCTCGCCGGAGGATTTCGCCCTGGCCCAGCAGATCCTCGATGAGGAGTGGGGCGAGGACATCCACTACGTCTACGTGCCCGGCAACCACGAGATCATGGGCGGGGACATCGCGAACTTCGAGGACGCCTTCGGGCCGATCACCACCGAGCGGAACCTGGGGCGCACCAAGGTCGTCACGCTCAACACCGCCTCCGGCACCCTCGCCGGCGGCGGGATCGACCAGATCGCCCAGCTCGAGGAGACTCTGAGCGAGGTCGCCGCCTCGGACACGCTCACGGGCGTGACGGTCTTCTTCCACCATCCGCCGACGGATCCGCTGCCGAGCAAGGCCAGCCAGCTCGCCGACCAGCGCGAGGCGCGGGCGGTGGAGGACGCGCTGGCGGAGTTCCGCCGTTCCTCCGGGAAGTCGGCGGCGCTGATCAACTCCCATGTGGGCGTCTTCCACGGCTCGGCGGTCGAGGGCGTGACCACCCTGATCAACGGCAACTCCGGGAAGTCGCCTGCCGGCACCCCGGAGACCGGCGGTTTCACCGGGTGGACGATGCTGGGGATCAGTCCCGGCGCCGGTGTGGTGGGACAGGACCCCACCACGGCCGACCGGGTGAACTGGCTCGCCGCCGAGACCCATCCGTGGGTCGATGAGATCTCCCTGGAGGCGAGCTCGGGGCTGCCCGTCGGTGGCGTCGGCTCCGCCGCGGCGTCGTTCACGCAGGACGGCCGCACCGTGCCGGTGGCCTGGCCGGTCACCGCGCAGTGGGGCGGTGAGGGCGTGCAGGTCGACGGTGGCTCACCGACCTCTCCGGCCGACGGGGCAGAGATTGCGACCGTGGCCTCCGGTGACGCGCCGGAGCAGGCCGACGCCGGCGCCGTGGTCCGGGTGAACCCGGTGACCGGCGAGATCACCGGGCTGCGCCCAGGTACCGCGACGGTGCAGGTCACGGTGAACGGCCGGAGCGCCGAGAGCACCGTGACCGTGGTCGGTGGCGAGCCCGGACCGGGCCCGGACAAGCCCGGCAATGGTCATGGCAGCGGCAACGGTCACGGCAATGGCAACGGCAATGGTCATGGCAACGGCAACGGGAAGGGGAACGGCAAGGGCTCCGGCCGGAGCCCCGCGCCCGCGGACCCGCAGGATGAGGAGTAACCCGCGGCCCTTCCCCTGATGCGGACGCGGCCGCCCGGAGAGATCCGGGCGGCCGCGTCCTTGTCCGCTTCCACTGCCGGCGCACATCGGCGCAGGCTCTGGAGAGTCCCCTCAGGGACAGCTCACATCAGACCAGTTCGATCGTGGCGTCCTTGTCGTTGAGCACGATGACAGGAGTGATGGTCGGATGCCCGGCGTTGCGGATCGCTCCCAGGTCGACCCGCAGCAGGGGCGTCCCCGCGCTGACGCGCTGGTCGACCTCGACGAGCGGGGTGAAGCCCTCGCCCTTCATCTGCACGGTGTCCAGGCCCACGTGGATCAGCAGCTCGGTGCCGTCGTCCAGCAGCAGCGCGACGGCGTGCCCGGTCTCGAACACATGCTTGACGGTGCCGGCGGCGGGGGCGACGACCTCGCCGTCGATCGGCTCGATGGCGATGCCGGGACCCATGATCCCTTGCGCGAACGTCGGGTCCGGCACGTCGGCCAGTGCAACCTCGGCGCCCTGGAGCGGGCGGCGCAGACGCACCAGGTGACCGGCCCGCGTCATGGTGGCGAGGCCGCCGGCCGGCGCATCGGCCGCGGCGGAGCCCTCGTCCCCGCCGCGCTCCGGCTCGGCGACCGCGGCGGGATCAGCGACGGGGGCGGCCTGCCCGCTCATTATCCGGTCCATCGCGTCCTTGACGAACTGGACGTTCAGTCCGTAGATGACCTGGACCGAGCCACCACCGGGCTTCATCGTGCCCGCGGCCCCGGCGCGCTTGAGCGCCGCGTCGTCGATCACCGAGGGATCGGCGACCTGCATCCGCAGACGGGTCGCGCAGTGCTCGAGGTCGAGGATGTTGTCCTTGCCGCCCAGGGCACCGAGGAACGAGGTCGCCGTGGCGAGATACTTCTCGTCGCCGGTGGCGGCGTCTCCGCCGGCCGGGGCGCCGACGAGGTCCTCGTCCTCACGGCCGGGCGTCTTCAGATCGAAACGCTTGATGATCGCGTAGAACACCACGAAGTAGACGACGAACCAGAACACGCCCATCACGGGGATCAGCCACGGGTTCTGAGCCATGGGATTGACCCAGCCGAGCACCAGGTCGATGAAGCCGCCGGAGAAGCCGAAGCCCATGCGTACCGGGAGCATGGCGCTGACCGCCATGGAGATGCCGGTGAACAGGGCGTGGACGACGTACAGACCCGGGGCGAGGAACATGAAGGAGAACTCGAGAGGTTCGGTGACACCCACGAAGAAGGACGCGATCGCGCTGGAGAGCAGCACGCCGGCGGCGATCTTGCGGCGCGAGGACTTCGCGGTCACATACATCGCCAGCGCCGCGCCGGGCAGCCCCAGCATCATCACCGGGAAGAATCCGGTCATGTACTGGCCGGTGACCCCGTAGGTGCCGGAGCCGTCCAGGAAGTTGTTGAGGTCGTTGATCCCGGCCACGTCGTACCAGAACACGGAGTTCAGCGCGTGGTGCAGGCCCAGCGGGATCAGAAGACGGTTCAGGAATCCGTAGATGCCCACACCCAGCGGGCCGAGGGTCAGAATGAACTCACCGAAGTCGACCAGGCCGCCATAGACGAGAGGCCACAGGAAGAACAGCGCCAGTGCCAGAACCAGCGAGATCCCGGCGGTGATGATCGCGACGGAGCGGCGGCCGGAGAAGAAGGCCAGTGCGTCGGGCAGCTTCGTGTCCTTGAACTTGTCATAGGTGTAGGCGCCGATGAGCCCACACAGAATGCCGACGAAGACATTCTCGACCTGGCCGTAGGCCGGATCGACGGCGCCTTCCTCGATGCTCCGGAACAGCGCCACGCTCTCCGGACTCAGCAGCGTGGTCACCGTCAGCCACGAGACCAGACCGGCCAATGCGGAGGTGCCGTCGGGCTTCGTGGCCATGCCGATGGAGACACCGATGGCGAACAGCAGCGCGAGATTCCCCAGTAGCGCACCGCCGGCGGTGGTGAGGAAGACACCGGCAAGATTGTTCTCGTCGCCGGTGGCGGTGAGGATCCAGTAGCCGAGGCCATTGAGGATGGCGGCGACGGGGAGAACGGCCACTGGCAGCATCAGGGATCTGCCGAGTCGCTGGAAGAACTTCATCGAAACCTCTCAGGGTTGTGAGCGCACCGAAAGTACCCGGCGGCGTCGCCGCGCGGTGCGCTCAAGGGATCAAGCACCTATTGTGCACACCTGTTGTGTTCCGGGCCCCGCCGGCGCCCCTCTGGACCGATCGAGATGACCTACGCCATAGGAGTCATGCCCGCCGGTGCGCCGCCGTCCCCGCTACAGCGACTTGAGCCGCACGTTGCCCTCGTCGAGGCGCTTCTGCGCACGGGCGATCGTGTGTGAGTCATAGGTCCCGGTGGAGCGGGCGTGATTCAGGGTGTCCTGCTGGGCGTCGAACAGCAGCTCCATCAGTTCGGGGTACTGAGCGCGCACCGGATCGTCCTCGCTCTCGCTGCCGCCCCGATCCGTCAGCTTCGCGTACATCGTCTGGGCCCGCTCGATCACCGTGGGGTCGAAGGGGGTGCCGTCCCTGCGCCGGAGATCCGGGTTCTCGAGCACCTGACCGACGGCCGCCTCTCCCAGCTCGGTGAGCAGCAGGGACAGCTCGCGCTGGGCCTGCTCCTCGTCGGTACCGCGGACCCCGAGCACACGGATCAGCAGCGGCAGCGTGCTGCCCTGGCCCACCAGGGTCACCAGCGCCACGACGAAGGCGACCAGGATCAGCTGCGTGCGATAGGGGAAGTCGGTGGGCAGCGACTGGGCCGCGGCAAGGGTGACCACGCCGCGCATGCCGGACCACGCCAGCACGGCCCCGCCGCGCCAGCCGAGGCCGTTGCCGGCATAGAAGCGGGCGTCCGCATGGTGACGCTGCAGCCAGCGCCGGATGCGCGGCCCGCGGGGGTGCTGCTGGAAGCGCTCGTCCTCGGAGACGTGCTCGAGGATCTCGCCGAAGCGGCGGGCGCGCTCCTCGTGGTCGGAGCGACGCGCACGGGCGGTCAGCACCAGCGGGATCACGAATCCGGCGCGGACGATCCCGAGCACAACGGTCAGCGCCAACCCGATCCACACCGCGTTCCAGACGGACAGGCCGACATTCTCGACGTCGTCGACCAGGGTGACCAGCTGCAGGCCCATCAGCAGGAACACCCCGTTCTCCAGCAGCAGCTGCACGGTCAGCCAGTTCGTGCGTTCGGCGTTGCGGTCCTGCACGCTGAGGCGCCGCACGCCCATCGCTCCGGTGACCAGCCCGGCAGCGACCACAGCGAGCACTCCGGAGGCATCGGCGAGCTCGGCGGGAAGGAAAGCGATGAAGGGGACGACGAAGGAGATCGCCGTGGTCAGCGCCGGCTGGTCGATCTTGGAGCGGATGCGTACCGCCAGGAATCCGACCGCCACTCCGACGAGGACTGCGACCACCACGGCGTAGACGAAGTCCCCGGCGGCCTCCCGGAAGGAGAACGCGCCGGCCGTGGCGGCGACCGCGGTGCGCAGGAGAACCAGCGCGGTGGCGTCGTTGACCAGACCCTCACCCTCGAGGATCGTCAGCAGACGCGGCGGCAGGCCGAGGCGCTTGCCGATCGAGGTGGCGGCGACAGCGTCGGGCGGGCTGACGACGGCCCCCACGGCTACCGCCGCCGCGAAGTTCAGGTCGGGGAAGATCCACCACAGCACACCGCCGATCGCGAAGGCGGAGACCAGCACCAGGACCACCGATAGAGCGCCGATCGTGCGCAGGTCCCGTCGGAAATCCATCACCGGCATGTTCACTGCCGCCGAGTACAGCAGCGGCGGCAGCACGACGGCGAGGATCAGGCCCGGCTCAGGCGCGATCGGTGGCATGCCCGGCACGAGGCTGAGTCCGAGGCCGACGAGGACGAGCAGGATCGGGGTGGCCAGGCCCAGCTTCTTCGCGAAGTAAGACGCCGCGACGATGATCAGCACGGCCACCACCGCGACCATCTCGAACTGCTCGAGCTCCACAACGGTTCCTCACGCTCGGGGGGCGGATGTACGTGCGGGGCCTGGGCCGGTGAGTGCCGCGGTCCCCCGAATCCGACGTTCTCGTCACCCGATCCTAGGCGTGCCCGCTGGTCACCTTCTCCGTGCCCGTCGGTCGCTGCACGCTCGGCTGCCGCACTCCGCCACCCGGAGACGGCCAGGCACGTCCTCGCCCCCTGCCCAGGTCACCGCAAGTTCTCGCAATGTCCAAGCACAGGACACCTCGACGTCCCACATTCCGGCGGCAAATCAGTGGAAACTAGGTGCACAGGCACGCCACACTGCAGATGCTCGGTCCGCTCCGAGGGTTCCACCATAGGGCCGAGTGGATCGACACTCGCGTCCGTCGGAAGGAGGTGGCGGCGATGTCGCAGGTCCGGGTCTACAACCTCGGCTACGACCCCGAGACGGGGATCGGCGAGCTGCTGCACACCACCACCGTCCGCCACGCCTTCGGCATGATCCGCCGCGAGGTGGCCAACCCCGTCGAGCTGACGATGGTGATGGACCGGATCGTGCCCACGGCGCTCGAACTGACCCGCGAGCTCAGCGGCGCATGGGTCGAGGGCGGCGGACGGCGTTCGATCGGCTTCTCGTTCCGCGCCATCCACGAGCGCGACCACTGGACGTGCGCCTATTGCGGTCGCAGCGTGTCGAAGACTCCCGCCACGGAGGCGCTGCTGGCCACCGTGGACCACATCATGCCGATCTCGCGCGGCGGCCCGTCCTCTTGGCTCAACCTGGTCTCGGCGTGCAAGGAGTGCAACAACCGCAAAGCCGATCGCACGCCGCAGGAAGCAGGCATGGACCTGCGCTTCGAACCGTACGACCCGGCGCGGGCGTACCGCGTCGGCGGGCATGTCGAAGCGCTGCCCGTCCTGGCCGTCGCCTCATAGGATCGCCGCCTCCTGGGCTCAGTCAGCTCAGAAATCCATGGAATGGGCGGAGCCTGCGCCGATGCGGCGCAGGTGGACGCGGCGAGCCAGTCGAATGGCGGGTCGAATGGTCATCTGGATGCTCCCGATGAGGAACAGCCAGGTCCCCAGAGACATCAGCTGCTCGGAGAAGAAGCAGATCGAGCCGATGATGAACCAGAGCCCGATCAGCACATCGTTGGCGATGCTCGCGGCCTCGTACCTGTTGCTCAGCTCGAGCTCGTGGCGACCGATGCGCAGCTCCAGCGCCGCGTCGCCCTGGTCCTGCTGATGCCCCATGTCCGCTCCCTCGAAACCGGCTCCACGCGTGCCCGGGTGACATCCTCTCACCGGCCGCTCGCTCGCCCTCGCCTGCCGCGGGACCGTACCGCGATGCGCAAACCGTCACACCTCCACCCGTTTATCTCATAGAAGAGATACGGTGTGGACCATGACCGTCAACGAGACGTATCTCGCCCGCATCGGCACTCTTATCCGCGACGCCCGTCAGCACTCCGGCCTCACGCAGGCCGAACTCGCCGCTCAGCTGAAGACCAGCCAGAGCGCCGTGAACCGCATCGAGAAAGGCCAGCAGAACTTGACTTTGGAGACCGTCTCGAGGATCGGTTCCGCCCTGGACTCGGAGCTGGTCGGGCTCGGCACCGCCGGCCCCAGCCACCTGCGCGTGCAGGGGCAGACGACCCTCAGCGGCTCGATCGAGGTCAAGACCAGCAAGAACGCCGGCGTGGCCCTGCTGTGCGCCTCGCTGCTGAACACCGGCACGACCGTCCTGCGCCGAGTGGCCCGGATCGAGGAGGTCAATCGCCTGCTCGAGGTGCTCACCTCCATCGGCGTGAAGGCGCGCTGGCTCAATGCCGAGAACGATCTCGAGCTGCAGGTTCCCGAGCAGCTCGATCTCGCGTCCATCGATGCCGACGCTGCCCGCCGCACGCGCAGCATCATCATGTTCCTGGGCCCGCTCATGCACCGCGCCGAGAAGTTCCAGCTTCCCTACGCCGGCGGCTGCGACCTCGGTACCCGCACCGTCGAACCGCACATGACCGCCCTGCGGCCCTTCGGCCTGGACGTCGTGGCCACCGAGGGTCATTACCAGGCCACGGCGACGCCGGGTGTCGGTCCGCGCCGTCCCATCGTGCTCACCGAACGCGGTGACACGGTGACCGAGAACGCGCTGCTGGCAGCAGCCACGTACGAGGGCGAGACGGTCATCCGCAACGCCAGCCCCAACTACATGGTCCAGGACCTGTGCTTCTTCCTCGAGAAGCTCGGCGTGCGGATCGAGGGCATCGGCACCACCACGCTGACGATCCACGGTGCCTCCGACATCCGCACCGATGTCGAGTACGCCCCCAGCGAGGACCCGATCGAGGCCATGAGCCTGATCACCGCCGCGATCGTGACCCGCTCGAGCATCACGGTGCAGCGCGTTCCGATCGAGTTCATGGAGATCGAGCTGGCGATCCTCGAGGAGATGGGCTTCCGCTACGACCGCTCCGCAGAGTACGTGGCCCGCAACGGGCAGACGCGACTGGTGGACATCACCACCCAGCCCTCGGATCTCAAAGCGCCCATCGACAAGATCCACCCGATGCCGTTCCCCGGCTTGAACATCGACAACCTTCCCTTCTTCGCCGTGATCGCCGCAACGGCGGAGGGGCAGACGCTGCTGCACGACTGGGTCTACGAGAACCGGGCGATCTACCTCACCGAGCTGACCAAGCTCGGGGCCAACATCAAGCTCATGGATCCGCACCGGGTGCTGATCGAGGGCCCGACGCATTGGAGCGGCACGGAGATCGTGTGCCCGCCGGCCCTCCGGCCCGCCGTGGTGATCCTGCTCGCGATGCTCGCCGCGAAGGGCACCTCGGTGCTGCGCAGCGTCTACGTCATCAATCGCGGTTACGAGGACCTTGCCGAGCGGCTGAACGCTTTGGGCGCTCGGATCGAGACCTTCCGCGACATCTGAGCCCGGGCGACAGCCCTCCGCGTTCACTGCTCGCGACGGTCGTCCCCGTTCACTGCTCGCGTCGTCCCCGTTCACTGCTCGCGTCGTCCCCGTCGTGACACGCAGCTGCGCGGCCGGCTCACGGCTCCAGAAGTTCGCGGATCCGTGCGGGATCGAGCAGCGCCGGGGCCGTGCCGTCTGCCTGCAGCACCGACCGGGCCAACCGCCGCTTCTCGTCCTGCAGGGTCAGGACCTTCTCCTCGATCGTGCCGGAGGCGACGAACCGGTAGACGCTGACCGGTGAGGTCTGGCCGATCCGGTGGGTGCGGTCCACGGCCTGTTCCTCCACCGCGGGGTTCCACCACGGGTCCAGCAGGAAGACGTAGTCGGCCTCGGTCAGGGTGATGCCGGACCCGCCGGCCTTGAGGCTGATGAGGAAGGCGTCCTGGTCCCCGTGGCGGAACTCCTCGAGCACGCGTTCTCGGTCCCTTGTGGTGCCATCGAGGTAACTGGTGGTGATCCCGGCACCCTCGAGGATCGCCTGGACGATCTTGAGGTGGCCGGTGAACTGGCTGAACACCAGAGCGCGGTGCCCTGTGGCCGAGGTCTCGCGCAGCCGTTCGACGAGTTCGGCGGTCTTGGCGGAGGGCTCCTCGACGGTGCCGGGATCCGTGGCGAGCAGCCGCAGTCGGGTCAGGCAGGCGAGGATCTCGACGCGATTCCGGTCAGGATCGGCGAGCAGGCCCATGATCCGCAGGCGCTCCCGGTTCAGGACGCGGGAATAATGGTCGGCGGCCTGCGGATGCAGAGGCTGTGTCAGCACGTCCTCGGACTTCTCGGGAAGATCCGTCGCGACCAGCTCCTTGGTGCGTCGCAGCATCGATGGAGCGATGCGCGTGCGCAGCTCCTCCAGGAGCTGGGCGTCGCCGGCCTTCTCGATCGGCTTGCGCCAGGTGGCGTTGAACTCCGCCAGCGAGGGCAGCAATCCCGGGGCCGTCAGGGCCAGCAGCGCCCACACGTCCTGCAGCGAGTTCTCGACCGGAGTGCCGGTGATCGCGAAGGTGACCTCGCGCCTCAGGTGCCTCACGGAGCGGTGCAAGCGCGAGAGCGGATTCTTCGCCGCCTGGGCCTCGTCGAGCACCACAGCTGCCCAGTCGACACCGCTGTAGACGTCCTCATCCAGGCGCAGCAGGTGGTGGGAGACGACGTAGACGTCGGCCGGTTCCTCGTCGGCCACCGCCCCGGGCAGGCGCTGGGTGATCACCCGTACCCGCAGGTCGGGAGTGAACAACTCGCTCTGCTGCGCCCACGTGGACAGCACGGAGCGCGGTGCCGCCACCAGCACGGGTCGCTCGTCGCGGCGCCGGTGTCGACGGATCGCCGCCAGCAGCTGGAGGGTCTTGCCCAGCCCCATATCGTCCGCCAGGATCCCGCCGAGCCCGACGTCCCATCTGGCAGACAGCCACTGGTAGCCCTCCAGTTGATAGGGGCGCAGGGTGGCGTGGACGCCCTCGTCGAGCGGTTCCTCGGAGAGGTCGGCCGGGATGACGGCGCCGAGCCCCTCGCGCCACCGCTCCGCCTCGCGCTGCAACCTCGAAAGATCGTGCAGCTCTTCCAG
Source organism: Brachybacterium sp. GCM10030252 (assembly GCF_042666535.1). Taxonomy (NCBI): domain Bacteria; kingdom Bacillati; phylum Actinomycetota; class Actinomycetes; order Micrococcales; family Dermabacteraceae; genus Brachybacterium; species Brachybacterium sp. GCM10030252. The sequence continues at coordinate 170,043 of NZ_JBHTDM010000004.1, read as the reverse complement.
GAGGTCGAGGTCGTGACGATTGATGCGCAGCCGGCCCTCGTCCGGAAGCGCGGCCGCTCTCTCGAGCAGCCGGCGCAGCGCCGCCATCTGCGGTGTGAACAGGTCGAGGTAGTGGCCTGCGGGTGTGACCAGCAGCGGTTCGCCGCTCAGCAGGGCATGGATCAGGGTACTGACCGCTACCCGCTCGTCGCCGACCCTGATAGCACCGGACAGGTCGAGCCAATCCCGCCGGTCGGTCTGGATGATGTCCCAGTCGATCGTCGGCTGCTCCTCCTCGACGAATTGGGGCGCGTCCTCCGTGGTCAGCACGATCGCGAGGTCGTGCTCGGACAGAGCACGCTGGACGGTGAGCGAGAAGCGGCACGCCTCGACGAGGTCGAGGTCGCGCGGGGCACGGTCGAGCCATCGCTCGAGGCCGTCGATATCGCGCTTCAGTCGTGCCAAGGTCTCGAGTTCGTCGCCGGGACGTCGCCCGCCGTCGATAGAGGGCGCGAGCTCGAAGACATGGCGCATTCCGTCGCCGTCGCCTCCCCCGTATGTCCACCCCCAGGTGAGACGGAGTCCCTGCGTCGCGCGGGACGTGAGCGTCGCGACCAGCCGGATCGGGTCGGGAAGCTCCGGAGGAGGACCGCTGAGTTCCCCGGTCGAGTGGTCCGGGCTGCGCTGGACGTGCACCGGTGCCACGTCTCGCAAGGTCGGCAATGCCCTTTCGGTGAAGTCGTCGATATCTCCTCGGGGAACCCAGAGATCGCCCTGCTGGGCGAGCGCGATGAGAGAGGGATCAGCCACGACCGGGGCCACCACGGTGTTCGCCGTCGCGGTGGCCAGCACGGCATGCACCGGCCGTCCCAGCAGTCGCCATCGCCGGATGCCGCGGTTCCGGGGCCACACCGGCTGGGCTCGCACCGTCAGCCCGTCGCCGGCCGCAGCCACTCTGGTCTCGAATATTACCGGCTCCCGATCCAGGTGCAGATCGCCCTCGGCCTCGACCTCGAGTCCGACGTCGACCGCGCTCTCCAACAGGGACCAGATCTCCGGGCCCATGTGATCCAGCGGCACCTCCCGGGTTTCGAGCGTGCGGAACCGCATCAGGGTGCGCAGTACGGACTGCTGCTCGGGCGGCAGCGAGTCGAGGTTCTTGCGGATCTCGTCCCAGCCGAGATTCTGGTGCCACGTGCCCTTCTGGGTCCGACGGGACGGCCGCACCGCCACGCCGCGGTCCGCGTAGGTACCGGGACGGTCGATGGTTCCGATCACCAGCCCGGTCACCACCGGCGAGTTCGCCGGGCGGCCCCCGGTCGACGAAGCGCGTCGGTCGCGACCCTCCAGCGCGGCGCTCACGGGCTCACGCCAGAGCGTGCGCGTACGGCCTTCAGCCAGGGCACGCAGGGCCGTGGCCACGTGCTGGCATCGGCCGTGGCCGCATGAGCACTGCGAGGGTGAACCTGCCACGTACAGCGGATTCTGCACGTGTGCCGTGGTGCCGTCGGGAAAGACCAGCTCAGCGCGCAGGTGCTTGGAAGGCGTCGCGCACGCCGGGATCACCCCGTGCTCCAGCTCCTGCCCGGCGCGTTCCCACTGCCAGGGCTGCAGACCCATCTGCGCAGGGCGGATCCCGGACCACAGGCCGTGGTCGCGACCGGCGGGCCCGGATGAGCCGCCCTCACGAGCGGCAGCGAGGTCGTCGTCGGCATCGGGCCGGTCCGGGTGTTCGTCGAGCATGCGGCGAGTGTGGCAAGCCGCCGATCCCGCTCGTAGGGGCCTGTGGACGCGTAGTGGTTGGGGAGGAACAGTTGCGGCTTCGTCCTGCCCTCGGGCGCTGGGGTCCCGGCAACGGGCCTTTCCGCGATGCCCACCCGTACGAGGAGCATTCCGCGTCGGCCCCGCGAGCCAGCTCACTGTTCGCTGAGCGCCGCCTCCAGTCTCTCCACGAAGGCCACCTGAGCCGGGTTCAGCTTCTCGCGCGCAACATCCGGTGAGCACCACATCGCCCGGTCGACCTCCGGGAAGCTCTGGACGCGCCCGGATCTCGGTGGCCAGGCCATCTCGAACGTGTTGCTCCGGACCGTCGTGACGTCGACATCGCCCTCGACCGCGTAGCCGGTCACGATCTTGCCGCTCTTCAGCCGCACCTCGCCAAGGTCGAGCACCGGACCGTCGGGCGGCGAGCTGCCCATCTCCTCGGCGAACTCGCGCCGCGCCGCAGCCACGGGCTCCTCGTCGGGGTCGTACAGCCCTTTGGGCAGGGACCAGGCGCCGGCATCCTTCGCGGCCCACAGCGGTCCGCCGGGATGGACGATGAGCACTTCGAGCCCGTTGCTCCCGGTGCGGTGGACCAGGAGCCCGGCGCTTCTCTGCGTTCGTGATGAGGGCACGCGACCAGTGTGCCTGACCGTTATCGACAAGAGGCCCGGGTATTCACGCCGCAGCGTCTATCGGGGTCCGCGTGAGCGACGGGCGAGTCGGCGCATCGGCGGCCGGGACGGGCTTCCCGCGTCGGGCGGCGACGTCGGTCACGAGGCGCTGGAGATGGGTCTCGAAGGCCACCAGTCGACTGACCAGCACCACCACCGGCGCGCCGACGCCTGCCGCGGCGAGACGTTCATGGTCACGAGCCGTCGTGAGGGCCGGCGAGAGGGACAACCCGTCGACGTGGTCGCGCAGCGCCTGGACGGTGGCGGCGCTGAGGCCATGGACCTCGCTGCGGATCGGGTCGGCCGCGGTGATCCGTGGATCCGCTCCCTTGGCGCGGTGCCAGTCCGCCAGAGGACCGCTCCCCTGCCAATCGGCGACCACGGCCGCGAGGGCATGCAGCACGGGCAGAGGCACCGGCTGTTCGCGCCGGTACAGCGCGTCATATGCCTCGCGCGTCCCGGCCAGAACCTCAGGCGTCAGGTCAGCGAGCGAGCCCTGCTCGTCGGGCGAGTCACGAAGAATGGCATCGAGAATCTGATCGGCTTCCAGGGCGGAATTGATTCGGCTCATAGAGTCACCTTATGCCCGCCAGAAGCTGCACTATAAGGTCCGGACACGTGACCCCGAGCACATCGCCCGGACCTCGATGTTCGACCGGCACAGTCGCTGTGAGATCAGGCCAGGCGTGCCGGCGGGCCGGTGTGCTGCACGTCGCCGATGAACCACATGTCCGTGCCGGCGCCTCCGGCGACGAGGTCGCGGCCCTGCGAGGCGACCGGGAGTTCGCCGAGCGCACGGCTGCGACGCAGCAGGCCCGCGAACCAGGCGACGTACCCCGGATCATCACTGGTGGCCTCGACCGGCGGGATCACGGCGAGGATCCGCTCTGCGATCGTCTCGGCGCTGGTCCGGGTGACCAGTGTCGACTCTGCGAAGCTCCACTCATCGCGGAGTGCTCCGCCGAACGAGCCGCGAGCCACCTTCGTGACGTCCCGCAGCTGGTCGAGGGAGTCGCCCACCTCAGCGTCCCGCCCGACGTGCACCCGCAGGTGCATGCCCGACGGGGACAGGGCGGGGAGGAATCTGATCCGGTGGTAGCCGCGCTCGTGGAGCACCGCCACCGCGTCCATGATCCGCCAGACGATCGCGCAGGTCACGGCTCGCCCTGCCAGGGAGTCGTAGACGGAGACGGGGAACGGCACCGTGTAGTAGGTCCGCTTCTTCGCCGCCGCGAGCCGCTCGCTCAGCATGTCACCCGAGAGGTCGAGCAGCCGCATCCGCAGCGGATCACCGGAGCGGACGTTGTCGACCACGTAGAGATGGAAGTTGCGTTGGGTCCGCCCGGCCTCCACCTGGGGCTCCTCGAGCCAGAGGTCATCGCCGCGAGCGGATTTTCCGTAGGCCTTGACCTCGATCAGCCGCTCTTCGCCCGTCCCGTCGTCGGTGCTGACCATGTCGGCGGGGCTGCCGGGCACATGGCGGGTGTCGCGTGCCGTCCGGCCTGCGGCTGCTTCGTACGCGGTCACGAATTCGACCGCGGCGTCCTCGACCTGTCTGTTCGTCATCGAAGTCAGACGCGTACTGCGCGGTGCGGGGCTCATGTGCTGATCATGTCAGGCACACCTGCCGCGCGATACCGATCCGGGCCGCTCACCCCTCCAGCCACCTCGGCTCGACCAGCGTGGTGCGGGGCCCGGCTCCGTCCACGCGCAGCAGGCGCACGAGCTCCTGGACCGCGAGCTCGCTGATCTCCACCCGCCGCGGGTCGATCTGGGGCACGGCGGCCAGCAGCGGGCTGACGTCCCGGAGGTCCTCTCCGCTCAGCGCGATCAGCATGCGGGTGTCATCGACCAGCGCGCCATCGGCGGCCATGGCGAACAGCGCCTGGCGCACCCCGGTGATCCCGAACAGGGCCGTGCGCTCACCGGGCCGCGTCAGCCGCAGAGCCCGGTGGGGGATCTTCGCCAGGGGCCCGGCGTCGAGAACCACGTCGAGGTCGGTCTCGTCGGCGTAGTCCTCGATGCCGGCGAGGAAGCGGGCGACATCATTGCGCTCGCGCTTTCTTCCCGGGGCACCGAACAGCAGCAGGCGGGCGCACCCCTCCTCGACCGCGCGATCGACGATCATTCGACCCAGCAGCTCGAAGTCCAGATCGACGACGGATCCGTGGGGGAACTCGTCCGGCTTGCCGATGGTCACGAACGGCAGACCGGAATCGATCACAGCGTTCACACGCTCGTCGTGCCGGCCCAGCTCCATGAGGATCAGCGCCTCGCACACGCCGGTGCGGACCACGCGATCGATGCCGCGCGCGCCCTCCTGCGCGGTCACCAGCAGGATGTCGTAGCCGTAGCGCTGGGCCTCACGGGCGATGGCGCCGATGAACATCATCAGCACGCCATCGTCCGCGTCGGCCTCAGGGACCATCAGTCCGATCACGCCGCTGCGCTGGGAGCGCAGGGTGCGGGCACCGGAGTTGGGGTGGTAGCCGAGCTTGTCGATCGCGTTCTCGACCCGCCGGCGGGTGGCCTCGGAGATGGGGCGGGAGCCGGTGAGCACGTAGCTCACCGTCGATTGGGAGACACCGGCCAGACGGGCGACGTCCTGGCTCGTCGGCGGCTTCTTCCTCACGGGTGCGGCTCCTCCTCCATCGTCGCGATGCTGCGCCCGGCGAGCTAGTGCATGCTGAGACCGGAGGTGCCAGTCTTCCACGTGGCCAGCGCCGTGCTGCGCCCGTCGGCCGCATCCAGGACGCGGGCGGACTCGAGCGCCTCATCCAGCACCTCGGCAAGCTGGACGCTGCGACCCTCGTCCGCCGCGCGCACGGCCGCCTCGACGATCGCCTGGGTCCATATGTTGCCGTGGACCTCGCTCGCCGGCCTCGCCCCGGTGCGCAGCGCCTCGCAGAACTCGGCGAGGGATGCGTCCAGCTCCCAGCGGGCTCCGGCCGACGGTTCGCGGCCGCTCACCGGGTCCTCACCTTCGCTCTGGGCCGACGGTGGCCGCTCACCGTCCCAGGCGACGGATCCTCGCGGGCAGCTGATCGTCCATTCACCGTTCCAGCTCGTCTCCCGGCCCGGCGCGCACCAGGAGCCGCTGTACGTATGCACCGCGCCGCTGTCGTAGGTGATCACCACGGTGGCGGCGGCGTCGCCCGCGTACCAGCTCCATGGCGGGTTCGATGAGTTCGCGGTGACCGAGACGGGGTTGCCGTCCACGAGGACGCGCCCGGCGTCGAAGGCGTGGATCGCCATGTCGATGATCAGCGGATGGGCCATCTCCTCGCGGAAACCGCCGAAGCGCGGCGCCCGGTAGAACTGCGTGTCGAGGATCCCGGCGCCGCCGAGCTCGTCGGCGAGGCGCCGGGCCTCGTGCAGATGCGGGTTGTTGCGGCGGGACTGGGAGACCATGAACAGCTTCCCCGTGGTCTCGGCGTGACCGGCCAGCGAGACGGCCTCGGCGAGGGTGGCCGCGCAGGGCTTCTCCCCCAGCACCGGGTAGCCGGCGTGGAGGGCGTCGGCGGTGACCGGGTGGTGCGCGGCCGGGATCGTCACGTCGATGAGCGCGTCGGCGCCCGCTTGGCGAGCAATGGCCAGCGGGTCCGTGCCGGCGAGGATCCCCGGGCGTTCGTGCTCGGGGACCACTTCGGTGACGGCGTTCTCGGCGGTCCCGTCGATCACGTCGGCGACGCCGACGAGCTGCGCGGCCTCGGAGGCGAGCACGGTACGGATCCATGCCCGGCCCATCCCGCCGGCGCCGACGACGACGACTCTCACGGGCGAGTGCTCGTCGCCGGTGGCCGCGGTCGTCCCGGCATCGGGACGGGAACCCTCATGTGCAGACCTGTCGGCGGCGCTCATGCGCCCTTCCCGGCGGCCGCGGCGTCACCCACACCCTGGCCCGCGGTCCCCTTGACGAACCATTCCGTCTCGAAGCGGTCCAGCACCGGCACCTGGCGGTCCGCGACGGCCGGCCGGGCCCACCCGACTCCGTTGGCGATCACACGGCGTACCTCGGGCTGCTGGTAGACGGGGTAGTCCTGGTCGCCGGGGCTGAAGTAGAAGATCTTGCCCTTGCCCCGGCGGAACGTGCACCCGGAGCGGAATACCTCGCCGCCGCTGAAGGAGGAGACGAACACGAGCTCGTCGGGCACGGGGATGTCGAAGTGCTCCCCGTACATCTCCTGCTCGGGAATGATGATCGGGTGCGGGATGCCTTCGGCGATGGGGTGGCTGGGGTTGACGGTCCAGACCAGCTCGCGGTCGGCCTCGTTGCGCCAGCGCAGGGTGCAGGTGGTGCCCATGAGGCGGGTGAAGGGCTTGGACCAGTGCCCGGAGTGCAGCACGACCAGCCCCATGCCGGCCAGCACGTGCTTCTGCACGCGCTCGGCGACCTCGTCGGAGACCTCGTCGTGAGCCATATGGCCCCACCAGGTCAGCACATCGGTCTCGGCCAGCACCTCCTCGCTCAGACCGTGCTCGGGGTCATCGAGCAGTGCGATGCGCGTGGTGACGTCCTGGCCGTGGTGCTCGACGATGCCGTCACGGATGGCGGTGTGCATTCCGTCGGGGTAGATGTCCCGGACGCGCTGGTCGCGCTTCTCGTGGCGGTTCTCGCCCCACACGGTCACGCGCAGAGGCGGTGCGGTGGCGGAGGCGGAGGACGATGCAGCAGGGGTCGACATGGGTTGTCCTTTCGAGGGGGATGGTGGAGAGGGTCGGGCCTATTTCACGGCGCCGCCCGTGGCACCGGCGGCCACGTACTTCTGGGCGACGATCATGAGGATCACCGCGGGCAGCGAGGACAGCACCGCCGTGGACATCACGGCGCTCCAGTCGGTGTCGTTGGTGCCGATGTAGGTGTACAGGCCCAGCGTCACGGGCCGGATCGATTCGCCGGTGGTCAGGGTCAGGGCCATCAGGAAGTCGCTCCAGGCGAACAGGAACGAGAAGATGCCAGCGGTGATCAGCGAGTTGCGGCTGACCGGCATCACGATCGACCAGAACGCTCTCACGTGACCGCAGCCGTCGACGCGAGCGGCTTCGACGATGGAGGCCGGGAACGTCTCGAGGTAGGCGCGCATGATGAGGATCGCGAACGGGATGCCCTGCGAGGCGTCGGCCAGGATCAGGCCCGGGATCGAGTTCACCATCCCCAGCGGCGTGTAGACGGTGTACAGCGCGTTGGCGATAACGATGCCGGGAATCATCTGGCTGATCAGCACGAAGAACAGCAGCGCCGCAGTGCCCCGGATGCGGAACTGGGCGAGCGCATAGGCGCACGGGGCCGCGATCACGACGGACAGGGCGCACGCGCCGATCGCGACGATCAGCGAGGTGATGAGGTTCGGGCCCTGATCGGCGATCGCGCGGGAGTAGCCCGAGAAGTCCGGGTTCAGCGGGAGCCATTGGATGTTCAGGCTGTTGCCGGCCGGGGCCAGGGAGGCGTTGACCATCCAGTAGACCGGGAACAGCATGATCGCGACCAGGACGATGCCGATCACGGTGTGGAGGTAGGAGCGGCCCGGTCGGGTGCGGCGCGGGGCGCCGGAGAGGGCGGGCCCTGCGGAGTGGCCGGCGGGCGAGGCGGGAGCGGCGGTGCTCATCGGGGTCATCCGTTCTTCTCGGCGCCGGCGTTGGCGCGCAGGTAGACGAGGCTGAAGGCCAGGGCGATGAGGATCAGGATGTTGCTGAGCGCGGCGCCCTGACCGAAGTCGAACTCGACGAAGGACATCTCGTAGCTGCGGGTGGCGAGGGTCTGGGTGGCGTTGGCCGGGCCGCCGCCGGTCAGTCCGATGATCAGGTCGAGGACCTTGATCGTGTAGATCACCCCGAGCAGCAGCACCACGCTGACGACCGGCCGCAGCATCGGCAGGGTGATGTTCCAGAACGACGTCCAGCCCGTGGCGCCATCGAGCTGGCCGGCCTCGTAGAGCTCATCGGGAATGGATTGCAGGCCGCTGTAGAGCAGCACCACGTTGAACGGGATGCCGAGCCAGATGTTCACGATGATCACGGCGATCAGCGCTGTATCGGAGCTGTTCAGCCAGGGGATCGGGTCGGAGATCAGTCCGATCCCGGTGAGGAACTCGTTCAGTGCCCCGTTGTCCTGCTCCAGGATCCATCGCCACACCGCTGCCGAGACGATCATCGGCAGCAGCCACGGCAGCAGCAGCAACGAGCGCAGGAACCCGGACAGGGGGAACTTCTTGCGGAAATACAGTGCCAGGCACATGCCGAGCACGAACTGCCCGATGATGGAGCCGACCGTGAACAGTCCGGTGTTGCCCAGGGCCCGCAGGAAGATCGGATCGGAGAACGTGGCGGCGTAGTTGTCGAGGCCGACGAACGGGGCCTGGCCGTTGAAGAACGTCGCGAAGTCGTAGTTCTGGAAGCTCATCACGACGTTCTTGATGATCGGGTATCCGAAGAACAGGACCATGTAGAGCGCGGCCGGGGCGATGAACGCGTAGCGCACCATGAGGTCCCCGCGATGGCGGCGCCGCCTGGGCGTCCGTGGCGCTCCGCCGGACTCCGCGAGCCCCGACCTCGCGGCGGTGGGCTGGGTGGTGGTCATCATCGATCTCCTCAGCTGACGGTCTTGGCGGCTTCGTCGAACGCGTCCGCCGGGTCGGTGTCATCAACCAGAACCCGCTGGTTGGCGGTGTAGATCGCCTTGGCGGTGCGGGGCCAGTCGGGGCCGAGCTGCGCCGTGCGGGAGCGGGCGGTGGAGACCTGGTCGACGAAGGTCCTCAGGTCGGGGTTCTCCTCGGCGAACCGCTCCGCAGCGTCGGCGTCACCGGGGATCGTGTTGCGCTCCCCCGCCATGTACAGCTGGTTCTCCGGAGCGACGAAAGCCTTCAGCAGCTCGGCGGCCTTGCGCTGCTTCTCCTCGTTCCCCGTGATCGGAACGGTCCACACCTCGCCGCCCAGGGGTGCGACGGAGTCGTGCTCGGCGGTGGGCACGGGGATGGTGACCACGTCCCACTCCAGGTCCGGGGTGTCCGCGGTCAAGCCGGCGATGTTCCACGGCCCGTTGATGCACATCGCGGCGTTGCCGGCCTTGAACTGGTCGATCACATCGCCCTGGCCCCAGTTCACGACCGAGCGCGAGGCGAGCCCATCGCGAACCATGTCGGACCAGAAGCGGGAGGCACCGAGCACTCCCTCCCCGTCCAGATCCGTCTCATCGCCGTCGTTGGACCACATGAACGGCATGAACTGGAACGTGCCCTCGTAGCTGGCGATCGCGGAGAACGCGAAGCCGTAGCGGTCCTCGGTGGTCAGCGCCTCCGCGGCGGCGCGCAGCTCGTCCCAGGTCGTGGGAGGTTCGACGCCCGCGTCCTCGAGCAGCTGGACGTTGTAGAACAGGGCGATGGTGTTCACGGTCGGGGCGATGCCGTACAGGGTCCCGTCGTACATCCCCAGGTCGGCGACCGGCGCGGTGAGCCCGTCCGTGGTGATCCCGTAATCCGCCAGCGGTGCCAGAGCCCCGGAATCGGCGACCTGCTGGACGTTGGGGTTGTCGAGCATCAGCAGGTCCGGCAGGGTGCGCGAGGACCCCATCTGCAGGACCTTGGCGATGAGCTGGTCCCCGGGCACGCGCTCCCGGGAGAAGCTGAGACCGAGCTCCTCGGCGCAGGTGGTGAAGGTGCCGTTGATGGCGACGTCATCGGCCGGGGTGTTGTAGTAGTCCACGATCCGGATGGAGTCCGGATCTCCTGTCCCGCCGCCGGATCCGCACCCGGCCAGGCCCAGCAGCCCTGGGGCCGCCACGGCACCGAGGCCGAGAGCCCGACGGGTCAGGCCCGAGCGAGGCGGCGCGGTCGCCTCGAGGCGTGCCGGACGGGCCCGGGCGGGCGGATGGGGGCGTCGTGGCCGGGAGTTCGAAGACATCTTCGTCCTGCTTCCTCTGTCTCACGTCGGGTGGTGCGCGACGCGTATCGATTCGTATCGATAACGGGGACAGTCGTCGACGATGGCGAATGGGTTGGCTGTATCTGGCGCAGCGATGCCCGCGTCCCGACACCGGGTGGGCTCGCTGCGACGACCGCCATCATGGCGCAGCTTCTGCGTGGACGCAAGGCTCGGAGAGTCGGAGAACGGGGGCGCCCGCGGAGCTCCGCGTGCCAAGCCTTGCCGTTCGCGCAAGCTCTGGGCAGCAGCAGCGGTCCGCGGTCGACCGTGACGCGCCATCGATTCGTATCACTGCGCAGGGCGAGGGCGTCGCTCCTCCGCTCCGTCACAACCGGCGCCCGGCACCGGCACCGGCACCGGCACCGGCACCGGGCCGAGCGTCCGTGGGAATCAGGGCAGAGAGATCAGCGCCTGGACCGGAGCGTGGTCGGAGGGGTAGGAACCGTCGCGGTCCCGCGAGACGTTGATGGCGGCCTCGTGGGTGGTGATGTCCTCGGTGGTCAGCACCCAGTCGATGCGCTCACCGTCCTCGACCGGGTCCTCGTACCCGGGGAACGTGCCCCACGCCGGGGTGACCTGCTGTTCGGCGCTGTCCCAGGTGTCGACGGTCGGGCCGTCGGTGACCAGGGTCGTGTAGGCCCCCGAGTCATGGGCGATGGAATTGAAGTCGCCGGTGACGATGGTGGGCAGCTCATCGAGCTCACCACCCTCGAACAGCTCGATCATGGCCTCGCCGCTCGTGATCCGGGCTGGCTCCGACTCATGATCGAAGTGGGTGTTGATCATGGCGAACTCCTCGCCGCTGGCCAGGTCCTTGAGTCGCGCCCACACGACGATGCGAGTGACGTTGTTGCCCCAGGTGGCCGAGCCGATCACGTCCGGTGTGTCCGAGAGCCAGAACTGGTTCCAAGCGAGCACGTCGAACCGCCGGGCGTCGTAGAAGATGGCGGAGTACTCGTCGTTGCTCCCACCCTGGCGGCCGTACCCCACCATGCGATGACGCGGCAGCGCTTCCTCCACTGCGCTGAGCTGGGCATACTTGGCTTCCTGGACCCCGAGAAGACAAGGCTGCTCGCGCTCGAGGAGGTCGATCAGGATCGGCCGACGGTCCGGCCAGTGGTCGGGATCGCCCGGCTGCGTCTCGGTGGAGCGGTCCAGGCGGATGTTGAACGTCATCACGTGGAGACGCCCACGCGTCGCCCTGCCGATCAGGGGCCGGTTCGGGCCGCCCTTGCCTGGCGCGGCGGGAGCAGCGGCCGCGGGTGCGGCGAAGGCAGCGGCGGCCGTGGCCCCGGCGGCGGCGGTGCCTAAGCCGGAGATGAGCGTGCGACGGTCGATCGGGCGGGCCATGAGGATCTCCTGAGGTGGAGGGGAACAGGGGCGCGAGCCAGCCTAGGAACGGCACCGGCGTCGCGGGCCCCGAGCCCTCGACAGTTCACGACCTCGGCACCTGGGCGTCATCGTCGACCTGACGTCGGCCCCGCTGCCGCGCCGGCCTCGTGGATCACAGACCCTGATCGTCGAGCCAGTGGTAGCCGTGAGAGACGACTTCGAAGGGATCCATCGCGGTGCGATCGAGCTCGACCAGGTTCCACTCGACCTGCGAGGGCAGTGCTGAGGCCGCCCCGGCGAGGTCGGCGCTCCCGCACCCTAGGGGCACTTGGTCCGCAAGGGGATCATCGCTGAGCCCGGGCCCGTCCTTGAAGTGAACGAGGCGGACCCGCTCACCCAGACTTTGCACCAGTTCCGGCAGGGAGCGTCCGGCGGTGTGCGCCCAATAGAGATCGACTTCAGCAACCACCGAGCCATCCAGTTCCTCGAAGAATCGGTCGTATCCTCGCGAGCCGTCCTCGAGCTCGGGCCAGTCCCACCAGTGATTGTGATAGCCCACGCGCACTCCATGCTGCCCGGCCTTGTCCGCGAGCCGGCCGAAGGCCTCGGCGAAACGCTGCACACCGTCCCTCCGGGCCAGGATGTCGCGGCCGAAGCCCAGGACGTGTTCCGGCACGCTTGCCAACGCGACGGAGGTGCCGACGATGGCCAGTTCTTCCAGCAGCCAATCCATTTCCGAGGGAGCCGGGAAACGCGTGTGCACGGAGCTGACATCCAGCCCGGCCCGATCGATACAGCGCCGGAGCATCTTCGCGCGGGTGAGGCGGTCCCCACGGGACAGCGACGGGTTCCCGAGCCCGAACGGCTCCACTCCTTCGAACCCGATCTCCGCCACCCGCTCCAGAGTGCGCTCCGCATCCTCGGCCAGTGCATCGCGGACCGCGTACAGTGCCAGTCCCCTGCGTGCCATGCTTGTCCTCCTCGACAACCGCTTCCTTACTGTCGTTCAGTAAGTATGGTGGCCGGGAACCGTCGAGGCAAGGAAGAATTCGCTGAACGGCGTCAGCTATCCCGAGGAGTAGTCCGTGAACCCACTTCGTAGTCGCACGGCCGCCGAGACGGCGATGGCGATCCTGGATCTCGTTCGCCGCGAGTCCCCGATCTCCCGTGTCGAACTGTCTCATGCGACAGGCCTTACGGAGACGTCGATCTCCAAGACCGTACGCCGCCTCCTCGAGGCCGGCCTGGTCGAGGAGGCCGGACGGGACTCGACGGGGCGCGGCAAATCGCGCACCATGCTGAAACTTGCGTCGACCGCCATGTATGCCCTCGGTGTCGTCCTGGACGACACCAGGATCAATTGCGTACTGACCGACTTCAGTGGCGCGATCCTCGCAGCGAGAGAGCTGACGGGAACGCGCGGAGAGCTTCCGCATGATGTGACCGAGCGTGTGGCCGCGGCCGTGCTCGAGATGCTCAGCGCCGCCGGGATCGACAGCTCCGACGTCGCCGGGGCCTGTCTGGCGAGCCCCGGGCGATTCGACGCGGAGAAGAAGAAGCTGCGCCTCTCCAGCGTCGCTGCCGAGTGGGAGCACTTCGACGTGCAGGAACAGTTCACCGAACTCACCTCCATCCCCGCCACCCTCGAGAAGGACTACGGCTGTGCCGCCCTCGCGGAGCACTGGGTGGCGCGCGATACCCCCTCCGATTTCGTGACCGTCTACGTCGCCAACGGCATCGGCGCCGGGATCGTCATCGACGGCGAGCTCTATGGCGGACTTTCGTCGAATGCGGGCGAGATCGGCCACCTGCCTCTGGACCCGGACGGTCCGGAGTGCAACTGCGGCAATCGAGGATGCCTAGAACGGATCGCGGCGCCCCAGTACCTGGTCCGGGCCGCGATGGCGCGGCCTGAGCTTGCGCAGCGGCTCGGGCTCGACGGTGCCCGCGACACCATCCGGTCGGATTTCGAGAAGCTCGCTCGCGGCGCCGCACGTGGGGACGACGGAGCGCTCGAACTCATCTCCGGCGCCGCCGAACGATTGGCACAAGCGGTGCTGGGTCTGGTCAATACCCTCGACGCCGGTGAGGTGGTACTCGCCGGCCCCGCTCTGGAGTTCGTCGGCGACATCTTCGCCGCCACGATCCAGGAGGCATTGGATCACCTGTCGTTCATGCGGCCGGTGCACAGCGTGTCGGTTCGCCTCTCCGGCCTGGGGCTCGATGGCGCGGCCCTCGGTGCGGCGATCGCCGTGCTCCGCAACGAGGCCGCGGCGGTCTGACCACCCTTACCGCCTGATCCTTGGGGCGTTCCGGATCCGCTGACCTGGCCGGCGGCCCCTCGCCTGCTCCCGCAAGCGTCGCCGACCCCTTAACACGTCTACTTACTCAGGTTTAGAAAGGTAACCCAGCCCATCGCCGCGTCATACAGCGAGTTCAACGAGGAGCTTCACCATGGGAACGTCACAGTCACCGCACATCTCTCGCCGCAGTGCACTCAAAGCCGGCGCCGCATCCTCCGCGGCCGCCCTCTCTGCGCCCGCTCTCGCCGCATGCGGAAGCGGCGGGGCCGGAGGCGGGAAGACGGAAGTCCGGATGTGGTCGTGGTACAGCGAGCAGCAGGAGGTTCTGCCGAAGGTGATTGAGGCCTTCGAGGCCGACCATCCCTCGATCACCGTCACCAACCGCATCTTCGGCAGCCCCGATCAGTACCTCCCAGCACTGCAGGCCGCCGTGTCCGGCGGCGATCTGCCGGAGATTTTCGCGCCGCACACCCGCGCACTGGAGTACGGCAGGAACGGAATCAGTCTGGACATCAAGGCAGAGCTCGGATCCGAGTTCACCGATCAGTTCTTCGAGTCCGCGAATAACCAATACACCGAGGATGGAGCGCAGTACGCCATCGGATGGATGGCCCAGACCTTCGGCATCTTCTACGATCCCGCACAATTCGAGGACGCCGGGATCGACGGGGAGCCGGAGACCTGGGACGACCTGATCACTGCCTCTGCTGAGCTGCGAGACAACGGTATCGCGCCCTTGGCTGCGTCGTTCAACCCCGGAACGAGCGGCCTGGACTTCTTCCTCCCTCTCATCACCCAGGTCACCGATGATCCGACGTGGTACCTCAAACTCGACAAGGGTGAAGAAGGCTTCGAGTACACCTCACCGGAGGTGATCGAGGCACTCGAGTTGTTCGAGAAGATCGTCCAGGGCGACGTGTTCCAGGAGGGCGCCGGAGCGACCCAGGGCCCCGAGGCCACACAACTGTTCTATACCGGCAGGGCAGCGATGCTCTTCAGCGGTTCATGGACTCCCCAGGGTCTCGTGCAGGATGCCGACCCGGAGTTCGTGGAGTCCTACAAAGTCATGAAGAATCCTGCGATCAGCAGTGGGGCGCAGCACTGGACAGCGAACCAGGCAGGAGCAGGCTGGGCTGTCAGCTCGGAAGAGAAGAACCGCGACGCCACCTTGGAGTTCCTCCGGTATCTCTACTCCGAGGAGCAGTACTCGAGGCTCATGAACGAATCCAACTCGATGCCCGCGACCAAGGCAGCTGCGGAGGACATCGAGAATCCGGTGATGGAGCAGATGACCTCCTGGCTGGTCGACGGCGACGGTTGCCCCCACATCCCGTTCGGCCCCGGGTCCTCCGAGGTAGGCGGTCCGCTCGCCAAGATCCTCGATGGCTCCGGCACTCCTGAGCAGGTCGCGCAGGAGATGCAGGATGCCGTGATGAACGCCCGCGGATCCG
Source organism: Brachybacterium sp. GCM10030252 (assembly GCF_042666535.1). Classification (NCBI taxonomy): domain Bacteria; kingdom Bacillati; phylum Actinomycetota; class Actinomycetes; order Micrococcales; family Dermabacteraceae; genus Brachybacterium; species Brachybacterium sp. GCM10030252. The sequence goes on along the minus strand of NZ_JBHTDM010000004.1, from coordinate 154,626 downwards.
CATCATGACCTCCACGGCGACGCGTGAGTCATCATCGCCCCCTGCCGTACCCGGCAACAACGTTCGTCGTCGACGAGGAGTGCCCCCGATCCGCCGCAAGGAGATGCTTGCCGGTTATGGGTTCGTCGTACCCACTGTCGTGCTGTTCGTTCTCTTCGTCGGCTATCCGATCCTCCGCACCGTGTACCTCAGCACGACTGAATGGAGCGGGTTCGGCGAAGCGTCGTTCATCGGATTGGAGAACTACGCGCGGGCCGCCTCCGACCCCGTGACGCGCCGCGCATTCCTTCTCACCGTGGCGTGGGCACTGGTCACCACTGCCCTCCAGACCGCCATTCCCCTGGTGATCGCAGCCATGGTCGCGTCGGTCCCTGGCCCGATCTCGGTGCTCGTCCGCACCGCTCTCTTCATGCCGGGAATCGTCTCCTTCGTGGTCTCCGGCGTCCTGTGGAGACTGATCTATGACCCGAACTTCGGGACCCTTAACGCCGCCATCCAGAATCTCGGGTTTGAGAGCTTCAACCATCCCTGGCTCGGATCTGCGAACTCGGCGATCCCGGCGCTCATGGTAGTGGCAGTGTGGCAGGGGCTCGGAATGAGCATGCTCATTCTCTTTGCCGGCATCCAAGGGATCGATCCAGGCCTGCAAGAGGCTGCGATGGTCGATGGCGCGGGCACGCTCCAGCGATTCCGGCACGTGACGTTGCCCAGCCTCCGATACGTCACCGCGATCGTCATTGCCCTGAACCTCATGAATGGGTTCAAAGTCTTCGATCTGATCTATGTCATGACCGGCGGCGGCCCGAACAACAGCACTCAGGTGTTGGGCACCTATCTCTACGACCTCGCCTTCGGCTCGACCTCGGGCTCGGTCCCACAGCTGGGCTACGCCTCTGGTCTGTCGGTGATCGTCATGGCTCTGTGCACCGTCGCCGTGCTGTTCCAGATGCGGCTGAGCAGGAGGGCCTCCCGATGAGCACATTGAGCGCATCCAGCACCACAAGCACATCGAGCACCTCACGCGGATCGAACACGTCGATGCGCACACAGGCCCGAGCGGGACGGTGGCTGAACAGCACCATCCTGCTCATCATCAGCATCGCGACCGTCTACCCCTTCGTCTGGATGATCCTCACCTCGATCCGGGAGTCCAATTCGGTCTTCGGTGGCTCCTTCCTGCCAGAGCGGATCACCTTCGATGCGTATGCCAGAGTCCTCGAGTTCACCGGCTTCATCGGCCACTACTGGAACTCCATCTGGATGACCGTCGCGACCTGCAGCATCGTCCTCGTGCTCGCCACACTGTGCGGCTATTCGTTCGCGAAGCTACGTTTTCCGTTCAAGAACACGATATACATCGCGCTCTTGTCGACGCTGATGATGCCGGGCACGGCGCTCATCATTCCCGTGTATCTGCAACTGCGCACCTTCGGTCTACTGGACACGCAGCTCGGCCTCATCATCGTCTACGCGTCCGGGGCCGCACCGTTCTCCATGTTCCTCATGCGAGCCTTCTTCGAATCGTTGCCCGATGAGCTCGTCCACGCTGCGCGTGTGGATGGAGCGGGAGAGCTGATCGTGTTCCTGCGCGTGGTTCTCCCTCTGGCCCGGCCAGGCATCGCCACGGTACTGATCTTCCAATTCCTCACGACGTGGAACGAGTTTCTCATGGCCAACACGATCCTACAGAGCCCCGAGAAGCTACCACTGCAGCCCATTTTGTTCTCCCTTCAAGGGGAATACTCCACGGACTGGACGACACTCAGTGCCGGCTTAACCCTCTCGGCAATTCCCGTCGTCCTCGTCTATGTCTTCCTCCAACGACAGTTCGTCGCCGGGATGACGCTAGGCGCAGTCAAGAGCTGACAATCACCAACCCAAGAGAATCGAGACACCATATGAGCATCGAATCGATCATCGTGAATGTTCGCGACGTCACCACGTCCCGGACCTTCTACGAGAAGCATCTTCAGGCCGAGGTGCTGGAGGAGAGCACCGATCACGCTCTGCTGGACGTGGTCACCGCGACGATCCGTCTCCAGCGCGTCGACGGCAGTCTTGAGTCGGCGTGGTCGACCGACGATCTGCACCGCGGCTTCCGTCATATCGGCTTCAAGGTCTCCGACACGGATCGACTCTTCGCCCAGATCGAATCCGACGGAGCTGCGATCCACCTCGCACCGATCGATGCCACCGGTGGTGTGCGCATCGCCTTCTTCTACGATCCGGACGGAACTCTCCTCGAACTGGTGCAGGGCGATCTGAAGTATCACGAGGTCGTGGATGAACAGCTAGTGGAAGCGGAGCATGCGCTCGGGGTCCCGCAGCGCCCCCGCTTCGACCACGTTGCCGAGACCGTCGAGAGCTTCGAACAGACGGAATCCTTCTACGCCCCGCTCGGCTTTCGGCACCACGGGACCATCGAGCAAGCGCACGATCCGCGAGGCTTCCGCATCCGGTTCCTCAAAGAGTCCGACAGCGTGCTCGAGATCTTCACCTACGACGCCGAGACGGTCTCGCCGCAGCATCGTCCCGGCGCTCCCGGCTTCGACGCCGTCGTGCTCCGCGACGGCGGGGGATGGCCGCCGGCCGGTTCCACGCCGGTGTCCGATGCGGCCCTCGATCCGGACGGTCTCCCCCTGCGCCGGGCCGGCGCATGAGCTCAGCCGGCCTCCCCCGGCCAGGGGCCTCAGCATGGACCCGCCCGCTCGGCCGTACCCAACTGCGGGTCTCCGCGCTCTGTGCAGGTGGCGGCGTGCTGGGATCCGTTCCCCAGATCTTCGGTTACGAGGTCAGCCGGGACGACGCCTCCGAACTTCTGGCCGCACTCTTCGATTCGCCGATCACGTTTATAGACACCTCCAACGGGTACTCCGGAGGTGAGAGTGAGAAGCGCATCGGCGACGCTGTGCGCAAATATGGCGGCGTGCCCGCGGATATGGTGATCGCCACGAAGGTCGATGGGCGTGACGGCGAGTACTCCGCCGAGCGGGTGCAAGCGTCTATCTCGGAATCTCAGCGAAGACTCGGTATCGACGCATTCCCCCTGCTGCATCTGCACGATCCCGAGTACTATCCGGACGTTGACTTCTTCGCGCCCGGCGGTGCCGTCGATGCTCTGCTCGCAGCGCGACGGGACGGGGTGGCAGAGCATCTCGGGATCGCCACGGGAAGCATCGAGCTGGCTCACCGATTCCTCGATACGGGGGCCTTCGACGTGCTGCTCATGCACTCCCGGTACACACTGATCGATCGCAGCGCCGACGCGCTGTACGACCGAGCCGCAGCCGACGGGGTCGGCATTATCAATGCTGCCGTGCTCGGCGCTGGAGTCCTCGCCCGCCCTCAAGAGCCTCATACGCTCTACGGGTATCTTCCCATCAGGGATGAGGTCCTGCACGCCGCGCGACGGATGGAGGCCGTCGCAGATTCCGCGGGAGTAGCCCTTTCGACGCTGGCCCTACAATTCTCCGTGCGAGATCCGCGAATCTCATCCACCGCCGTCGGATTCAGCAAGGCGTCCCGCATCGCTCAGACTCTTGACGCCCTCGCGACGGAGGTCGCACCGGAGGTCTGGGACGAGATCGAGGAGCTCGTGCCCGCGCAGGAGTTCTGGTTGCATTGAGGGCCGCCGCCCAGCGCACCCGGACCGACCACCCGGTCAAGACGGTCACGCCGGTGCCATCCGCGATTACTGAGCGTTCGCGCTGGTCAAATCAAGGTTCGATCTCGGACGCCCGGTCACCTCGTCCCAGTACCAACTCTTCCTTGCACAGCCGGACGCCGCGCGGTTGAGACCTCTTCGGCGGCGCTCATAGGATCGCGCTCACCGATGAACATGTGAGCTGGCGCACCGGCGAACTCGGCTAGGAGAGGCACCGCGATGAGCGATCCGTCGAACCAGGACCCCACCAGTAAGCACCGCGAGGAGGGTTTCGAGAAGCAGGACATGGCCCAGCCCGGGCTGACCGGTGACATGTCCGCCCAGCCCGACCACGGCGAGGAGAGCTATGTCGGGACCGATCAGCTCACCGGCAAGGTCGCTCTGATCACAGGCGGCGACTCCGGGATCGGGCGCGCCGTCGCCATCGCCTATGCCCGCGAAGGGGCCGACGTCGCGATCGTGCATCTGCCCGAGGAGCAGGCCGATGCCGACGAGACCAAGAGCTGGGTCGAGAAGGCGGGCCGGAAGTGCCTGAGCCTCCCCGGTGACGTCCGTGAGGAGCAGTTCTGCACAGAGGCCGTCGAGCGCACGGTCAGCGAGCTGGGCCGCCTGGATCTCGTCGTGCTCAACGCCGGCTATCAGAAGGACCGCGAGGGCTTCGACAAGCTGCCCACCGAGGAGTTCGATCGAGTCTTCAAGACGAACCTCTACGGTCTGATCTGGACGGCACGAGCAGCCGTGCCGCACTTGCAGGAGGGCAACTCGATCATCACCACCTCCTCCGTCCAGGCGTATCAGCCGAGCCCCACGCTCATCGACTACGCGATGACGAAGGCCGCGCAGGTCGCCTTCACCCAGGCACTCGCTCAGGAGCTGGGTCCCAAGGGCATCCGCGTGAACGCCGTGGCTCCGGGCCCGATCTGGACGCCGCTGATCCCGGCGACCGGGTGGCCCGAGTCCCTGCCCGAGTTCGGTCAGAGCACGCCGCTGGGGCGGGCCGGGCAGCCGGCCGAACTGGCGGGGGCCTACGTCTACCTGGCTTCGGAGCAGTCCTCGTACGTCTCGGGCGCGGTGCTGCCGGTCACCGGCGGCAAGGGGGTCTGAGCGAAGAGTTGCCCTCCCGCCACCGATCTCGAAGCAGGCCGCCACCCACAGCGGCGCTCCACTGCAGAAGGAGAGCACCATGATTCAGCGCGGAAGCGACAAGAACGGACCGAACCTCGACGACGAGCTCAAGCACGAGACCAGCGGCATGGTCGACGGCACCCAGCCCGACCACGTCGAGGAGTTCCGCCAGACCGAGCCGATGCCGGACGACACCGACGCCGACGAGGTCGAGGATGCAGCCGGTATGACCGGCAACGAGGTCGACGCCGAGCTCGTCTGGGAAGAGGACAGCGAGAACCCAGGCGCATCAGACGCCTGACCGGGCACGACCCACACAGACGCTCCCGTTCGACGTCACGTGATCTCGGACGGGAGCGTTCCCTTGCCGGGGAGCCTCCCTCACGGTCCGCAGTGGTGCAGGATTCAGCAGTCCGCGACGAGCCGAAGCAGGACGCGGGCACCGAACCGGATCGCGTCGACCGGGACACGCTCGTCGATGCCGTGGAACAGCGGAGCGAAGTCGAGGTCGGCGGGCAGCTGCAGCGGAGCGAAGCCGTACCCGTCGATGCCGATCTGCGCGAGCTGCTTGTTGTCGGTGCCGGCGCTGAGGCAGTAGGGCACGAGTTCGGCGCCCGGATCCTCGGCGAGGATGGAGCGGTGCATCGCATCGACGAAGGGCGTCTCGTGCGGCGCGTCCAGCGAGATGCCGATCTTGTCGACGATCACCTCGACATGCTCGCCGGAGAGCTCGTCGATCAGCGCCAACAGGTCGTCCTGGTGCCCGGGCAGGAAGCGGCAGTCCAACTCCGCCTCGGCCGTCTGCGGGATGACATTGCCCTTGTACCCGGCGTGGAAGGTGGTCACGTTCGCGCTGTCGGCGAGGGTGCCGGTGACGAACTGGCGGGCCCCACCCAGCAGCGGCAGGAAGGACTCGACGTCCTGTTCGTCCCATGGGGTGCCGGTGATCGAGGTGACCCGGTCGAACAGCGTGCGGACGCTCGCCACGTACTCGCGCGGGAAGACGTGGTCGTCGATCGCCGCGACGGCCCGCGAGAGACGCACGATCGCGTTCTCGTCGTTGGGTACGGAGCCGTGGCCGGCGCGGCCGGTGGCTCGCAGCCGCATCCACGCGTACCCCTTCTCCGCGGTCTGGAGCAGGTAGGCGCGCACATCCTGCCCAGTCGCCCGGTCCGGAAGGGTGATCGAGTAACCGCCCACCTCGCTGATCGCCTCCGTGCATCCCTCGAACACGTCGGGGCGATTGGCGATCATCCAGCGCGATCCGTAGGTCCCGCCCGCCTCTTCGTCGGCGAACATGATGATCACCAGGTCGCGCGGCGGCTTCTGGCCGGTTCGGGCGAGGTGACGGACGACGGCGAGGATCATGCCGTCCATGTCCTTCATGTCCACCGCGCCGCGGCCGTAGAGGACGTCGTCGACGATCTCGGCGGCAAAAGGATCCACTGACCAGTCCTCGGCGTGAGCCGGCACCACATCGAGGTGACCGTGGATGACCAGACCGCCGCGCTCGCGATCCGATCCCGGGACCCGCACGACGACGTTCGCGCGGCCGGGCCGGGATTCGATGATCTCCGGTGCCAGGCCGACCTCTTCGAGCTGGGCGACGACGTAGTCAGCGGCCGTGCGCTCCCCCGGTCCCCACGTGGCCGGATCGTGGCCGCCGTAGTTGCTGGTGTCGATGCGGATCAGATCGCGCGTGATGCGCACGGCCTCGTCCTGAACGAGGGCGAGCTGCTCATCGGTGGCGGCGGTGATGGTCACCGGGGTTCCTTCCGTCGGGGTACTGCGGTGGGTCCTGCAGCAGCGGGGCCAGCTGCACGATAGTGGGGCGGTCCGTGCCCGGGGGCGTCCCGGGGACGGCGACGTCCGCGCCTGCGCGGTGGTCGACCCCGAGCAGTGAGCGGATCCGGTCAGCCCGGGCGGCATCACCGGTGGCTGCGACCAGCTTGTCGCGCAGGGCGGGCGCGGGCAGCGGGTTCTCCGGTGCCCCGAGTGGCCGATCGGCATGCGCCGTCAGGGTGCGGCCATCGGTGGTGCGCAGCACGACCTCCGTCCAGAAGTCTCGACGGCCGGCGCCAGCCCGGGCAGGGCTGCTCGACCCGGCGGGACCACCTGACACGGGAGGATCCTCGGGCGCGGCGGGGCCCGCCTGGCTCCGGAGCCCAGGGGCTCCGGCGGGCGCGGGAACGTGTTCCCGGCGGATCCGGGCGCCGACCTCTGCGACCAGCGGGTCCAGGCTGCCTCCGGCGAGATGCTCGAGGGAAGGCTTGTGACCCAGGAGGATCAGGGCGACGACGGCCTCGACGCTGAAGCGGGCTTCCTCTGCGGTCCGCGGAGCCGTATGGATCAGTGCCGCATCAGCGCCCGGGCGCATCCGCACGGTCACCGAGGCGATCTCTCGTGCGCGCTCAGAGGCGGATCCCTCGAGCCCGGCCGCGAGGGCGAAGGCGGCATCGGACGCGGCCATCGCTGCTGAGCAGAAGGGGTAGCGCTTGAACCAGAGACCGGGGTCCAGCAGCGCCCAGGCGGTGCCGGGGGCCGGGCCGGTGGAACCGTCGATCCGAGCACCGGAGCCGCTGCCCACGGCGTCCCGGGCCATCCGTGGCGTCCCGAGACCGGCCACCACCGCACGCCGTCCCTCCTCGGGGACGCCGTGAGCGGCGAGCAGCCCGGCGGGGCCGAGCACGGCGTCCTCGGCCGTGCGGAGGCCCGCCTGGGCCCAGCCGACGGCGTCGACGCCGCTCTGGGATGCGAGACCGGCGTGCAGCGGCTTACCCGAGGTGCCGAACTGCGCACGCACACCCCCGGCCCTCGAGGCGGCGACGGAAAGTGCTGTGGCGACCTGGGAGACGGGCAGGGAGCGCAGGTGCGCTCCGGCGGCCGCCGCCGCGACCGCACCGGCGGTTCCGGTGGGATGCCATCCCGCCTGGTAGTGCATCGGCCCGAGAGACTCGCCGAGTCGGGCCATCACCTCCAGCCCGACGGTGTAGGCGGCCAGCAGCCGGTCGATCGGGTCGTCCGGGCCGGCCAGGGCGAGGAGGGCGGGCACGAGCACCGCGGAGGGGTGGCCCCGAACCAGTTCATGGGTGTCGTCGAGATCGAGCAGGTGAGCCTGGAATCCGCCGACCAGGGCTGCGCGCGATGGTGACAAGGCGTGCCCGCTGCCGATCACAGCCCGCGGGTCTGCCGGGGTGCCTTCGGCCAGGGCCCAGTCCAGGAGCCCGTCGCGATCTGCACGGGCGGACGGGTCGGCGTCGACGGCGAAGGATGCGGCGATGACATCGGCCACCGCCGTGCCGGCCGCGTCCCGCAGCCAGTCTGCGCAGGAGGGGTCCGAGAACGGGTCGGCCTCGTGCACGGCCCGGGCGAGAGCGTCCCGGACGGACTCGTCGGCGCTCTCCGGAGCGTTCACGCTCACCCCAGCGGACCCCTCGTATCCAGTGGAGAGCGGCCCAGGCCCGGGGCCTCCTCCCCCGGCTCCTCGGCGCTCTGTCCGGCCGCCGGCGCGGGCGGCCGTGGACCGCTGGTCTCACGCAGGAACCGCTGTGTGCGCTCCTCGCGCGGGGTCGAGATGACCTCGCGAGCCGGTCCCTCCTCGACGATGCGGCCTCCATCGATGAAGACCACGCGATCGGCGACGTCGGCGGCGAAGGCCATCTCGTGGGTGACGATGACCAGGGTGATGTTCTGCTCTGCGAGGTCCTGGATCACGGCGAGCACCTCCCCGACCAGTTCGGGGTCCAAGGCGCTGGTGGGTTCGTCCAGCAGGATCGCCGAGGGCTGCGCACCCAGGGCACGGGCGATCGAGACACGCTGCTGCTGCCCGCCGGACAGCGTCACCGGGAACTGCTGCATGGTCGTCTCGGCGATGCCCACGCGCTCGAGGAGCTCGCGCGCCCGCGAGGCGGCGTCCGCCTTCGAGGTCCCGCCGGCGGTCATCGGGTCCATGACATTCTGCAGCGCCGTGCGATTGCGGAAGAGGTTGTAGCTCTGGAACACCATGGCTGTCTTCGAGCGCAGCGCTCGCTTCTGAGGGCCCGTGATGCGGGGCGCGACGACGCTGACGTCGTCGATGCCGATGGTCCCCGTGTCGGGGGCCTCCAGCAGGTTCAGGCAGCGCAGCAGGGTGGACTTCCCCGAGCCGGAGGGCCCGATGATCGCGACCACCTCGCCGGTCCCGACCTGGAGATCCACGCCGTCCAGGACGGTGTTCTCTCCGGACCTGCCGTGAAAAGTCTTGCTGAGGTCTTTGACGTCGATCATGCGGGGTTCACCTCACGTAGGCGCGGCTGAGGCGCTTCTCGAGTCGGCCCTGCAGCCAGGAGTAGGCGATCACCAGGAGCCAGTACACCAGCCCCACAACCAGGAAGGTCTCGAAGAACCGGAAGGATGCGGAGGCGACGATCTTGGCCTCGGCGAACAACTCGGTAAGGCCCAGAGTGAAGGCCACCGAGGTCTCCTTGAGCAGGGAGATGAAGATGTTGCCGGTAGCCGGCAGGGCGTTGTAGGCGGCCTGAGGGATGATGTAGCGCCGGTAGACCTGCGGCGCGGTCATCCCCGTCGCCAGACCGGCTTCCAGTTGTCCGCTGTCGACGCTGGTCAGGGCGGCGCGGAAGATCTCCGCGAGATACGAGGACTCCTTGAGGGAGAACCCGACGATCGCGGCGGTCAGCGCGTCCATGGTCGACAGCGAGGGGATCAGCTGCGGCAGCCCGTAGTAGATGAGGAACAGCTGAACCAGAGTGGGGATCCCACGGAACAGAGAGACGTACAGCTGGGCCAGCTGATCCAGCACGGGGATCTGCAGGAAACGGATCAGCGCGACGAGCAGACCGATCAGGATGGCGAACACCATCGAGGCGACGGCGATCAACAGTGTGATCGGCAGGAACTTCAGCAGCTGGGGCAGTACCTCCAGCATGTATGCCGGATCGAGATCCATCGATCAGCTCCCTTCGTAACCCTCTGGCTCCGTGGTCACGTCATCGCCGTAGTACTTCTGGGACAGCTCGACCAGGGTGCCGTCCTCATGCAGCGCGGCGATCTGCTCGTTGAACTGAGCGACCAGCTCGGAACCCTTCTCGAAGGGGAAAGCCACCGACTCCCAGGCAATCGGGTCTCCGACGAACTTCAGGTCCGTGCCGTTCTCGGCCATCTCGGCGAGAAAGATGCCGGTGGAGTTGATGTACCCGTCCACGCGGCCGGAGAGCAGATCCTGCATGGCGCCATCGCGTGTCTCATAGGTGCGGATCTCGACGTCCACGCCGTGTTCGGAGATCCAGTTCTCCAGATGAGTGGTGTTGTTCGATCCCAGCACGCCGGCGATCGTGTGCCCGGCGATGTCTTCGAGCTCGTTGAGCTCGTCGTTGTCGCCGGTGGTGACGATCGTGGCGCCCATGTAGGCGTACGGATCGGTGAAGTCGTACTGCGCGGCGCGCTCCTCGGTCACGGCAACGTTGTTGGCGATCGTGTCGAGTTTGCGGGCCTCCAGCTGTCCCATCAGGCCGGAGAAGTCGGCATTGGTCCAGTCCACGCTGCGGCCCAGGTTCTCCGCGATGGTCTCGATCGCCTCGACGTCGAATCCGACGAGCGTGCCGTCCTGCTGGTAGCTGTTGGGGAAGGACTGGCCGGTGGACCCGGCGCGGATGGCGCCGGAGTCACCACCGCTGCACGCCGCCAGCAGCGCCGGGAGGGCCAGCGCAGAGAGGGTGAAGGTGCGTCGCTTCATGAGGAGAGTCCTTTCAAGAGCTCGGTGTGACGTGCCTGCCAGCCGGCGTAGGCGACGTCGTCGAGGGGGCGGATGTAGAAGTCGGTGATGTGGCCGAGGCCGAGGTCCCGGCTGCCGACAGGCTCGAAGCCGAGCCGGCGGTAGTACGCGCCCAGCCAGGGATGATCCTGGGCGGTGCCCAGCGAGACCGCCGGGGCATGGAGCTGACCGATCAGAACCTGCTGCTCCAGCTGGCTGAGGAGCGAACGCGCCAGGCCCTGCCCGGCGTGGCTCGGGCGGGTGGCGAGCCAGCCGATGTGCGGCAGCCCCAGATACCCCGGGTTCGGTCCCCACGGCATGCGCAGGGAGACGGTCGCGATGAGGGCGCCGTTCTCGTCGCACGTGCCGTAGGCGATGTTCTGGCGCAGATGCGTCAGCACATCGTCTCGAGAGGCCTGCGAGGCACCGAAATGCACTCCGAGCTCGACGTTCGCTGAATAGGCGGCCTGCAGCAGATCACGGTACTCATCGGCGCGCTCGGGCTGGATCTGTTCGAGCCGAGCCAACCCCGGCCGGCTGGTCGCGCTCTGTCCCGTCTCGGAGCCGGTCACGAGGCGGATCCGTCGGACGGTGCCGATCCGGCCGGGCCGGGCCTCGTGGACTCACCGGCGGGCAGCCCGGCGGCGTCGGCCGCGGCGAGGACATCATCGATGGCCGCACCGGTCTCCCCGAGATAGGCGCCCGCCTCCAGCCAGGAACGGATCATCGTCGGCTCGAAGCGGGAGGCGACACGCTCGTCCTCGGCGAGGACGTCGGCGAGGTGCCGGCCGGTCTCGACCGCGGCCATCGACGCGTCGTACACGATCTGGTGGGCAGTCTGCTTGCCCAGCTCGCGACCGATCTCGAACATGGCCTTCTCGCTGAGGATCAGTCCGCCCTGCAGCTCAAGGTTGCGCGCCATGGCGTCCTCGTGCACGACGAGCCCGGACAGGATTCCGCCGAGCGTCTTCAGCTGCGCCGAGAGGTAGAGATGGATCTCGGGAAGGGCGATCCATTCCGCCCTCCAGCTGATCGCATCGCGCTCGTGGACGGTCGCAGAGCCGTCCAGGACCAGCGCCATGGCGTGCTTGATGGGCGCGGTCAGCGCCGCGGCACCCTCCAGCAGTGCGGGATTGCGCTTGTGCGGCATGGTGGTCGACCCGATCTTGCCGGCAGTGAAGGGCTCCTCGACCTCGCCGATCTCGCTGTGCATGAGGGTGGACAGCTCGGTGGCGATCTTGCCGAGCGTGGTGGAGATCAGTCCGAGCACGGTGGCGTACTCCGCGATGCGGTCCCGGGCGGCCTGCCAGGCGATCCGCGGCGTGGCCAGCTCCAGGCGCTGCAGCGTCTCCCGCTCGATCTCGCGACCGCGCCCCTGGAAGGACGCGTAGGTGCCCACGGCCCCTGAGACGTTGCCGGTCAGCACATCCGGGGTGACGCCGTCGAACCTTTCGAGGTGGCGCAGGGCCTCGTCCAGCCAGATGGCGGTCTTGAATCCGAATGTCGTGGGCAATGCCTGCACGTAGTGCGTCCGCGCGGCCATCGGGGTGTCCCGGTGCGCCGCAGTGAGGTCGCGCAGTGCGACGGCGACAGCGGTCAGGTCCCGCCGCAGCGGGACGATCGCGGCCTTGATCTGCAGGATGGTGCCGGTGTCGACGATGTCCTGCGTCGTCACGCCGTAGTGGACCCATTCCCCGTACTCACCCGAGGCGTGCTGGAGAGCGGTGACCGTGGCGTTGAGCGAGTGCATCGCCTTGGCACCCTCGGCAGCGATTGCCGAGAGATCGAAGTCGCCGTGGGCCGCGCGCTCGATCGCGTCGGCCGCCTCGCGCGGGATCACACCCAGTGCACCCTCGGCCGCGGCGAGGGCCGCCTCGACGTCCAGCTGACAGCGCAGGCGATTCTCCTCGCTCCAGATCTCCCGCATCTCTGGGGTGCTGAAGCTGTTGCCGATGGTCAGCATGTCGACGACGTGGGAAGCCACGGGGGTCCTTCCGTGAAGGTGGGTCGGTGGATGCATGGGGGCACCCGGATGCCCGGGCTGCGCTCCGTGCCCTGGCGAAGGCGTCGGGGGCGACAGGTCTCGCGGAGGCCTGCAGGCGCATGGAGTGGCCCGATGCATCGGGTCGGTCGTCCATAACGCTACGTGATGCAGGGGCTAATGTGACGCTTTGCGTCGCATTGTGAGCCGAATGTGAGCCCCAGGTAACGGTGGGCGTGCGGAAGGCCACTCCGACCACCGCCGCGCCCTGCCGGATCGGTCCTGTCGCGCGTCCCGCCGACCCGGCCGCGGGCGACGCCTCATGCTGGAGCATCCCCGTTCGACCAGGAGGCGACCGGATACCCGCGCACAGACGCGACCTCTCCCTGACCCAGCTGACGTACTTCGTGACGGCTGCGGAGGCTCGCCGTCGTCGAAGACGTCGCGTGGCGAACCACGGACCTGCGGGTCGACGACAGCGGTGACCCGCTCGCCGACCTGACGCCTCTGCTCCAGCTGTGGCTACCGCAGAAGCAGGACTACCTCACACGTGCGGTCGATCCGACGTCGGCCCCGTCGTACGGCGTGCCGGGCGATCAGTGATGACTCTCGCGGTGGTCGGTGGGGGCGCGAGAGCTTTCCCGGCGTCGCGCACGGCGCGCGCCGAAGGGCGACACGGAGCGCCGCTCCCTGCCCGCCTCGACGGCCGGGCAGGGAGCGCAAGCGATCAGTCGTCCAGGTGCTCGATCGCGTAGTCGGCCTGTTCCTGCGTGAACTGGCCTCCGTACTCCGACGTCAACTGGTCGCGGATGGCTTCGGGCGACATGTCCATGGTGTCCCGATACGAGCGGGCGCTCTCCAGCGCATTCTCGTTCCAGTCCGCCTCGATGGTGTCGATGGCGTACTGCGCCTCCTCGGGGAGGAACTGCTCGCCGTGCTCCGAGGTGAGCTGGTCGTAGATTCCCTGCTTGGACATGTGCATGGTCTCCGAGTAGCTCTCGGCCGAGGCCAGCGCATTCGCGTTCCAGTCCGCCTCCACGTTGTCCACGGCGTACTGCGCCGCCTCATCGGAGAACTGGTCGGCGTACTCCGAGGTGAGCTGGTCGAACAGCCCCTGCTTGGACATGTGCAGCAGATCGGAGTAGCTCTGGGCGCTGTTCAGCGCAGAGGTGTATTCCGCCGGGACATCATCCTCAGCTGGCGCCTCCTCCTCGGCCGGCGCCTTCTCCTCGGCGGGGGCTTCCTCAGTGGGCGCGTCGTCCCCCTCAGCTGCCGCCTCCTCCGCAGGGTCCTCATCGGCCGGGGCGTCGTCGACCGGTGCCTCGGCCTCCGCAGGCTCCTCGACGTTCTCGACGTCGGCGGGTTCGGCGACCGCAGTCTCCGTTTCGCTCGGCTGAGGATCTCCACTTCCTGAGAGGGCGATGGCGGAGCAGCCGCCGACGAGCACCACGAACAGAGCGATGCACCCGCAGCCGGCAGCGAACAATCCTCTTCTCTTCTTCCGCGACGGCGCAGGGGCATTGGGTGGGACGGCAGCCGAGTCATCGCGGTGCGGTCCGGGAGCACCGGCGCCGACATTCGGGGCGGGCGGCAGATTCGAGGCCGACGGATCGTCGGGCGTGGGCGCATTGCTGTTCACAGCTGCACTCCATTCTGTGTACATGGTGAGGACCCTGGGCACGGGCGTGCCAGGGCTACTGCTGAGAAAAGAGGCCTGCTGCGGATACGTGAGCTCGACGAGGGTCAGGATCTGCGACGAGCATCGGCGTCCGACGCGATGTCGGAGGGGAACACCTACCGGTTGGGGCCTTCAGGAGAAAAGGTACGAATGGGGTCAGACAGCCGACGCCTCGAATCGGGCGTGGCCGCGGAGTGGTCGTGCCGAGAATTCACCGATACGCCCCGACCAGTCCTTGTCCCTATCGCCGCACCTGTGCGGGGTTCCGGGAGTTCTACGATGCCCGTGTGCTGCTGCTTTCGGATCCGACGCTCCTCGATATACCCGTCACCGAGTGCGGTGACGACCTGGTCGACATCCGGACCGCTCCGGACCTGCTGCTGGACCGGCGCAAGGAGGATCCGGAAGGGGCCTGGGCCACGCTCAGACGCGGCGTGCTCGATCGGCTCGTGGTCGCCCAGCGCGCCCTGCCGGACGGGATCCGGATCCTGGTGGTCGAAGGCCACCGTCCCGTCACGCTGCAGCATCGATATTTCGACGAACGCTGCCAGGATCTCGCCGGGCAACATCCCCACTGGTCCGCTCAGACGGTTCATGTCGAGGCGAGCGACGGCGCCTGCTTCACAGATTCCGGGAACATCACGGCGAAGGCGCGATGGTGGCGCGACACGCTGGGAACAGCCCTCACCCGTGCCGGCCTCGTGAACTACCGACCTGAGTGGTGGCACTGGTCGTTCGGAGACCGGTACTGGGCCGCCGTGACGGGGGCCGAGAGCGCGATCTACTCGCCTCGCTGATCACGCGGCCGAGCCTCCGCGCTGACCAGCGTCGATGAGTCGGCACACCGACACTGATACGTCAAGAGAGCACGTCGGGTTCGCCGGGCGGCCTTTACACGCCGTGCTCTACTTAGGTGATGAACACTCTCTCTGCCACCCGCCGCCGGATGACCCGTGACGAGGCGCTCGCGTGGAACTCGAACTGGTCCCTCGCCGACATCCGCCTGATCGGGGAGAACTTCGATCGCATCGGGGCGCGGACGTTCTACCGCACCCAGTCCAACGGCAGCATCACCGCGCAGGACGAGAACGGGCGCTCCCTGATGTACATCCATCCCGGGTATGTCCAGTTCCGCAAGGGCCTCGCCCCGACGGACCGCCCGGATCAGCAGGTCGAAGGGTTCGACCTCTCCACCGCGCAGCCCCGCGAGAAGACGCCCGCCAAGGGGGAAGAGGTCCTGACCATCTGCCCGTCCTGCTTCTACGCCATGCCCTACACCGGGGTCTGCGACACCTGCGGCTGAGACCCACCGATCAGGGCCCGGCCATCGAGCGCAGTGTCCGCTGCAGGACGAGGCAGTTGCCCAGCACGGACGCCCGGGGTCTCATGACGCGATGTCACGCCTCCGCGCCGCGCCGCGTTGTCGCGGTCCCGGTCGCCCACGCTCGCCAGCTCGGCGCAGCGCGGCCAGCGCCACGACCGTGCATGCGGCGAAGGACGGCCACAGTGCGAAGCGCTCGATCAGACCGCCCCACTGCACCTCGAGCCTGACCAGCAGGACAACACCCGACACGAGGCTGAGCGCTCCGATCGCGACGAGCCGCCACCATCGTGGATCCCACGATCGTGCCAGCACGGCCCCGGTCAGCGCCATGGCGACGCCGCTGAGCACGATGCCCGGGAGCGAGACGATCACGTGCAGAGTCAGCAGCTGATCCAGCGGCGTCAATCCGGTACCGATCGACGACAGGCCCGTCATCACCCACAGTGCCACCGCCGCCGTCATCATCGCTCCCGTCGGCAGCTGCGGGCGCAGCAGCACGGCGCCCACCGCCATCGCCGCTCCGAACAGGATGAAGGCACCGTTGACGGCCACGTGAGCCGGGGAGCAGACCGGGACGTGCTGCGAGTGGTAGGGAATCGACGTGCAGGTGACCGCGCCCAGATCGCTGATCGTGTTGTGCGCCAGGCTGTAGGGCGCGGTGCTCCACGCCGCGGCGGCCAGCTCGATCGGGACGTACAGCACCTGCACTGCCCACAGGACGATCCCGGCACGGGCCGATGCGGACAGAACCGGTGTGGACCGGGCGGGTGACTCCATGTCGCCATGGTGCGATGGCAGCGTCGCGACGTCTTCGTCCGAACGGACGATGTCGGGTCGAGCGTGGGCGAGTCGGTTGTCACACCCTCGCGCCAGACTGCTCCCATGATCCTTCCACCCGAGCCGAGCGACAGCGTCGGCCGACCGCTTGAGTTCCCCGAGCGTGGAACGTGCCCGAGCTGCGGTTCGGGAGAGATCGTCCACCATGTCCGAGGGCTGCCGGACGTGCTGTACGTGGAGGCCGCACCGGCGTGGATGGTCTTCGGCGGCTGCACGATGATCGGCCCCGACCGCACGTGCTCATCGTGTCAGCACCAGTGGTGGGGACCGTATGACGAGGACTTCGAGGAGGAGGATGAGGACGACAGCGAACACGACACCAGCGACGAGGACGATGGATGATGGCCCGGTCCACCGCGGTCCGCCACGCCGGCCCGTGCCCCATACAGTGGTGAGCATGGACGAGCCCCACCCCGCCGACCCGATCCTGACTTCCGACGGGCATGTCGCCGTCGACTCCGCCCCGGCGAACGGCTCCCCCACCGACCCGGCGCTGCGCATCCTCTCGACCGTCTTCGGCTACGACTCCTTCCGCGGCGAGCAGGCAGCCATCATCGAGCACGTCGCCTCCGGCGGCGACGCGGTCGTGCTCATGCCCACCGGCGGCGGCAAGTCGCTGTGCTACCAGATCCCGGCCATGCTGCGCGAGGGCACCGGTATCGTCGTCTCCCCGCTCATCGCGCTGATGGCCGATCAGGTCGCCGCGCTCGAAGCCGTCGGGATCCGGGCCGCCTTCCTCAATTCCACGCTCGAGCCGCACGAGGCACAGGCCGTCGAACAGCAGCTTCTGGCCGGCGAGCTCGATCTGCTCTACATGGCGCCCGAGCGTCTCGTCCTCCCCCGCACCCTCGATCTGCTGCGCCGCGCCGAGCTCTCCCTGATCGCGATCGACGAAGCCCATTGCGTCTCCCAGTGGGGCCACGATTTCCGGCCGGACTACCTGGGACTGGCCGTGCTGGCCGATGCATTCCCCGGCGTGCCCCGGATCGCGCTGACGGCCACCGCCACCGAGGCCACCCACGCAGAGATCACCGACCGGCTGCGGATGGAGGGCGCCCGCCACTTCGTCTCCAGCTTCGACCGCCCCAACATCCAGTACCGCATCGATCCCAAGGCCTCCCCGCGCGAGCAGCTGCTGCGCCTGATCACGACCGAGCACGAGGGCGAGTCGGGCATCGTCTACTGCCTCTCGCGCAAGAGCGTCGAAGCCACCGCCCAGTGGCTCTCCGATCGCGGGATCCCGGCGCTGCCGTACCACGCGGGGCTCGACGCGGCGGTGCGCCAGGATCACCAGGAACGGTTCCTGCGGGCCGAGGGGCTGATCGTCGTGGCGACGATCGCCTTCGGCATGGGCATCGACAAGCCGGACGTCCGGTTCGTCGCCCACCTGGATCTGCCCAAGTCCATCGAGGGCTACTACCAGGAGACGGGCAGGGCCGGCCGTGACGGGCTGCCGTCGACGGCATGGATGGCCTACGGCCTGGGCGACCTGGTCAACCTCCGCAGGTTCATCGACTCCGGGGACGGCGACGAGCAGTTCAAGCGCAACGCCCGCGCCCACCTCGACGCGATGCTCGCCCTGTGCGAGACCGTCTCCTGCCGCCGCGTGCAGCTGCTGCGCTACTTCGGGCAGGACTCCGAACCGTGCGGGAACTGCGACACCTGCCTGAGCCCGCCGCAGACCTGGGACGCCACCGTCGCCGCCCAGAAGCTGCTCTCGGCAATCATCCGCCTCGACCGCGAGCGCGATCAGAAGTTCGGCTCCGGGCAGGTGATCGACGTGCTGCTGGGCCGCGAGAACGAGCGCTCCCGCCAGTCCCGACACGATGAGCTCAGCGTCTGGGGCATCGGCACGGAACTCAGTGAGAAGGAGTGGCGCACGGTGCTGCGCCAACTGCTCGCCCGCCGCATCGTCGAGGCCGTCGGCGACTACGGCGTGCTCGTGCCGGGGCCTGAATCACCGGCTGTCCTGCGCAGCGAGGTCACCGTCGAACTCGCGGTGGACCGCACGCCCACGAAGCCATCGCGCTCGCGCAGCTCCTCCCGCGGTTCCTCCGGGGGCGGCGGGGCGACGTCTCGAGCGGCCGACGGTCTCGAGCCCGCTCAGCGCGAGGTCTTCGAGGCGCTGCGCACGTGGCGCACCTCCGTGGCCAAAGAGAAGCAGATCGCCCCGTACATGGTCTTCTCCGACGCCACGCTGGTGGGGATCATCGAAGCCCGCCCCGGTTCGGTGGCCGCCCTCGGCGGGGTCAGCGGGGTCGGCGCGAAGAAGCTCGCCGAGTACGGCGACAGCGTGCTCGAGGTGCTCGCGACGACATCGTCCTGACCGGGTCGCTCTCAGTCCCGCCCCGTCGCCGCTCACGGCCGCCGGCGGACGTTCACTCCCCCGACTCGCTCGGCGTCGTCGACCAGGGTGAAGGCACGCGTCTCCGGCGGGTACGGGAGATATCGTGGATCGGTCTCACGAAACAGCGGCCCGGCGCTCGGGATCCTGATGGGCCAGTTCTCCATGGCCCGGGTCACGCGATGGTTCAGACGATTCCCCAGGTCCCTGTCGCGGAACTTCGGTGCGTCGATCCGAGCGACCACCAGGGTGTGGCGCCCGCCCACCTCGATTCTCTCGATGTGCTTCCACGGCACCAGTCCCTGGCCGTGCAGAACATCGATCCAGCCCTCGCTCGTCACGCGGGCGCTTCGGCGCCCGACGGTGCGCAGCAGGCGCCACAGTCTCGGGACGAGGATCACGAAGCCCAGTACGGGCGCCCAGGCGAGGAGAACCAGGACCCACCACGGCGCGTTTCCCAGGAGGACCGCCACGATCATCGCCCCGCCCAGTAGCCCGCAGACCGCGGTTGCCCAACTCATGAGCGCGATGTGAACCCACTGCCCAGCGCGGGGCGCCACCCCGGATTCCGGATCTTGAGACCACTCGGGATCCAACCCGAGACCACGGACCTCCGCGGCGGTGGGAGCGAAACCCTCCTGCGTCCAGCGCCGTACCGCCGTGTGCGCCCCGGGCCGCCAGCGGACGCGCTTCCCGAGCCCGGCGCCGACATCGGGCGGCAGCGATGAGACGGCCCGCGACTCTCCCAGCACCAGCCCGACACGATCCCAGGGAAATGTGGTGGCATCCCCGCCGTGGTCCGGGACGACGGCCAGGCCCTCAGGGGACACGGCCACGATCCCGGCTCCGTCGGCGTACCACCGGCTGAGCCGGGGCAGCAGCGAGGACACCGCGAGTCCGAAGACGGCGGCGAGCACGGATCCGGCCGCCATGAGGCCCGCGGAGGGACCTTCAGTGCCGACGCCGACCAGAACGCCGAGGACCACGATGGCGACGACCAGCACCGCCAGGGCGATCCAGGACACCACGATCGCGAGCCGACGAGGCCGCTGGGCGATCATGACGGCACCACCGACACGCCGCGGCTCCTGCACGTCCTGAAGGAACCCTCTGAGAGTGACAGCCCAGGGCACCGCGCTGAGCAGGAGGAGGACCAGCGCCAACCCGATCCGGCTGGCGATCCCCAGGTCCGGCTGGAACGGCAACGTGACAGTGAACAGGAGTGCCACCACCGAGACGAGTCCCCGCACCGGCGGGATGCTCAAGAGCGCCATGGCGCTCGCCTGGCTCATCGCCATGGTGCTCCTCCGAGCGTCGAGGAACCGGGTTCTCCGCCCGCCGGGCCGCCATCCCGGCGTGCCCGGCCGGTCGCATCATACTCGGGTCGCTCGCAGCCAGCGGAATCCGTACGCCCCCAGCTCGACCTCGAGCTGACCGTTCTCCGGGCGGGTCACGCTCTCCGGCTGCAGGAGGTCATGGAAATCGGCCGATGCGATCTGCACTGACAGGGAACCGACATCGACCGTGGCCGTGCAGTCGTGGTCGGCGAAGTTGTGCAGGGCGACGAAGACGGCCCCATCGGAGACCGCGGCATGGGCGAGGGCGCTCCCCTCTCCTGTCTCCAGGACCGCGAGGTCACCGAAGGCGATCTCCGGGGTCGCACGGTATTCACCGATCAGCGTCTTGAGGAAGGACAGCAGGGAGTCGGGATCGTGCAGCTGGTCGTAGACGTTGACACGCTCGGGGCCGTAGTCGCCCTCGGGCAGCTGCTCCACGAGGTCGTCGCGGCGCGCGGTGGAGAACCCGCCATTGCGCCCGGAGTGCCACTGCATCGGGGTCCGCACGCCGGAGCGATCCTCGGTGCCGGCCGGCTCCCCCATCCCGATCTCCTCGCCGTAGTAGAGCACCGGTGCCCCGGGCAGGGAGAACAGGAGGCTGTAGGCCAGGCGGAGCCTGCGCTGGTCCCCGCCGAGCATCGGGGCCAGTCGCCGCACGATGCCCCGCCCGTACACCCGCTGGCGCGGGTCCGGTGAGAGCGCCTCGAAGACCTCCTCCTTGGCATCGCCGAGCAGTTCGAGATTGAGTTCGTCATGGGTGCGCAGGAAACTGGCCCAGCCCTGACTGACGTCGACCGCAGGCAGCTCCCGCAGCACCGTCGCCAGCGGCGCGGGATCGTGGCGGACGAAGGAGAGGAAGGCGGCTTCGGCGGTCTCGAAGTCGAACTGCAGGTCCAGCTCCACACCCGGGTTGCCGAAGTAGTCCAGCTGGTCCTGGTGGTCCAGGCCCACCTCGCCCAGCAGCGCCGCGCCGCCGTAGCGCCGGGCGACGAACCGCCGCAGCTCGCGCAGGAAGGCGTGGGGGTCGCTCTGGTTCCCCGCTCCGGGCGGGTGGATCAGGAACGGCACCGCGTCGATCCGGAAGCCGTCGGCCCCGAGCTCGAGCCAGAATCCGAGAATGCGCGAGATCTCCGAACGCACCTCGGGATTGGAGTGGTTGAGGTCCGGCTGGTGGTGATGGAAGTGGTGGAGGTAGTACTGCCCTGTCTGTTCGTCGTACTGCCAGACACCGTCCTCCTCGGTCGGGAAGACGTTGCTGCCGGCATCGTCGGTGGGCTCATCCTGCCAGACGTAGAAGTCGCGGAGCCGGGCGTCGCGGCTGCTGCGGGCATTGACGAACCACGGGTGCTGATCGGAGGTGTGGTTGATGACGAGGTCGATGATCACGCGGATGCCGCGGTCGTGGGCGACGCGGATCAGTTCGACGAACCGGCCGAGATCGCCCAGGCGGCTGTCGACGCCGAAGTAGTCGGTGACGTCGTAGCCGTCGTCCCGATCCGGCGTGGGTTGGAACGGCATCAGCCACAGGCAGGTCACGCCGAGATCGGCGAGATACTCGATGCGGTCGAGAAGGCCGTCGATGTCGCCGAGCCCGTCACCATCGGAGTCCTGGTACTTCTTGATGTCCAGGCAGTAGATGACGGCGGATCGCCACCACAGGTCGCTGCGGTCGGCCGGCCTCATAGGGTCTCCTTCAGGACGCTGATCAGGTCGTCGGCCCGATCCAGGAAGTAGCTCTGGTCCTGGCCGACGTGATGGATGTAGAGGTGGTCGAAGCCTCGGCCCGCCGCGGTCAGCTGCCCAGCGAGCTGCTCGACCGAGCCGGCGATCGCCACGGAGGACCGCATCGCCTCGGGAGTCGGCTCCGCGAGGGCGTCGAAGTCCTCGGGCTGCTCGACGTCCCACATCGTCGCCGAGGCGGTGGCGTGCTTCCACTGGTCGGTGGCGATGGCCAGTGCCTCGTCCTCGCTCGGGGCCAGGCTGACATGGGCCTGCAGCATGGTCTCTCCCGTGCCGCCGGCGTCGCGGTAGGCGCTGAGCACCTGCGAGGTGCTCTGCGGGTCGATGCCGACGGTGATCATTCCGTCGGCCCACCTCGCTGCCCAGCGGGCGCTGTCGGGGCTGGCGGAGGCGGCGATCGCGGGCGGCTGGGTGGCCGGACGGCTCCAGATCCGTGCCTGGTGGATCCGCACGACGTCGTCGAGGTCGACCTGCTCGCCCTTCAGCAGACGACGGATCGCCTCGACCGACGCCGTCACGCGCCGGCGCCGGGTGTCCTTGTCGGGCCAGGGGTCTGCGGTGACGTGCTCGTTGACGGCCTCGCCGCTGCCGTAGGCCGCCCAGAACCGGTCCGGGAACATCTCGGCCAGAGTGGCCACGGCCTGTGCGATGACCACGGGGTGGTACCGCTGACCGGGCGCTGTGACGACACCGAAGGGCAGCGTCGTGCTCGCCATCGCGGCGCCGAGCCAGCTCCACGCGAAGCCGGCCTCCCCCTGCGCCGTTCCCCAGGGTGCGAGGTGGTCCGAGCACAGGGCGGCGTCGAACCCGACCGCCTCGGCGCGCTGGACGTCGGCGAGCAGGGTGCTGGGGGCGATCTGCTCGTGGGATGCGTGATACCCGATGATCGTCATGCTCACTCCTGGATCATGCGCTGCCGGTCTCGTCCTCGGCACAGAAGGCGTCCTCTGCTCCGGCCCGCCCGACGTTCTCGACCGACGTCCTGCGCACCGGTGCTCATCGACGATATGCGCACCGGAGCGTGTACTCCAGCACCGAGAAGACCACTCGGTTGCTTCGTCCAGCTGCCGCCCGTCTCGTCGAGGCCGGCTGGCTGGCTCGGACCGAGAGGATCCCGACTCGGGGCCGGCGCGGTCAGCTGATCCCCTCGGGGAAGTCCGCCGGCTCCCCGGGCTGAGCCCCCGCGCTGAGGTCGATGCCGTAGTCAGCCGCGAAGCGCAGCTCGGTGCCGGCGAGGACGTCCTCGGTGCCTTCATCGAGGTGGAACACGCGCGCGCCCCGCAGGCGGTGGTCCTCGTCGCCGCCCAGCCCGTAGGTGCCGAATCCGGTGCCGGGCGCATAGCCGAGCTTGATGCCGTAGTAGTCGCCGACGTAGGTGTTGATGTGGTCGTGGCCGACGAACAGGCCCTTGACGTCGCCGCGCTGCAGCATCGCGGAGAACATGCCCGAGTTGAAGGGGCCCGGGCACTCGTCCTCGTTGCGCTCGCCGGTGATCCCGTGCTTCTCGAGTGCCCGGGCGTGGTCGGCCTCGGTGCGGGAGTCGACGCTGGCGAACCACATGAACCGGTGCTCCCAGAGGGCGATGTGCTGGAACACGAGCCCCGGCACGAGCGCCTTGTTCTTCTTCTCCAGCTCCTGGGAGGCCTCGAGATACCACTGGATCTGATCCGGGCGCAGCCAGTCCCAGTCCGGGTATCCCTCGAAGTCCTGCCCGGCGATCTCCTCGGGGGCGTAACGGCCGGAGTCCAGCAGCCACAGCGCGAAGGCGTCGCCCTTCCCGGCTGCGGAGGTCACCGTGAGCACCTGGTTGCCGGTGCCGGTGATGCCGCGCGCCCCGGCGGTGTTCACGTTGTGGCGGTACTGGCGCACGAAGTCGATGTAGTCGTTCTCGTCGAGGCCGGTCTTCTCGGTGGAGTCCTCGTCGTGGTTGCCGAAGGTCAGGGCCCACGCGATCCCGCGGTCCTCCATCGGGCGGACCACGTTGTTGATGGCCTGCTTGGCCTCGAGCGCCGTGGAGGGACCGCCGTTGAAGACGTCCCCGTTGATCAGCGCGAAGTCGGGACGGACGTCGTCGAGCACCGCTTCCTGCAGCTGAATCGTGCGCACGTCGGTCTGGTGCGTGTCCTGGGTGTCATTGAACTGGACGACGGTGAACGTGCCGTCCTCACGGAAGCTCAGCTCGCCGCGCACGACGCCGTCCTTGGGCTGGGCTCCGCCGCCCGTGCCCGCCACCGGCGCCGCCGCGGCCGCTCCCATCGTGCCTGCGGCGGCGAGGCCGGTCGCGGCCGCGGTCGAGAAGCGCAGCACGTCGCGACGGGTGCGGGCTGCCCGAGCATGCGGGGCCGACGGGTTCTGGGCGGGATTCTGCGGAGAGTCGACCATGGTGTCACCGTGCCTGGTTCTTGAGGAGTGAGGAACTCCCGAACCGTAGCCACGGGTCCATACCAGCCGACGACGCGACCGTGAGCATCGCCCGTCGGCCCGCGGAATTCCCGGTGAACCGCGGACGGTGACCGTGCCCGGTCGCGCTGGATCTCCTCGTCCGCGCCGAGGCGGCCGAGAGATCTCGGCGTATCGGCTAGCTCGCCGCCCCGCTCCCCCATTGCTGGATGAAGGCCTCGCGCCGCTTCGCCTGCTCGATGGGGTCCGGCACGGGCAGGGAGGCGATCAGTTTGCGCGTGTAGTCGTGGCGGGGCCGTTGCAGCACCTCGGGGCCGTGGCCGTCCTCGACCAGCTCCCCGCGGTACAGCACCCCGATCCGATGGGCGAGGGTGTCCACCACAGCGAGGTCGTGGCTGATGAACAGGGCTGCGAAGCCCAGCCGGGACTGCAGCTCCCGGAACAGGTCCAGCACGGTGGCCTGGACCGACACATCCAGCGCGCTGGTCGGTTCATCGGCGATCAGCAGCTCGGGACCGAGCACCAGTGCCCGCGCCAGGGAGACGCGCTGGCGCTGCCCGCCCGAGAGCTCGTGGGGGTACCGGCCGGAGTAGGCGCCGGGCAGCTCCACGGCCTCCAGCAGGTCTCGGACCCGCTGGGTGCGCTCGGCCGCGCTGAGCGAGGGCTCGTGCACGATCAGCGGCTCGGCGATGCACTGCTCGATCGTCAGGTGCGGGTTGAACGAGGTCGCCGGATCCTGGAAGACGAACCCGATACGGCGGCGCACGGGTTTGAACGCTCGTTCCCTGACGCCGTTCATCTCGTGGCCGAGCACGCGCAGGCTGCCGCCGGTGGTGCGCTCCAGCCCCACCATGGCACGGCCGATCGTGGTCTTGCCGGAGCCGGACTCGCCGACCAGGCCGTAGACCTCTCCGGCGCGGATCGTGAAATCCACGCCCTTGACGGCCCGGAACGGGGGCCGCCCCAGCCGGCCCGGGTACTCGATGACCAGGTCCTTCGCCTCGACCACGGGGTCGGCGTCCTCGATCACCTGGCGCTGCTCGGTGCTCAGCTCCGTCCATGCGGAGCGGCGCCCCAGGTGCGGCACGGCCGCGAGCAGCTTCTGCGTGTATTGCTCGCGGGGCTCGGCGAACAGCTCCTGGACGCCGGCGCGCTCGATCACCTTCCCGCGGAACATCACGGCCACGGAATCGGCGAGGTCGGCCACCACACCCATGTTGTGGGTGATGACGATGACGGAGGTCCCGAAGCGGTCGCGGACATCGCGCAGCAGCTCCAGGATCTCGGCCTGCACCGTGACGTCCAAGGCAGTGGTGGGCTCGTCGGCGACGATCAGCTCCGCCCCCAGGGCCAGCGCCATCGCGATCATCACGCGCTGCTTCTGGCCGCCGGAGAACTCGTGGGGGTAGCGGTCGATGCGCTCGGCCGGATCAGGGATACCGACCGACTCGAGCGCCTTGATGGCTTCGGCGCGGATCTCCTTGCGCGTCAGCTTCGGCCGGTGCGCACGCAGACCCTCGCCGATCTGCCACCAGATCGGGTAGACCGGATTCAGCGCACTGGAGGGCTCCTGGAAGATCATCGAGACGTCCTCGCCGCGCAGGGCGCGCAGCCGCGGCCCGGTCAGGCCCACGACGTCGGTGCCGGAGATGAGGATGCCTCCGGTCTCCTCGGCGGTTTCGGGCAGCAGCCCCAGGATGGAGCGGGCGGTGACGGACTTGCCGGAGCCGGATTCGCCCACGATCGCGAGGATCTCGCCGGGCGCGACCTCGAGGCTGACGCCGTCGACGGCGTGGACGTCGCCGGCGTCGGTCGCGAAGTGGACGTCGAGATCGCGGATCTCGAGCCGCGCCGTGCGGTCCGTCGCGGGCTCGGTGGCGGTGCCGGTGTCGCTCATGCGCTCGCCTGCTTCTCTGTGGTCGCGGCCGTCACGGTCTTGCGGGATCGCTTCTTGCGGGTCCGCAGCCGTGGGTCGTTGAGGTCGTTGATGGATTCGCCGACGAGGGTCACCCCGAGCACTGCCAGCACGATGGCCAGGCCGGGGAACAGGCCCGTCCACCAGATGCCGCTGGTGGCATCGGCCATCGCGCGGTTGAGGTCGTAGCCCCATTCGGAGGCGCTGGTGGGTTCGATCCCGAAGCCCAGGAAGCCCAGCGCGGCGAGGGTCAGGATGGCCTCGGAGGAGTTCAGGGTGAAGATCAGCGGCAGCGTGCGGGTGGAGTTTCGCAGCAGGTGGGTTCCCATGATGCGGCGGTGCCCGGTGCCGACCACTTTCGCGGCCTCCACGAACGGTTCCGCCTTCAACCGCACGACCTCCGCACGGATCACGCGGAAGTACTGCGGCACGAAGACGACCGTGATCGAGATGGCTGCGGCGAGGATGCCGCCCCACGCGTTGGACTGCCCGCCGGAGATCACGATCGACATGACGATCGCCAGCAGCAGGGAGGGGAAGGCATAGATCGCATCGGCCAGCATCACCAGCACCCGGTCCAGCAGGCCGCCGACGTACCCGGAGAGCAGGCCGAGAGCCACGCCGAGGAACAGGGAGGCCACCACCGCGCACGCCATCACGGCGACCGCGGTGCGGGTTCCCCAGATCACGCGGGAGAGCACGTCGAAGCCGGTCACGGTGGTGCCGAGCGGATGGGCGGCCGACGGGGGCTGCTGACCGCCGAAGTTCGTGCCGTCGGCCGCGGTCTGCGCGAAGCCGTAGGGGGCGATCAACGGCGCCGCCAGCGCCGTCAGCAGCAGGATCGCGACGAGCACCAGACCCGTCACCAGCATGCCGCGCTGGAGGCCGACGCTGCGGCGATAGTGGCTGACCACAGGCAGGCGCAGATACCAGGGGGCACGGGCGGAGCCCGCCACGATCGTCGACTCGGTCGAGAGATCGGCCTCGGCGGGATCGCCCTCGCCCGGGGGCACGGGGTTCGACAGCGTCATCTCAGTACCTCACTCGCGGGTCGATCAGAGCGGCGACGACGTCGACGATGAAGTTGGAGACGGCGACGATGACGGCGAGGGTCATCACGATGCCCTGGACGGCCACGTAGTCGCGGGCCTTCATGTACTCGGCGAGCATGTAGCCCAGTCCGTTCCATTCGAACGTGGTCTCGGTCAGCACGGCGCCGCCGAGCATCATCGCGATCTGCATGCCCATCACCGTCACGATGGGGATCAGCGCCGGCCGCAGCGCGTGCCGGGTGGTCAGGCGGGACTCGGCGACGCCGCGGGAGCGGGCCGAGTCGATGTACTGCATCTCCAGGGTGCCGATCATGTTGGTGCGCACCAGGCGCAGGAAGATGCCGCCGGTCAGCACGCCGAGGGCGATCGCCGGCAGCAGGGCGTGGCTGAGCACGTCGGCCAGCACGTCCAGGCGTCCCAGCCGGATCGCGTCCAGCAGATAGAACGGCGTCGGGTTCAGGATCGAGCCCATCGTCAGCTCACCCCGCGTCGAGATGCGCCCGGCCACCGGCAGCCAGCCCAGGCCCACGGAGAAGACGAGCTTGAGCAGCAGGCCGACGAAGAACACCGGCGTCGCGTAGCCGAGGATCGCGACGATCCGCAGCACCGCGTCGGGCCAGCGGTCGCGGGTGCGGGCTGCGATCATGCCCAGCGGAACCCCGGCGACCAGCGCGACCACCACGGCGTAGGCGACCAGTTCGAAGGTCGCCCCGCCGTAGGTGGTGAGGATCTGCGTGACCGGGGTGTTGTCGGTGTAGGCGGTGCCGAAGTCCCCGCGCAGCACCCCGCCGAGATAGTCGAAGTACTGCACGATCAGTGGCCGGTCGTAGCCGGCCTCGGCGCGGCGCTCGGCGAGCTGGTCCGGGGTGAGTCGGCCGCCGAGAGCGGCCGTGATCGGGTCCCCGGTGATCCTCATGAGGAAGAAGACCATGGTCATGAGGATCAGCACGGTCGGGATGATGAGCAGGAACCGGATGAGGATGTAGCGGCCCAGCCCGCCCGAGGAACGTGCGCGCCCCGGACGGCCGGAGCCCCCGGTGCCGGGTCCTGCGGCACCGGGGGCTGCCGGGCTGTCGAGCTCTGCCGTCACTTGGCGAGCGGAGCGAGGCGGAACTTGAAGGACGAATCGAGCGTGACGCCCTGGAGGTCCGCCGTGGACACGGCGATCTGGGCGCCCTGCAGCAGCGGCAGGGTGGAGATCTCGTCGGCCACGATGTCCTGGATCTGGACGAACAGCTCCTCGCGCTCGGCCTCGTCCTGGGTGCCGCGCTGCTGAGCGATGAGCTTGTCCACCTCGGGGTTCGAGTAATGGTTGACCAGGAAGTTGTCCTCGGGGAAGAACGGCGAGAGGTAGTTGTCGGCATCGGAGTAGTCCGGGAACCAGCCCAGCTGGTACGCCGGGTACACATCGGCGGTGCGGTCCTCCGAGTACTGCACCCACTCGGTGGACTGCAGATCCACCACGAACAGCTCGTCGGCCTCCAGCTGCGCCTTGACCGCCGCGTACTCGTCTCCGGAGGAGTTGCCGTAGTGATCCGGGTTGTACTGCAGGCTCAGGTTCACCGGGATCTCCACCCCGGCGTCCTCCAGCCGCTGGCGGGCCTTGGCGGGGTCGGGGCCGCCGCTGCCGTCGCCGTAGAGGTCCTGGAACTGGGTGCCGTTGCCGGGCAGCCCCTCGGGGATGTACGAGTACAGCGGCGTGTAGGTGTCCTTGTAGACCTCGGTGGCGATCGCCTGGCGGTCGATGAGGTCCGCCGCGGCCTGACGGACGGCCTTGGCCTTGGCCGGGTCGGCGTCCTCGGTCTCCGCCCCGTACGGCATCGTGTTGAAGTTGAAGACGATATAGCGGATCTCGCCGCCGGGGCCCTCGTGCACGGCGACGGCGTCGTCCCCCTCGAGGTCCTCGATGTCGGTGGCCGAGAGCGAACGCCACACGCAGTCGATGTTGCCCTGCTGGATGTCCAGCTTCATGTTGTTCTGATCCGCGTAGTACGTCATCGACACGCTCGAGCTCGAGGGCTTGCCGAACAGACCCTTGTAGTCCTCGAAGGCCTCATAGGAGACCAGCTCGTTGAGCTTCCAGCTGGTGATCTGGTACGGGCCGCAGAAGGCCTTCTCGGAGACGATGTCGTTGTCGGGCAGCACCTCGTCGGCGGGGAACACGTCGGCGTCGACGATGGGACCGGCGGGGCTGGTCAGCACGTACGGGAACGTCTGATCATTCGGCTCCTTGAGGTGGAACTCGACGGTCAGGTCGTCGACGGCTTCCACGCTGTCGAGGTTCGCCAGCAGGCTCGAGGGTCCGTTGGGGTCGGCGATCGCGAGCTGGCGATCGAAGCTGTGCTTGACGTCCTCACTGGTGAGCTCATTGCCGTTCGCGAAGGTGAGGCCCTCCTGGAGCGTCACGGTGAAGACGTTCTCGCTGGTGAACTCAGCCGTCTCGGCCAGGTCGGGCTCGGGCGCGCCGTCCTCGGAGCCGATGCTGGTGTTCAGCAGGTACCCGTAGACCTGGGCCCACACGGTCGATGAGCCGTTGTCGTAGGCCGCGGCGGGGTCCAGGGCGGTGACCTTGTCGGTGGTGCCGACGGTCAGAGCGCCCTCGCCGCCGCCTCCCCCGCTGCCCCCGTCCTCGGAGGTCTGGGCGCAGGCCGAGAGCAGCAGCGGGGCTCCGGCCGCGGTCAGCAGCACCGTCCGTCGCTTGGGGGTGAAAGCGGCATCGAACATGGGTTCCTCCAGGGAATGAAGCAGGCCGCGTGGTCACGGCACTGTGGTGCACGCAGCGGCCTCGTGTGGCATGGCGCACCCATGGTGTGCCCTGGAACCTAGCACTGCCAAATGCTCCGGCCCGCCCGCAGGCACGGATCGGCGTCCACGTTTGCCGAACCGTTATTGGAATGGCCCGGATTCTGGCGTGAGGAGGGCGAAATACCGTGAGCGCGGGCAACGATCTCTCCCGGCTCCGCGCCGTTCTCTCGGCCGAGGAGGCGTCGTGACCATAGGATCTGTGCCCACCAGTCGGAGTCGACGTCCCGGCACCTTGACGCCTCGCGCGGATGCGGGCGTTCTCCGATGGTGCCGAGGAGCCCCCATCACCGAGGAGATCCACATGACCACCGAACCTCCGCCGCTCCTGGCCGACGGCGCCCAGCTCGAGAAGGTCGCCACCGGGGCGATCTGGGCGGAAGGGCCCGTCTGGGTCCCGCTGCGCCGCGCCCTGCGCTTCAGCGACATCCCGAACAACCGGATCCTGGAGTACTCGGAGACCACCGGCGAGCTGAGCGTCTTCGCCGAGGGCGTCGAGTTCACCAACGGCCGCACTCTGGACCTCGAGGGATACGTCATCGAATGCTCCCACGGTCGCCGTGCCGTCCAGCGCGACACCGCCGTCGGCCCCGGCGACGAGCACCGGCCGGTCACCGTCGCCGACCGCTTCGGGGAGGTCCGCCTGAACTCCCCGAACGACGTGGTCGTCAGCTCCGACGGCGCGATCTGGTTCACCGATCCCTCCTACGGCATCAAGCGAGAGGTCGAGGGGCATCCCGGCGAGGAGGAGTACGGCGACCGGTACGTGTTCCGGCTCGACCCCGGCACCGGAGCCCTCACACCCGTGGTGATCGACGTGGAGGCCCCCAACGGTCTCGCCTTCTCCCCCGACGAGAGCCTGCTGTACGTCGCGGACTCCTCCCGCTCCCCCGCCGATCAGGAGAATCCGAACCCGCGGCGGCCCCGCGGGCACGCGATCCACGTCTATGACGTCGTCGAGGGCCGGCACGCCAAGAACGGTCGGATCCTCACCGAGGTCTCCCCCGGCCTGCCCGACGGCATCCGGGTGGATGTCGAGGGCCGGATCTGGAGCTCGAGCGGGTCCGGCGTGCAGGTGTTCACGCCGGCGGGTGAGCGCCTGCTGGATCTGCCCGTGCCGGAGAAGGTCGCCAACCTGTGCTTCGGCGGGGACGACGGGCGGACCCTGTACATCGTCGCCACCACCAGCCTCTACCGGGTACGCACCTCCACGGTGGATGCCGCCCGGGCAGCCCGCGGGCGCCGATCGGACGTCAGCCTTCCCCCCACCACCTGAGGACCCGCAGAGCCTGCAGCGTCACCCATGGAGACGGCTCGCCGTCAGGCACATCGATCTCGAACCACACGTGGCCCGGCAGCACCATCTGCTGCAGCCAGGTGCCGTCGGGCTGCTGGGCCTCGCGGACCATGGAGACCGCCTCGGCCATCCGCGGGTCGCGCACGCCGGCGCGGCGGAAGTGCTCCAGCGCGCCGAGAGCGGTGTAGATGTGCCGCGTGGGGTAGAAGAACGTATCGACCCACGGGCCGACGAGCTCGCCGGTGCTCAGTCGCCGCGTGAGAGTGCGGGCGAGCAGGTACTCCTGCCCCGATGCCCGGGCCGCGCGAGTGGCCTCGGTCCCGCCGGTGGCCTGCTCGTGGACCAGCAGCGCCCGCACGGCGTTCAGGGTCGAGTGGAAGCTGGAGCGCACCGACCCGTTGGCCCATTCGCAGTTCCAGCCCCCGTCGGGCAGGCGGTGCTCGACGAACCAGGTCGCGAGGTGCTCGACGTCGACTCCGAGCCAGAGCCCGTTGGCCAGCGTCATCGCGTTGATGCAGCAATCGACCTCACCGCCCCAGTACGGGAGCGTCCGGTCGTACTCCCAGTGGGAGTTCCGGGCCAGGAGCTCAGGTGTGCCGCGATCGATGAGCGGGGCGGGGTCCATGCCCC
Source organism: Brachybacterium sp. GCM10030252 (assembly GCF_042666535.1). NCBI lineage: Bacteria > Bacillati > Actinomycetota > Actinomycetes > Micrococcales > Dermabacteraceae > Brachybacterium > Brachybacterium sp. GCM10030252. The sequence continues at coordinate 122,751 of NZ_JBHTDM010000004.1, read as the reverse complement.
ATTCGCGCAAGGTGGTCAGCGTCCAGGTGGTCGCCGTCCAGGGCTGGCCGGGCAGATTCCGGTTGGCCGGATCGTCGAAGAACCCCGCCGGGAAGAAGGCACCACCGGCCCATTGCCCGTCAGGATCCTGGCGGTCCAACAGCGCGGCGCCGAAGCCCTCTCGCGGGATGCGGGCGCGGGTGGCTTCCCACTGCTCGGCCGGGAGATCGAGCAGGTCGCGCTCGACCTGCCAGCGCAGCGCGGGGTCGGAGTCCAGCAGCCAGGCGATCACGTCGGTGGGTGACATGGACCCACTCTGCCACTGCGGGCCCGCGCTGTCGCTGACCGCGACGTCGTACACCGCGACCCCGGGTCATCGCCGGCGGTCACCAGCCCGGGGGCGGCCAGGGCTGCCCTTCGGCCAGGGCGTTCAGCTCGTACGCTCCCTTGCCGTCGATCGATTCGCGCAGGATGTCCGCGTGGCCGGCATGGCGCGCGCCTTCCTCGATCGCGTGCAGGGCGCACCAGCGCACCGTCCAGTTCTCGCAGCCCACGAACCACGGACGATCCGGGACCGGTACGGACGTCTCGAGATCCGCGGCGCGGATCGCCTCGGCGAGCCGGCTCGCCACGGCATCGAGCTCGGCGCTGAGCGATTCGGCGGTGTCACCTTCCCGCACGGCCGACGGATCAATGGTGCCCTCGGCATAAGCCTGCGCGGGCTCGCGCTCGGGTTCGGAGGCATTTCCCGGAGCGGCGAGGATTCCGGCGGTGACGTTCTCGACCATGAGGATCGCGTGCCGGGCGAGAGCTCCCAGGCTCATCGCCGACGCGCTCGGTGTGGCGGCCAGCTGGTCCCTGTTCAGCCCGTGCAGGGCCGTGGCGAGCTGGCGGTACTGCTGGAGGGCGAAGGTGGCCAGGCCGTCGTGCTCCGTGGTGATATCGGCGGTGAGGAAAGGCATCCGAGGCTCCTGGGGGCTGAGGCGGGGCGAGACGGCCGTCCGGCCGCTCAGGGTCCACTGTCGCGGAGCGTGCGGACAGAAACTGTCCGCAGAAGCGGCGGTTCCCTCCGCAGACGCGCCGCTTCCCTCTGCGGCGACGCCGCTTCGGTCCGACGGGACGCGATGACGCCGTGACCCGGGTGCCTCTCAGAGCTGGTACGGGCCGAAACGGGACCACGCCACGACGACCGACAGGATCGCCAGCACCACCGAGGGCAGCGTGGCCATCACGCCGTCGCCGCGCCGGGTGTGCACGAGGGCGGCGAAGACCATGGTGATCGCGAGCCCGGCGGCGGCGAAGGGGACGAGCACCGTGGCGATACCGGTCAGCCCGGGCACGATCAGGCCGATCGCACCGAGGATCTCGAGCACGCCGATCCCCAGGACCACGGAGTGGGGGAAATCCTCGGCATAGGGCGTGCGCTCGATCTGCTGTTCGCGAGAGGTGAGGAGCTTCGCGGCACCGGAACCGATGAAGACGGCGGCCAGGACGAAGGACAGTATCCACAGGAACACGTTCATGGTGCGTCTCCTCGTGACGTCGGTCCGGCACCGATGGCACCGATGCCGGGTGGACGATTATCCGCCTCCTGGCCTCCTCTGTCACCGATTCCGCATTCTCGTTCCTACTGAGCGAGGTCGCCGGCCCGTGCCGGAACCGGGCTGGGCTCCGGCGCGGTCGCCGGTTCCTGCACGCCGGTCGAGCCGGCGGTGACCGCGCTCTCGGCAGTCGCATGGGACTCGCCCAGCAGCTCCAGCAGCATCCCGGCAGGCAGGTCCGCCCGGTCCTGGCGCGGGCTGATGGCGCTGACGGTCCAGTCCGCGACCGAGGCACCGTGCAGCGAGTGCCGGATCAGCTCGGCTGCCTGCGGCTTCGCCGCCACATGCTGCGGCACGATGGCGATGCCCAGACCGCGGCGCACCAGATCGAGCAGGGTGTGCACGTCATTGACGCTGCAGCGCACGCGGCGAGTGACGCCGTGGGCCGCGAACGCCTCGTCGTTCAGGGTGCGCACTCCCCAGGAGGAGCCGAAGTCGACGAAGTCCTGGCCCTCCAGCTGTTCCCAGGTGGGATCCGTATGCGCCAGCGGATGCCCGGGCGAGGTCAGCAGCACGACGGGCTCGTGGCCCAGGGGCACATGGCGCACTGAGGCCAGATGCCGGGTGGTGGCCACGAAGGCGACGTCGAGCCCGCCGGCGCGGACGGATTCGACCAGCTCATGCGAACCGGACTGAACGAACTCGGTCTCCACGAGCGGGTAGCGGCGGTGGAATCGCTCCAGCAGCCCGGCGACATCGACCAGCCCGAGGCATTGCTCTGCGCCGACGCGCAGCGACCCGGTCACCGTGCGGCTGACCCGCACCACGGCGTCGCGGGCCTGCGCCGCCTCATCGAGCATCGCCCGGGCATGCGGCAGCAGTGCCAGCCCGGCGGCGGTGGGTTCGACCCGACGCGTGGTGCGTCGGAACAGGGACGTGCCGAGCTCGTCCTCGAGGCTGCGGATCGCCGAGGACAGCCCGGATTGGGAGATGCCCGCCAGATCCGCGGCGCGGGTGAAGTGCCGCTCCTCGGCGAGGGCGAGCACGTACTCCATCTGACGAAACTCCATTGACCGCTCCTGCTTCTCAATACCATCTGCGCAAGCTGTTGGACGCGTAGATTACGGGTCCTTACGCTGAGCCTCATGACTACTGTTCCCACCATCACCCTGAACTCCGGTCACGCCATCCCCCAGCTGGGTTTCGGTGTCTTCCTGGTCCCGCCGGCCGAGGCCGAAGAGGCCGTGAGCACTGCTCTCGAGGTCGGATACCGCCACATCGACACCGCCGCCATCTACGGCAATGAGGAAGGCGTCGGCGCCGCGATCGCCAAGAGCGGCATCCCGCGCGACGAGCTGTTCGTGACCACCAAGCTGTGGAACGACCGTCAGGCCGGCGAGGCCCCGCACGACGCGATCCGCGAGAGCCTCGAGAAGCTCGGACTCGACTACGTCGATCTCTACCTCACCCACTGGCCCACCCCGGAGAAGGACACCTACTCCAACGCGTGGCAGAAGCTCATCGAGATCCGCGACGCGGGCCTGGCCCGTTCGATCGGCGTGTCCAATCATCTGCCCGAGCACCTCGATCGCCTCGTCAAGGACACCGGCGAGGTCCCCGCGGTCGACCAGATCGAGCTCCACCCCGCCCTCCAGCAGCGTGACGTGCTCGAGTGGGGCGCGGCCAACGGGATGCACATCGAGTCCTGGGGCCCGCTCGGCCAGGGCAAGTACCCGCTGTTCGAGAACCCCGCCGTGGTCGCCGCCGCCGAGGCGCACGGCGTCACCCCGGCGCAGGCCGTCATCCGCTGGCATCTCGATCGCGGCTTCATCGTGTTCCCGAAGTCCACGCACCGTGAGCGCATGGAGCAGAACTTCGACGTGTTCGGCTTCGAGCTGACGGCCGACGAGATCGCCGCGATCGACGCCCTCGACGCCGGTGACGGCTCGGGCCGCGTGGGCGCCCACCCGCTCGAGCTCAACTGATCCCCGATCCGGTGCGCGGGAGCACTGCTGCGGTTCCGCACCGCGGTGCTCCCTGATCGCCTCGCAGGCCCGGTCCGCTCAGCGGGCCGGGCCTGCGGCCGTCCGGACAGATACCGCCGGCCACCGCACACGTCTCTCAGGCGCCGATGGCCGAGGTCGCCGGCTCCGGGTGGCGGAGGGCTGCGGCCGCGGCGCGGTACCGCTGCGCGATCACGGAGATCACCGCGGGATCGGTGCCCAGGGGCGCGCTGACCTGGTCGGCCCCGGCTGCGAGTACGAGGTTCGCGAAGTGGCCCGGGGCCAGCACGTAGCTGGCGGCGATGACGCGGTCCGCCCCGCCCTCGCGGGCGGCGGCGACCGCGCGGGGGATGCGGGGCTTCGCCCCGGCGCCGTAGCCGATGCTCACCGGAGCGGGCAGCTCGTCGGCCAGCAGGTCGCGCATGTGCTCGACGTCCAGCACGGCCTCGGGATCGCTCGACCCCGCTGCGGCGAGGACGATGTGGTCGCCGGGACGCCGGCCCGCGTCGCCACCCGGGAGCTCTCCCAGCCGGCGGAGCAGGGCCTGGGCCAGCAGCTCGTGCGGCCCCATCGTGCCGGCGGAGACGACATGGGGGTACGGGGCGACGGCGCGGCCGATGTCGACCTTGGTGTGGTGGCCGGTGGACAGCAGCAGCGGGACGACCACGGCGTGGCCGTCGGCGGCGACGCGCGCCACGACGTCGTCGACCTCGGGCTGTTCCACGTCGACGAAGGCTGGTTCGATCCGCACCCCGGGAAGGGCCAGCGAGAGCAGGTCCAGGATCTCGGAGACGGTGGCGCGACCCTCGGCGAAGCGGGTGCCGTGCGAGCAGGCGATCAGCGCGGTCATCGGTCCTCCTCCCCGGCGGTCCCGGATCCGGTGTCGAAGTGCTGGACCACGCCGCGCACGAGAGAGCCCATGCGCCCGCGCTCCGCCATCAGCACCGGCAGGCCCCGTTCTCTGAGCGGCCCCGCGGTGACCGGGCCGACGGCGGCGAAGGTCAGATGTCCCGCCGCGGCCTGCTCCGCGATGCCCGCCAGGGCGCCGGCGCGCTCGGCCTCCTCGAGCCAGCGGGAGGCCCCGGGGGCGGCGGTGAAGACCACGGCGTCGACCTCGCCCGCGCTCGCGGCGATCACGGAGCGGACCACGGCCTCCGGGTCCCGTGAGGGCCCCCAGCGGTACACCGTCAGGCTCACCACGTCCGCTCCGTGCCGATCCAGCAGCTCGTCCAGTCCGTCGGAGCCCGAGCCGTGGTGCTGGACGGCGACGCGCTTCCCGTGGAGGTCCTCCTCGAGCAGGCGTTCCCCGACCTCCGCGCTGACCTCGGAGGTGGCGGCCCAGCCGGTCGTCAGGCCCGCCTGCTGCACCGCTCCGCGTGCCTTCGGACCGCGGGCCAGGATCAGAGAGTCGCTCATCGCAGTGCGCAGGTCCTCCCCGAGACCGGCGGCGTCTGCGGCTTCGATCCAGCCGCGGAAGCCGACGCCGGTCAGGGCGACGGCTACCTGGGGCGGGCGGGCGATCAGTTCGCGGGTGCGCTCCAGCAGCGAGGCGTCGTCGATGTGCGGAACGGTCGACATCGCCGGGGCGACCTCGACCGAGGCACCGTGGCGCTCCAGGGCGGCGGCGAGCTCCTCCGAACGGCGATCCACAGCGATCACGATCCGGCGCCCCGTCAGGGCGTGGGAGAGCAGAGGGGCGGTGCTCATCGAACCGCCTGCGCAGGTGCGGAAGTCACTGCGGACTTTCCCTTCTCGTCGATCAGCGAATCCAGCAGGCCGTCCCGCGCCACCTCTCCGATCACGATGACCGCGGGGCTCTGCACGTCCACGCTGCGGGCCAGCGCCACGATCTCACCGAGGGTGGAGCGGGTGGTGCGCTGCCGCGCGCAGTGGCCGTTCTCCACGATGGCGACGGGGCGGGCGGCGGGCACTCCGTGCTCCAGCGCGGCCCCGACCAGGCGGGGCAGGCCCGCCACGCCCATCAGGACCATCGTGGTCACCGTGTCGTCGGCCAGCGCCGCCAGCGTGGAGGCGCTGGGCGGACCGTGGCCGGTGACCACGTGGACCGTGGCGGCCGTCCCACGGTGGGTCGCGGGGATGCCGGCGGCCTGAGGGACCGCGATCGCGCTGCTGATGCCGGGGACGACGTCGACCGGGACACCGGCGGCGGAACAGGCGGCGTACTCCTCGCCGCCCCGGCCGAAGATGAACGGGTCGCCGCCCTTGAGTCGCACCACCCGTCGGCCCTCGCGGGCGTGCTCGATCAGCAGGGCGTTGATCTCGTCCTGCGGGACGGGATGAGCGCCCGGCTGCTTGCCGACGTCGATGATGTCGGCGCACCAGCTGATCTCGGCGATGGCCCCGATATCGGGGCCGAGTCGGTCGGCGATGACGACGTCCGACTCCTGCAGCAGGCGGTGGGCTCGGACCGTCATCAGATCGACCGGTCCCGGCCCGCCGCCCACCAGCCAGACGTGCCCGGGGCTCATGAGGACTGTTCCCAGAGCAGGTAGACGTCGCCGTCGCGCACCTCGGCGGGCCAGGTGCGCAGCTCGGCAGGGTCCTTGCCCTGCGTGTCGAGACAAGCACCCGTGTCCAGGTCGAAGACCTGCTTGAACATCGGGGAGGCCACGGTGGGCGTCTGCCCGCGGGAGCCGACGATGCCACGGGACATCACGTAGGCGCTGCTGTACGGATCGCGGTTGCAGACGGCACGGACGGTGCCGTCCGACAGCAGGAACAGTGCCACCTGGGTGACCCCCAGGAGCGCCGCGCGGCCCCGCTCCACCTCGAGGTCGCGGACGGCGCAGATGCGCAGCCACCCCGACTCCCCCGGCGCGGCGGGTGCCGGCGCGGAGTGTGCCGAGGCACCGCGCGTACCGGTGGTTCCCGGCGTCTCGGCCGTCCCGGGCTGGCCGGGCGTCGTCGCGGGGTCCAGGGTCTGTGCGGTCATCGCCGTACCTCCAGTCGTGTTCCTGCGATCAGGACCTCGCCCGATGCGCGTTCCTCGCTGCTGGCGGGCCGGGCCTGGCCGCGCTCGGCAGTGTAGGCGAGGGACGGGTCCGGGGTCGTGGGCGCGTTCACGAACGAGCCGAACCGGCGCAGCTTGTCCGGGTCGGCCAGGGTCGCCGCCCATTCGTCCTCGTAATCGTCCACGTGCTTGTCCATCGCCGCGTCCAGATCGGCGCAGATGCCCAGGCTGTCCTCGAGCAGGACCTCCTTGAGGCCCTCGATGCCGCCGTCGAGGTCCTCGATCCAGCGCGCGGTGCGCTGGAGCTTGTCGGCCGTGCGGATGTAGTACATGAAGAACCGGTCGATGATGCGCAGCAGGGACTCGTCGTCCAGGCCCTCCGCCAGCAGCTCCGCGTGCCGCGGGGTGAACCCGCCGTTGCCGCCGACGTAGACGTTCCAGCCGGTCTCGGTGGCGATGACGCCGACATCCTTCCCGCGCGCCTCGGCGCACTCGCGGGCGCACCCGGAGACGCCCACCTTCAGCTTGTGCGGGGAGCGCAGCCCGCGATAGCGCAGCTCGAGCTGGACGGCCATCCCGACGGAGTCGAGCACGCCGTAGCGGCACCACGTCGAGCCGACGCAGGACTTCACCGTGCGCAGGGACTTGCCGTAGGCGTGACCGGATTCGAACCCGGCGTCGACCAGTCGCTGCCAGATCAGCGGCAGCTCGTCGAGGCGGGCGCCGAACATGTCGATCCGCTGTCCGCCGGTGAGCTTCGTGTACAGCCCGAAGTCCTTGGCGATCTCCCCGATGACGATGAGCCCCTCGGGGGTGACCTCGCCGCCGGGCATGCGCGGGACGACCGAGTAGCTCCCGTCCTTCTGCATGTTCGCCATCACGTGGTCGTTGGTGTCCTGCAGGGTGGCATTCTCTCCGTCCAGGACGTGCTTGCCGGTGAGGACCGAGAGGATGCTGGCGATGGCCGGCTTGCAGGTGTCGCAGCCGCGCCCGGTGCCGAAGCGCTCGATGATCGCGCTGAAGGTGTCCAGGCCCGAGACGTGCACCGCGTCGAAGAGCTGCCGACGCGACATCTCGAAGTGCTCGCACATGGCGTTCGAGACGGCCTTGCCCATCTTCGTCAGCTCGCCGCCGACGAGGCCCTTGATCATGACCACGCAGGAGCCGCAGGTGGCACCGGCACGGGTGCAGCCCTTGATGCCGGCCACGTCGGTGCAGCCCTCCTCGTGCACGGCCTCCCGGATGCGGCCGGCGCTGACATTCGCACAGGAGCAGACCACGGCCTCATCGGGCATCTCGCCCTTGGGAGTGGGGACCCCGCCCTCGGGCATCAGGTAGGCGGCGGGATCACCGCCGAGGGCTCCGCCGACCAGGGGCCGCAGCGAGCCGTAGGCAGAGGCGTCGCCGACGAGCATGCCGCCCAGCAGCGTCTTGGCGTCGTCGGAGAGGACGAGCTTCTTGTGAACGCCGCTGACCGGGTCCGCATAGACCACATCGAGTGCTCCGGGAGTGGTGGCGAAGGCGTCACCGAAGCTCGCGACATCCACGCCGGAGAGCTTGAGCTTGGTCGAGAGGTCGTACCCGCCGAAGGTGGCGTCCCCGCCCAGGATCCGGTCGGCGGCGACCTCGGCCATCGCATACCCGGGGGCGACCAGGCCCACGCACATGCCCTGGTAGGAGGCGACCTCACCGATCGCCATGATGGCGGGATCGCTGGTGCGGCAGGCGGCGTCGATCTCGACGCCGCCGCGCTCGGCGCAGGTCAGGCCGGCGGACCGGGCCAGTTCGTCGCGCGGGCGGACGCCGACGGTGAAGATGACGACGTCGGCCTCCATCGCGGTGCCGTCCTTGAACTCCACGCCGCGCACCTCGCCGTCGTCCCCGGCCAGGACCCGGGTGGTGCGAGCCCCGGTGCGCACGCCGATGCCGCGCTTCTCGATGAGCCGGCGCAGGGAGGCCCCGGCGGGCAGATCGAGCTGGGCGGACATCAGCCGGTCGCTGGACTGGATCACCGTGGGCTCGGCGTCCATCCCCTGCAGGGCTCCGGCGGCTTCGAGGCCGAGCAGGCCGCCGCCGATGACGGTGCCTCGCACCGGACGACCGAGTTCACGGGCCCGGCGCCGGACGTGGTCGCGCAGCTGCTCGACGTCGTCGAGCGTGCGGTAGACGAAGCAGCCGGGCTGCTCGGCGCCGTCGACCGGAGGGCGGGCGGCATAGGAGCCGGTCGCCAGGACCAGGTGGTCGTACCCGAACTCCTCGCCGGAGCGGGTGCCCACGCTGCGCCGGTCACGATCGATGTGCTCGGCCGGATCGCCCGCGACCAGCGTGATCCGAGGATCCTCGAGCACGGTGCGTTCCAGGGAGAGAGCGTCGGCGTCCTCCCCGTCGAAGAAGCGGGTCAGGCCCACACGGTCGTAGGGGTGGCGGCCTTCGTCGCCGAGGATGGTCAGGGTGTACGCGGCGTCGGCCCGGGCGCTGAGGCTGTCCGCGAGGCGGTGGGCCACCATGCCCGCGCCGATGACGAGGATGCGGGCGGTCATCGGGTCGCACCGACCAGCTCGGGCTCGGTCGTCCCCTCGGTCTCGCCCGCGGTCACGGGGATCACCGGTTCCGCGGCGGCGGCCTTGCGCCGGTGGGCCAGGTACAGCGGGAGGCCGACGAAGGCCAGGCCCCCGACCAGGTTGCCCACGACCGTCGGGATCTCGTTCCACAGCAGGTAGTCCATGAGCGTGAAGTCCGCGCCCAGCAGCAGGCCCGAGGGGAACAGGAACATGTTCACGATGGAGTGCTCGAAGCCCATGTAGAAGAAGAGCATCACGGGCATCCACATGCCGGCGATCTTGGCGATCATGCTGTCGGACATGAAGGCTGCGACGACGCCCGTGGAGACCATCCAGTTGCACAGCACGCCGCGCACGAACAGGGTCAGCATGCCGGCGGCGCCGTGATCGGCATAGCCGACGGTGCGGCCGTGGCCGATCTCGCCGATGGCGAGCCCCACCTCGTTGGGTGCGGAGGAGAAGCCGTACGTGAAGTAGATGGCCATCAGGACGGCGACGGCGAATGCACCGATGAAGTTGCCGACGAAGACCAGCCCCCAGGTGCGCATCACGCCGCCGACGGTGACGCCGGGGCGGCGGTCCAGCAGCGCCAGCGGGGTCAGGGTGAACACACCCGTCAGCAGGTCGAAGCCCATCAGATAGAGCATGATGAACCCGACCGGGAAGAGGATCGCCCCGAGCAGGGGCTGGCCGGTCTGGGTCGAGACGGTCACGGCGAAGGCCGCGGCGAGCCCGAGGATCGCACCGCCCATGACGGCGCGCACGAGGGTTTCCCGGGCAGACATCCCGATCTTGCTGGCTCCGGCATCGACCAGGCGTGTGACCAGGTCGGACGGCTTGACGTAGTCCATGGCTGCCTCCAAGGGGCGCAGTGGGCTGGGGCCCGCCGAGCAGCGCCCGGCGATGCGGCCAACGTAAGACGGGGGCGCGTCAGCCCATGCAGCCGTCAGCGCCCGTTACGTTTCCGTGACCCCCGGTCTCATTCCCGTCCGGCCCCGCCGAGCGAGCCACGATGAGACCTCCCGCGGTCGATACCGCCGGACGTGACCTCATCCAGCGCCCGTTCCGACAACTGTCGCGGTATCGAGCTCCTCCCGCTCAGTCCTTGGCCCGGACCAGGCGTTCGTGGCCTGTCTCCTCCAGCACGGCGATGTCCGAGTTGGCCTTGAGGAAGTCGGAGAAGGAGCGGAAGCCGAGTGCTTTCTCGCTGAAGGAGGGGTCCATGCGACGCATGTGCGTCTTGACCGCGGAGCTGTGCAGCCACTCGCTGTCCCCGCGGTCCCCCAGCTGCAGGGCGCGCTGGAGCAGGCGGGTCGCCGCCTCCTGTGGATCCTCGGTAAGTTCGACGACCTCGTCCTCCGCATCGGCGGTGCCGGATGCGGCCGCCGGCGCCTCGGCGGCCGGGGCCGGTGCCTGACCGGAGGCTGCCGCGGCGTCACGATCCGTGGACGCTCCGGAGCTGGCCCCGGACCTGCCCTTGCCCTTGCCGCTTCCCTGTCCGCGGCGCGACCGGGACGCGGGCGCCGGCTCCGGGCGCTCGATGCCGGGGAGGTTGTCGTAGGACTCGAACTCGTCGCAGGCCGCGGCGAGAGACTTGGCGGTCGATCCGGCCACCCCCATCCCGATGACGTACCGGCCCAGCCGACGGCAGCGCTGGGCCAGGGGGACGTAGTCCGAGTCCCCGGCGACGATGACCACGTGGGTGAGGTCCGGGATGCGGAACATGTCCTCGACGGTGTCGACGGCCAGGCGGATGTCGGCCCCGTTCTTCGCGTACGCCGCGGCCGGGAAGAGCTGGACGAGGTCCACGGCCCGGGAGACCAGCTGGGAGCGGTACTCGGCGTTGACGGGGGCGGACCAGTCGGCATAGGCGCGGGTGAGCATGAGGGTGCCGAACGAGGCGGCGTAGTCGATGATCGCGCCCACGTCGACGGTGGCCTTGCCCAGCCGTTCGGCGAGCTCGGGCTCGCTGGGGTCCTCGGCGAGCCGCTGGCGGTCCCGGCTGTACGCATTGCGACCGTGGACACGGTCGTACCAGGACATGACGATGTTGTCGAAGTCGAGGTAGACGGCGACGCGGGGCTCTTGTGGTTCTGCCATGCCCCCAGTCTGCCTGGTCGGTCCGCTCAGCGACGCCACCCGAGCCAGCTCAGCGACGCCACGCCGGCCCGCGCAGCGCGCGGCCGGGACGGGCATCGGTGCGCACGCCCTCGGTGACCACCGGGATCCCTTCGCTGAGGACCTCGTGGATCCCGGTCGGGGCGAGCCGGGGCTGGTCGAAGGTGGCGCGGTCGGCGATGGTCGCGGGGTCGAACAGCACCAGGTCGGCGACCTTTCCCTCGGCGATCGTGCCGCGGTCGCGCAGCCCGAGCCGCTGCGCGGGGCGTGCACACAGGTGGACGACGGCCTCGGCGAGCGAGAGCACGCCCTGCTCACGCACGTAGTGGCCGAGGTACCGGGCGAAGGTGCCGGCTCCCCGAGGATGGGGTTTGTCGCCGACGAGGATGCCGTCGCTGCCGCCCATGTGACGGGCGTGGCGCATCACGGTGCGCACATTCTCCTCGTCGCCCACGTGCTGGAGGATGCTGGTGCCCAGCCGGTCCTGGATCAGCAGATCAAAGAAGACGTCCGCCGGGGGCCGGTGCTCCGTGGCGGCGAGGTCGGCGATCGTCCGGCCCACGCGGTCGCGGAGGTGATCGTGGCGCACTCCGGCGATCTCGATGCCGGTCCAGTCGACCGGGACGCCGTGGCACCCGTCGCTGCCGAGCACTTCGACCTGGTGGGCGATCAGGTCGCGTTCGTCCGGGTCCGTGAGCCGCTCCAGGGTGGCCTCGACCCCTCCCGTGGCGGCGCGGCTGGGCAGCAGCGCCGACAGCGTCGTCGATCCGGGCAGGTAGGGATACGAGTCCAGGGTGATGTCGACGCCGCGGGCGATGGCCTGGTCGACCAGGCTCAGCAGCTCCCCGGCCCGGCCGCGGTTCTCCGGGAAGTTCATGGTGGCGTGGGTCAGATGCACAGGGCATCCGGATCGGGCCCCGATCTCGACCATCTCCTGGTAGGCGGCCAGCGCTCCCGCACCGTAGGAGCGCTGATGAGGGCTGTAGTACCCGCCGTGGCCGGCGACCACCTCGCACAGGGCCACCAGCTCATCGGTGGAGGCGAACATGCCGGGCACGTAGGTCAGCCCCGAGGAGAGGCCGAATGCGCCCTCGGCCATGCCGCGGGCGACCTGCTCGCGCATCTGCGCGAGTTCGTCCGCGGTGGCGGCACGGTTCTCGGTGCCGACCACGTTCATGCGGATGGTTCCCTGGGGCAGCAGGTAGGCGACGTGGGTCGCGACGCCGCGAGAGTCGATCTCCTCGAGGTACTCGCCCACGCTGCGCCAGGCGAAGTCGAGCTCGGCCGGCTCCCCGTTCCAACCGGCGATCTGCTGGCGGATGATCGTCATCGTCTCGTCGGTCACCGGCGCGTAGGAGAGCCCGTCCTGGCCGATGACCTCGGTGGTCACCCCTTGGAGGGTCTTGGCGAGATGGTCCCCGTCGGCCAGCACCGCGAGATCGGAGTGGGCGTGCATGTCGATGAAGCCCGGCGCGAGAGCGAGACCGTCGGCCTCGATCCGACGGGCCCCGGGGGAATCCAGTCGGCGAGCGCCCGGCGTCTCGAGGCAGCCGCTGACGGCTGCGATCACGCCGTCGCGCAGCAGCACGTCGGCGGTCCCCGGGGCGGCGCCGCTGCCGTCGAGGATCAGGGCACCGCGGAGGAGGATCTCGGGAGCGGCGTGGGGTGTCATCCGAAGGTGGTCTCCAGCAGTCCGGTCGCCCGGGGCGCCTCGGCACCGTCGTCATCGATGAGGACCAGTCCCCGCCACTTGTCCAGGACGGTGCACGGATGGGAGAGGCCGAACCGGATCACGTCGCCGACCCGCACGTCGTGGCCGTCCGGCAGGTCGACGAACGTGTGCTGGTCGTTCATCGCGGTGCACCGGGCGCCCTCGAGCCGCTCGACGTCGGCCCGCCCGAGACGGCGAACGGCCTGAGGCTCGGGCAGCCCCTCGTCGAAGGAGAAGTCCCGCTTGCCGGCGTCGACCAGGGCCAGGCCCGGCTCCGGGAGGGAGACGACGCTCGCCCAGCCGTGCATGGCCGAGCGGAACCGGTCCGGCCGACGCATCGTCGTGCTCGTCGCCTCGGCGGCGTCGAGTAGCTCCCCGCCGCGTGCGAGGGGACTGATGCCGCGGTAGAAGCCGTCATCGTGGATCACGTAGGCGCCCGAGCGCAGCAGCACCCGGGTCGCCGGGCCGCGGGAGCCCTGCGGGTCGTGGCGGGGGCCGAGCACCCGGGCGACGTCGTCGAAGTAGGCGCTGCCCCCGGCGGTCAGCAGGAGATCGCCGTCGGTCGGATAGAGGCCGTCCTCGGCGATGCGGTCGTGCAGACGACCGAGATCCTCGAGGTACTCCCGGACCCGGTGCAGCGAGGCATCGTCCGCGGCGTGCGCGAACGCCCCTTCGTAGCCGCCGACTCCGGCCAGCCGCAGCACCGGCGAAGCGGCCACGGCGCGAGCGAGGTCGAGGCCCTCCTCCACGGTGCGCACGCCGGTGCGGCCGCCGGTGCCACCGAGTTCGATGAGGACGGACAGCGGCGCGGCCGCACCCGCTGTCGTGAGCGCCTCGTCCATGATCTCGATCCCGCGCCGCGAGTCGCTCCAGACGCTCAGGCGGGCGGCGTGCGGGGCGAGGGCACGCAGGGCCCCGGGCTGGACCAGTGCGTTGGCCAGCAGCACGCGGGGGATGTCCCACTCCAGGGCGACGGCGGCCTGCCAGGGCGTGGCGACGGTGATCCCCCAGGCCCCGGCCTCCAGCTGGCGCTGCCACAGGGTGCGGCTCATGGTGGTCTTGCCGTGCGGTGCCAGGTCGACGCCGGCCGCGGAGCACCATTCGGCCATGGTCGCGAGGTTGTGCTCGATCGCGGACTCGCTGAGGGTGACCAGCGGGGTGGGGAGCGCCTCCAGGGTCGGGTGCTCGGCCAGGAGCCGGTCGAATCCGGCGGCGTCCATCCCCAGCGGTGCGGCTTTCAGCTCGTCCATACCGTGCTCCTCCGTGCTCATCGTTCCTGAGCTGCTCGTCAGTCGTGGGCTGCTCGCCGGTCGTGCGCGTGCGCATCAGTGCTGCGCTGCGCATCCGGTCTCTCGCGCCGTCGCGTGCTGCTCCAGTATCGCGGGGCGGCCGCGCCGGAGCAGATCCGTCCGTGACGCTACGCTCGAGGCGACCACGCCAACCGACCGAAGGACTTCCATGACCGACCGTCGCGCCGTCGCCACCGCGGACGCCCCCGCTCCCGCGCACACCTTCTCGCAGGGCGTACAGCGCGGCCCGTTCCTGCAGGTCTCCGGTCAGGGCCCGGTCGATCCGGCCACCGGTGACTACATCCATGCCGGGGACGTCGCCGCCCAGACCACTCGCACTCTGAGCAACATCGAGGCGATCCTGGCCGCCGGCGGCGCGGGGTTCGACGACGTCATGATGCTGCGCGTCTACCTCACCCGGCGCGAGGACTTCGCGGCGATGAACGAGGCCTACGGCGAGTTCGTCGGCAACCGCTGCGCCTCGGGCGTCCTGCCCGCGCGCACCACGGTGTTCACCGGTCTGCCGCGCGAGGAGATGCTGGTCGAGATCGACGCGTTCGCCGTCACGGCGTGATGCCTTCGGCGGCCGACGCCACGTCGCGGGGTCGGTCCCTCGCATCTGCGGACCCGGTTCCGCCCTGCGGGGTTCGCCGATAGGCTGGGGCGAGCGTCGCGTGCCGGTGGCAGACCGTGTCAGGCATGGAGGCGCCGGATCACGAAGGAGTTCGACGATGATGACGTCGCACCCTTCGTCCTTCTGTGACTGAGGGCGAGAACGCCAGGCTCATCGCCTGGAACCATGAACTGCGCCGCGTGCATGCGCGTCTGCGGGAGGCGCTGAGCCTCACCCGGGACGCTCTGGCCGACGGGGCCGACGCCGAGCCGGCCACACGCGATCTGCTGCTGTTCTGCCACGGATTCTGCACGGCGCTGACCGCGCATCACGAGGGTGAGGACCGCCGGCTGTTCCCCGCCATCGCGGAGGCACATCCGGAGCTCGGCGAGACCCTGCGCTACCTGCAGCAGGACCACTCGATGATCGCGCACCTGGTCGTCGGCCTCCAGGACGCCGTCGGCCGCGGGGCGCCCGCCCCCGAGCTGGACCGGCATCTCGAAGGGATCGCGGCGATCATGGAGAGCCACTTCCGCTACGAGGAGCGTCAGCTGCTCTCCGTGCTCTCCGCACTGGAGCTCGATGCGGAACGCTCAACGGTGCTGGGGCCGCTGTGAATCCGCAGCCCCTGCCGGCGACGGTGGACGGTGAGGTCGCCCGTGTTGAGGAGGATCGGCATGGTGTGGCTCCTGCGGCTCGATGACGCCCGGGCGCGGCGGGGCGCCCGGGCGCGCCATGACGCCCGGGCGCGGCGCGGCGCGGCGCTTCGCCACGCCCGCATCGGCCGCGTTGATTGCGTTTCCAGGATTTCCGGGGAGGATAGAGCAATGGAGCACGCCACGGAGAAGAGTCCGTACGACATGAGCGAGCAACAGCGTGACGAGGAAGGGCAGGCCGACTTCCGGCCGCCGTCCGCGACGGCATCCCATGACGCCTGCCCCGTCGAACCCGCGATCCCCACCCTGCCGCCGCTGCATCCGCTCAGCGACGAGGCGCCGCAGGAAGGCGAGTAGGGGCGCTCACCCGTCGCCGTTCGAGGATGAGCCCTGCATCGCGGCGACCTCCGCCTCGGATCGCAGGATGCAGAACTCATTGCCCTCGGGGTCCGCGAGAACGACCCACCCGCTGCCCGGTCCGTACTTCCCGCGGTGGTCGGCGATCTCGACAGCTCCGATCCCGCGCAGGCGCTCGAGCTCCGCGTCACGGGTCCCCTCCCGTGGACGCAGATCGAAGTGCATTCTGTTCTTGACGGTCTTGGACTCCGGCACCTCGAGGAACAGCACCGTGTGCCCGGACTCGGGATCGCGGATCACGCACCCCTCGTCTCCGGGCTCACGGGGATCCTCGGGATCGTCCTCGTAGCCGAGGACCTGCTTCCAGAATCCGGAGAGGGCATAGGCGTCGGCGCAGTCGACGGAGGTGTGCGAGACGAAGCTGCTCATCGCCACAGCGTAGGAAGCGGCCACGGGACGCTCAAGAGGTCGGCCGGCACGCGGCTCCTGCCGGCGAGCACCACGGCCCTGACCCCATCGGGCGTTCCCGCGGGGACGCGTTCGCGGAACGTCAGCGCGCGGGGGCCGGAATGTCTCTACGATCGTGGCCCATGATCACGGACACTGCAGTCTGGAACGACCACGCCCAGCTCGCGCAGAGCAGCCTCGACCGGCTCTTCGGCACTGATCGTCCCGGCCACCTCGAGAATGCTCATCCCGCCGGCAGCATCGGCGGGGACACCTTCAACTACTGGTGGCTGGCCCACGTCATGGACTGCCGTCTGGACGCGTACGAGCGCACCGGGGACCACCGCTGGACCGAGGCGGCCCGAGACGTGCGCGACGAGATCGTCGCCCGCAACGGGGGATCGCTGGTCAACGACTACTTCGACGACATGCTGTGGTTCGCGCTCGCACTGGTGCGGTTGTTCGACGCCACCGGGAACCAGCAGGATCTGACCGACGCCGAGTTCCTCGTCGACCACGTGATCGAGCACGGCTGGAACGACACCCTCGGGGAGAGCCTGGCCTGGCGCAAGCAGCAGCTGGACTACAAGAACTCCCCCGCCAACGGCCCGCTGATCATCCTGGCGCTCCGGCTCGCCGCACGGATCCCCGCCCGGGATGCCCAGCTGGCCGCCTACGCGGGGACTGCCATGGACTGGTGGGAGCGCACCCTGGTGGCGGAGGACGGCTTCGTCGAGGACGGCATCAACCGTGCGGGCGACGGACGGATCGACGTGCAGTGGCGCTTCACCTACAACCAGGGCCTCTACCTCGGCGCCTGCGTGGAGTGGTTCCGCCGCACCGGCGAGGGCGACTACCTGGTGCGGGCCCGGCGCACGGCCCGTACGGCCATCGCTGAGCTCAGCGACGGCTCCGTGTTCCGCGCCGAGGGCAATGGCGGCGACGAGGGCCTGTTCAAGGGAATCTTCTACCGGTACCTGGGGCTGCTCATCGAGGCGCTGCCCGAGGCGGACGACGATCGGCGCGCCTTCGAGGACTTCGTGCGCCGCGGCACCGATGCGCTGGTCGCCTCGGCTCGGCGCGAGGACGAGCTGCTGCGAGCCGGCAACGACTGGACCCTGCGCGAGGACGGCCCCATCCACTACTCCACGCAGCTCAGTGCGATGAAGGCCCTCGAGCAGCGGTGGCGGATCGAGGCGCGCGTCGCCTAGTTCCGCGGTCCGGGAAGATCGCGGGTCATGAACACGCTGTGGGGATCGGCGACATAGGCACCGAACGGCGGGCATTCGCGGAACCCGTGACGGGCATACAGCGCCCGGGCCGGGGCGAAGAACTCCGCCGAACCGGTCTCCAGCGAGATACGGGCCGCGCCCCATCGCCGGGCCTCGACCATCACGTGCTCCAGCAGTGCCGTCGCGATGCCTCGTCCGCGCAGGGCCGGGTCGGTACGCATGCTCTTGAGCTCCACATGGTCGGGCTCGAGTCGGGACAGCGCGACCGTCCCGGCCGGCGCCGACCCGACCTCGGCGACCCACAGCCGCACCGTCGGCGCGGTCAGGGCAGAGAGATTAAGTGCGTGCCGGCTCTCGTCCGGGGCGGTGTCGGCCATGTCCTCGAGGTGCTGCTGGAGGAAGCGGACCAGACGCGGATCGGAGAGGTCCGCGTCCACGATCGTCGGCGTCATGAGTCCGCGCTCCCCGACTCAGCGCGACCTGCCCCCGCGCGCACCTCGCGGGATGCCACGGCGACGAGTTCCGCCGCCGGGCCGCTGAGCCGGCGCGGACCCGTCCACACCGCCGTCAACGGCCGCCGCAGGCTCTGTCCCCGCACCGGAACCCGCGCCAGCTGCCCCGCCTCGAGCTGCGAGCGGACGGCCAGCATGCTGATCACCGCCGGTCCAGCGCCCGAGGCCACCGCGATCCGCACGGCGGCATTGCTGCCGAGCTCCTGAACGGGTGGTGTGCCGGCGGCCGACGGGACCAGCTCCTCGAAGGCGTCCCGGGTGCCGGAGCCGCCTTCGCGCACGACGAGCGGGGTCGCGGCGAGCTCATCGAGCCCCAGCGGCTCATCCCTGCGGGCCCATGGGTGGTCGGGAGCGACCACGACGACGAGCTCGTCCTCCCGCAGGGCGAGGGCGTGGACCGAGCGGGGAACGTGCGGGGTCTCGATGAAGCCCAGCTGCAGCCGGCCGTCGCGGATCTCCTCGAGCACCTGGGCGGAATTGAGAACCTCCAGCTCCGCGCGGACGCGAGGGCTGGAGCGGCGCAGGTCGGTCAGCCAGGCCGGCATCAGGTTCTCCGCGATCGTCATGCTCGCCCCGACGTGGAGGTCGAGCGTGTTCTCGTCCCGGCTGTGGCGCAGCCAGGCGCTGAACGCCTCGGCCGACTCCAGGAGGTCGCGAGCGTGAGCGGCATAGAGCAGCCCGGCGGAGGTCGGGCGGGAGCCGCGGGGATTCCGGTCCAGCAGCGCTGTGCCGGCCTGTCTCTCCAGGGTCACGATGGTCCGGCTCGCATTGGACTGGTACATGCCCAGCTTCCGGGCGCCCGCGCCGAGCCCGCCCTCGTCGACGACGGCGACGAACAGAGCCAGGGCCTGCAGGTTGGGCAGAGGCTCGGACATATCTCCATGATATGCCCTGCTGGTCATGCGCCCTCTACCGAGCGTGCCGGCACCGTGGAAGAGTCCTGGCATGTCCGCGCCTGCCCTCACCGTTGCCGCGGTGCCTCGCGGGCTGATGCCGGGGGTGGCGCTGTGCCTGCTCGTCGCGGTCGCCGCCGCGGTGGCGGCCGCTTCTCTGCCCGGCGTGAGCGCCCTGATCCTGGCGATCCTCGCCGGGATCGTCGTCGCCAATACGACGAACCTGCCCGCCAGCGTCAAGCCGGGTCTGGACTTCTCCGCGAAGGTGCTGCTCCGGGCGGGGATCGTGCTGCTCGGCCTGCAGCTCGTGCTCGGGGACATCCTCGCCCTGGGCGCCCCGATGCTGCTCGTGGTGATGTCCGTCGTGGGCGGCGGCATGCTCGGGACGCTGGCACTGGGACGGCTGCTGAAGGTCGAGCCGGGTCTGACTCTCCTGATCGCCTGCGGTTTCTCGATCTGCGGGGCCGCCGCGGTCGCTGCCGCGGCGGGTGTCACCGATCCGGAGGACGAGCACGAGGAACGCACGGTCACCGCGATCGCCCTGGTGGTGCTGTTCGGCACGCTGATGATCGGCCTGGTCCCTGCGGCCTCGGCGGTGCTGGGGCTCGGGCCCATGACCTCCGGCCTGTGGGCCGGCGGCTCGATCCATGAGATCGCTCAGGTGGTGGCGGCCGGCGGAGTGCTCGGCGGAGGCGCGCTCGCGGTCGCCGTCGTGGTCAAGCTGGCCCGCGTCCTGATGCTCGCACCGGTGATGGCGGTGCTCGGTATGCGGCAGCGGCGGCGCGTCGGCGCGGCCGCCCGAGCGACCGCCGGGCTCGATGCACGCGACGCCGCGGATCCCGGAGGCGGCCCCGCAGCCGGCCCCGGAGGTGTCCCGCCCACTGCGAAGCGCCCGCCGCTGGTGCCGGTGTTCGTGCTCGGATTCCTGGCGATGGTGCTGCTGGGCTCGTTCGTGCCCCTTCCGGTGGTCGTTCTCGAGGCAGGGTCCGTGCTGCAGACGATCCTGCTGGCCGCGGCGATGTTCGCCCTCGGGTGCGGGGTGTCGGTGCGTCGGCTCGTCCGGGTCGGCCTGCGCCCGTTCGCACTGGCGGCGCTGTCCACCCTCGTCGTCGCGTCGATCGCGCTGGCCGGAGTCCTGATCGTGGCCTGACCTCCGGAACCGGCCTGCCAGCAAGGGCCGCATCTGCGCCCCTATACTGGCGTTCATGACGCAGATGCGGGTTCGAGAGGCTGCCATGTTCCTGGGAGTCAGCGAGGACACCGTCCGGCGCCGGATCGAGCGGGGCACCCTCACCGCGACCACGGACGCTGCCGGGCGCAAGGTGCTCGAGGGCGTGGACGTCGCTCGCCTGGCGCGCGAGCTCGCGGTCGGTCCCGAGATGGACGACGGCGTGCGCTCCTCGGCGCGCAACCGATTCGTCGGCCTCGTGACCGACGTCGTCATGGACACCGTCATGGCACAGGTCGAACTGCAGTGCGGCCCCTTCCGCGTGGTCTCGCTGATGAGCAGCGAGGCCGCCCGTGATCTCGGGCTGGAACCGGGAAAGGTCGCCACCGCGTCGGTGAAGGCCACGCAGGTGATCATCGAGACGACCGACGCGGGCACGTCGGCATGATCTCGCCCGCGATCAGTGCTCCGGCGCGGCGAGGTCTGCTCGCCGCCATCGCCGGCCTGGCTCTGGGCCTCGGTGCGACGGGCTGCGCGAGCTCCGAGGACCCCACCACCCTCACCGTGTATGCGGCCGCCTCGCTCCAGGAGCCGTTCGAGGAGCTCGCAGCACAGTTCGAAGCCGCCCATGATGACGTCGACGTCGCGCTCAGCGTCGCCGGATCCTCCACGCTGGCCGCCCAGATCCGCGAAGGCGCCCCTGCCGACGTGTTCGCCTCGGCCGACACCGCGAACATGGACAAGCTCGAGGACGCCGAACCCACCGATTTCGCGACGAACACGCTGATGATCGCCGTCCCGCCCGGCAATCCCGCGGGGATCACGGACCTCTCCTCACTCACCGGCGACGGGGTGCGCCTGGTCGTGTGCGCGCCGGAAGTACCCTGCGGCGCCGCGGCCGAGAAGGTCCAGGACGCGGCGGGTCTGGACTTCTCCCCGGTCAGCGAGGAGCAGAGCGTCACCGACGTGCTGGGCAAGGTCACCAGCGGCGAGGCCGGCGCCGGCCTGGTCTATGTCACCGACGTGCAGAAGGCAGGAGACGCCGTGGAGGGGATCACCTTCCCCGAGGCGGCGAGCGCGGTGAACACATATCCGATCACGGCTGTCCCCGGTACGGCCCATCCCGATCTCGGCGAGGAGTTCATCGATCTGGTGCTCGGCGAGGACGGCCGGACGGTCCTGAGCAGCTATGGCTTCGCCGGTGCGTGAGCTGCGATGTCCTCACGCCCCGCGCCCTCACGCCCTAGGACCGGCACGGTCTCGGCCACGCCCGCTCCCGGCTCCGCACTGCCCCGTTGGGTGCTGGTCCCTGCTCTGATCGGTGCCCTGTTCGTGCTGCTGCCCCTGGTCGCGATGTCGACCCGGGTCGAGTGGTCCAGCTTCTGGGCGCTGATCACCAGCGAGTCCTCCCTGGCTGCGCTGCGCCTCAGCCTGCAGACCGCGGCCACCAGCGCCGCCGCGTGCGTGGTGCTCGGGGTGCCGATGGCTCTGCTTCTCGCCCGTGCCCGTGCTCCCGGCATCTCGCTGCTGCGCTCCCTCGTGCTGATCCCCCTGGTCCTGCCGCCGGTGGTCAGCGGCATCGCCCTGCTGTACACCGTCGGTCGCCAGGGACTGATCGGGCGGCACCTCGAGGTCCTGGGCATCCAGGTCGACTTCTCCACCGCCGCCGTGGTGCTCGCGCAGACCTTCGTCGCGCTGCCCTTCCTCGTCATCAGCCTCGAGGGGGCGCTGCGCACCGCAGGTACGCGGTACGAGGCGGCCGCCGCCTCGCTCGGCGCCCGGCCCAGCAGAGTGCTGCTGCGGGTGACGCTGCCGCTGATGCTGCCGAGCCTGGCCTCGGGCACGGTGCTGTCCTTCGCGCGGGCGCTCGGCGAGTTCGGCGCCACGATCACCGTCGCCGGCAGCCTGCAGGGCACCACGCGCACGCTGCCGCTGGAGATCTACCTCCAGCGCGAGAGCGATCCGGATGCCGCTGTGGCGCTGTCCTTCGTGCTGATGATCGTCGCCGTGATGGTCATCGCCATCGCCCGGCGGCGGGCCGCCGCATGAGTCTGTCGGTACGGGTGACCATGCCCGAGCGCGGGCTCGATCTCGCCCTGGAGCTGCCGGCCGGGGAGACCTCCGCGCTGGTCGGTCCCAACGGTGCCGGCAAGTCCAGTGTGCTGGGCGTGATCGCCGGGACGCTGCGACCCCGCACCGGACGGGTCGAGCTCGACGGCCGCGTGCTCGCCGATGTGACCGACGGGCGCGCACGCGCCTGGGTGCCTCCGCACTCCCGCCACGTCACGACCCTCACGCAGGATCCGGTCCTGTTCCCGCATCTCACCGTGGCCGGGAACATCCTGTTCGCCCTCCGCAGCCTCGGTGTGCCCCGCGCGGCAGCGCGGGCCGAGACTCGGCGTCGGCTGGAGGACGTGGGTCTTCAGGAGCTCGCGCAGCGGCGGCCCCACCAGCTCTCCGGCGGGCAGGCGCAGCGCGCGGCGATCGCCCGGGCGCTGGCCGCGCGGCCGCGTCTGCTGCTGCTGGACGAGCCGCTCTCCGCCCTCGACGTGGATGTCTCCCCCGGCCTGCGCGAACTGCTGCGCAGATTTCTCGCCGATCGCAGCGCGCTCGTGGTCAGCCATGACGCGCTCGACGCGATGACTCTGGCCGATACCACCGCCGTCATCGTGGACGGCCATGTCCGCGAGCAGGGGCCGACGATGGAGGTCCTCACGCTGCCGCGCAGCGCCTTCGCGGCCCGCTTCGCCGGGCTCAATCTGCTGCACGGCACCTGGGACGGCACGGCCGTGGCACTGCCGGGGCACGACAGGCTCGCCGGCGGTCTGCGCGGTGGGGCGAGGCCGGGCGACGCGGTCCACGCCGTCTTCCGCCCCAGTGCGGTCGAGCTCGGCTCGGCCCCCGCGAGCGCGGGCGCGGCGGCCATGGCCGAACGCTCGGTCGTCGCCCTCGAACCGCACGGCGATCTCGTGCGAGTGCGCACCGAGGACCTCGCCGCGGACCTGTCACCGCAGGTCGTGGCCGAATCGGCAATCCGCCCGGGCAGTCGGGTCCACCCGCGGGTCGCGCCCGAGGATGTGACCATCTACCCCGCGCGGCGCACAATGGGGCCGTGAGCGACGAGAACACGACGGCGACGGGCACCACGGGAACCGGCTCCGGACAGCGCCCCGGCAGCTCGCCGGGTCGGGACGACGCACAGGAGCGGGACGACGCACAGGGTCGGACTGACCGGAGCACCGGCAACGGTGGCGGGATCGAAGCCGCCGGCGACGGCAGCCCGGCCGAGCCGTCCGGTGGCGGCGGCGAGAGCGGCCTGACCGTTCTGATCGCGTTCTGCGCGAACTTCCTCATCGCGATCGCCAAGACGGTGGTCTCGATCCTCACCGGCTCCGCCTCGATGCTCGCCGAGGCGGCGCACTCGTGGGCGGACACCGGCAACCAGGTGTTCCTCATGATCGGCGAGCGCCGCTCCCGCCGCGCCCCCGACCGCTCGCATCCGCTGGGCTACGGCCGCGCCGGATACGTGTGGTCGATGTTCGCGGCGATCGGGCTGTTCGCGGTCGGTGCCGGCGTGTCCGTATGGCACGGCATCCAGGAGCTCGGCGCCCCGAGCGAGGAGGCCACGTACACGTGGGCCTACGTCGTGCTCGCGGTCTCGTTCGTCTTCGAGGGGGTCTCGTTCCTCCAGGCGACGCGCCAGGCCGTCCGCGGGGCCAGGGAGCGCGGCATCAAGCCGCTGCGCTACATCCGCACCACCTCGGACCCGATGCTGCGAGCCGTGTTCTCGGAGGACTCGTGCGCGCTGCTGGGGCTGGTGATCGCCGCTGCGGGCATCGCCCTGCACCAGATCACCGGGCAGGCGGTGTGGGATGCGATCGGGTCGATCCTGGTGGGCCTGCTGCTGGGCGTCGTGGCGGTCCTGCTGATCATGCGCAACAGCGACTTCCTCTCCGGCGAGGGCGGCTCACCGCTGGCCCGCCACGAGGTGCTCGACCATCTCGTCCACCACCGCGACATCCAGTCCGTCAGCTTCCTGCACACCGAGTGGGTGGGGGCGAACAAGCTCTTCGTCGTCGCCTCGGTCGACGTCGTCGGCGACGTGCGCGAATCGGAGCTGCAGCGACGGATCCAGGCGATCGAGGAAGAGCTGGAGAGTCATCCGGTGGTGATGCGGGCCGTGCTCACCCTCACCCGGCCCGGTGACACGCAGCGGCTGGCCCCCGAACCTCTGCCGGACTGGTACACGGCGCGGTGAGCCGCGCGCCGGCCGCCGCCTCGCCCGGAGCGCTGCTCCCGCTGGCCGAGGCGGATCTGCGGGCGCTCCAGCGCGACCTGCTGGAGGCGCACGGGCCGCTCGGAGCATGGTGGCCGGGAGAGGAGCCCTTCGAGATCGCCGTCGGCGCGGTCCTGGTCCAACGCAGCCGATGGGAGCAGGCGGCCGCGTCGATCGCGAACCTGCGCGGTGCCGGCCTGCTGGAGCCCGGCCAGCTCGCCGCGGCCGACGAGGATCGTATCCGGGACCTCGTGCGCGGCTCGGGGTTCGCCAGCACCAAACCGGGGCGGCTGCTGGCGCTCGCGCGGTGGACGCTCGAGCGAGGCCCCACGGCGTCCGAGCTCAGCGATGGCGACCTGCGCACCGAGCTGCTCGCGGTCGAGGGCATCGGCGAGGAGACGGCCGACGCGATCGCCCTGTACTGCTTCAGCCGGCCGGCGTTCATCTGCGATGAGTACGCCAGACGGCTCCTCACTCTGCGCGGCCATGCGGTGCCCGGCTCGTACCGGGCCTTCCGCCGCCGGCTCGCCCCGGCTCTCGACCGCGCGCGATTCAGCGTTCCCGAGCTCGCCGAGCTGCACGGGCTCATCGTCGAGGAGGGCAAGGCCTCTCCCGCCCGGCGCGGAGTGCAGGCAGGCGCGTCCGCCTAGGAGGCCATCCGGTGATCAGAGTCGGCCCGCGCGCTCCCATCGTCCGCAGTCTCCTGATCGGATGCGCTGATCTCTGCCCAGATCTCATCGAGAGACAGACTCAGGACATGCGCGATGGAGGCGATCGTCGAGAAGGCCGGCGTGGCGACACGTCCCGACTCGATCTTCCGCAGGGTCTCCGGGGAGAGACCGGCTTCCAGTGCCGTCTCGAGGAGCGGCCGATTGCCGCGCGCACGGCGCAGGAGCGACCCCAGGCGCTCTCCACGGGCGACCTCTGCGGGGGTGAGGGGAAGTCTGACCATGTCCCGATACTAATACCGGGATAGTCTTACCGGGATACTTATCGGCTCCCTGGGAGGCCCCATGATCGAGATCCTCACTCCCGACGAACTGGTCCGCGCTCGCGCGACGGGCGCCCTCGTCGGCCACGTCCTGGACACGCTCCGGGAGAGAACTACCGTCGGCACCAATCTGCTCGAGATCGATCAGTGGGCGCAGGAGCTGATCGAGGAGGCCGGAGCCACCTCCTGCTACGTCGACTACGAGCCGTCGTTCGGGCGCGGACCGTTCGGGCACTACGTGTGCACGGCCGTCAACGATGCGGTGCTCCACGGCATGCCCCGGGACCAGGCGCTCGCCGATGGGGACCTGCTCTCGCTCGATCTCGCGGTCGTCCGGGACGGGATCGCCGCGGATGCCGCCCTCAGTGTTGTCGTAGGCACCTCCGCTCCCCCGGAGAGTGTGGCGATGATCGAGGCGACCCGGCGCGCACTGGATGCCGGGATCGCCGCTGCCGTCCCCGGGGCCCGGCTCGGCGATGTCTCCCATGCCATCGGCACGGTGCTGCACGAGGCGGGCTACGCCATCAATACCGAGTTCGGCGGGCACGGCATCGGTTCGACGATGCACCAGGATCCGCACGTGCCCAATACGGGCCGGCCCGGTCGCGGGTTCCGGCTGCGCCCGGGCCTGATGCTCGCCCTGGAGCCCTGGGTCATGGCTGATACGGCGGAGCTGATCACCGGCGCGGACGGATGGACGCTGCGCAGTGCCACGGGCGCCCGTGCGGCGCATAGCGAGCACACGATCGCGATCACCGGGCAGGGCGCAGAGGTCCTCACCCTGCCGAGCGATCCTCCCCGTGAAGGAACCGCTGCAGCGCGTCGTTGAAGTCCTCGGGGTTCTCGAGATTCGGGTAGTGGGCGGCCCCGGCCACCTCGCGGTAGCTCCCGTCGGCGACCGTCTCGGCCAGCCTCCGCCCGAGCGCCCGATGATCCTCACTGTCCAGCGCTCCGCACAGCGCGAGGACCGGGACCGTGACCTGCTCGAGTCGCTCCCAGGTCCTGGTCACGGGCGTCGGCGGCTGCGGAGGGATCGGAACGCCGTCCTCCCCCACGCGCAGGTGATCGGTGACCGTCTCGCGGGCCATCCTCGCGCAGAGCTCACGAACCGCCGGGTCGACCTCGTCGATCGACCGCGCCGGCCCGGCGACGAAGCGCTCCGTGACCCCGAGCCACTCCTCGAGATCTCCCGCCTCCTGCGCCCGCTGCCAGTCGGCGAGAACCTGCAGGGTCCAGGGATCGGTGAACTCGGGCTCGCTGGTGCCGGTGCCGCTGGCGACGAGCGCAGCCGCGCGACCCGGGTGCTCGAGAGCGACGTCGACGGCGGTGCTGCCGCCCATGGACAGCCCGATCAGTACCGCGCGGTCGATCTCGAGCGCGTCGAGCAGAGCCACGACGTCGTCGGCCAGACGGTACGGGGCCTCGGCATCCGAGGACTCCCCGTGCCCCCGCGCGTCGGGGACGATGACGCGGCGGTCCGGGAAGGCCTTCAGCTGCGGGTGCCACATGCGCTTGTCGACGACCCCGCCGTGGAGCAGGACGAGTGGGACGGCCTCGGACGCATGTCCCGCGGAACCACCGGATGGCGGGGCCGTCTCAACGGGCCGAGGGATGAGGTCGTAGTAGGCGATGCGCTGGTCCGGAAGATCGAGGAACTGCGTCTCGTGCGTCATGACAACCAAGGTGTCATACGCCCGCCGTGTTGACAACCCGGGTGCCATACTCGGGGCATGTCCGCACCCCGCCACCCAGCACCGCACGAACCCCTCGACCGCGACACGCTCGCGACCCGCCTGGCCGAGGTGTACGTCGCGCTCGGGCCCGTGTACCGCCGGGCATCACGGATCGTCGAGCGTCACGAGCCGATCAACGGCATGTCCGTCGGAGTCCGGAACGTGCTGGACCAGCTGCACCGCGAGGGTGAACTCACGGTTCCCCAGATGGCGCGCGCGCAGGATCTCAGTCGCCAGTTCGTTCAACGCATGGTCCACGATGCCCGCGCGGCCGGATACGTGGAGCTGGCCGAGAATCCGGCCCACCGCCGCTCGGCCCTGGTGCGGCTCACCGCCGCGGGCCGAGCAGCTATCGACTCCGTCAGCCGGCGCGAGCACGAGCTGATGGGCCGGGTCGGCGGCGATCTGACGGCGGCCGAGCTCGATGCGACGCTGCGCGTGCTGCACCACATGGACGCCGCGCTTGCCGAGATCGAGAACGAGGGATGACCATGCCACCGAGCACGCCGGGCGCGGCATGCGACACGGAAGGGCCCGTGCTCCAGCAGAGGCACCGCGAGGTGATCCCCGCGCAGGCCTGAGCATGCGGGACCGGCATCACGAGATCTACCTGGGCGATCCGCGCCGCACCGCCCCCGAGCGGCTGCGCACTATCCTGCGCCAGCCCGACGGTTCCGACGGTTCCGACGGGTCCGACGGTTCCGACGGGTCCGACGGGTCCGTCAGTTCCGACGGGTCCGACGGGTCCGACGAGTTCGGTGGCCGCCTCACGGCACCCTGATCCTCGTCACGACTTCCTCAACCGCGTCGCGTCGCCCGAGGAGAAGGCCGACAGCATGGCCGGGCCGGAACGGTCCAGCAGGGCCCGGGTGATGCGCGTCAGCCCCGCGACCGCAGCCGCTCCCACCCCCGCGCCGAGCAGCAGATGGACCAGCCATCCCGCGCCGGCGAGGCCCCCGATGACCACTGGGATGATCGCCGCTGCGACCACGGCGACGAAGACGGTCCACTCACCCCCGGCGGCATTGCCGGAGTCGTCGGAGGTCGAGACCCGGTCCCGTGCGTCGGCGCCGACTGCCAGCATCAGGGCGGCGAACAGGGGCGCGCCCGCGCAGGCAGCTCCGGTGGCCGCGAGCGTCATCCCCAGCGCGGGCGCCCACAGCGGCGACTGGCTGATCAGGCAGAGCACGATCGTCAGGACCACGATCGGCAGCCCGAACAGGATCATCCAGACCGCCTGGCGGCCGAGCACGTCGGCCCGCACGGCCCCAGGCGTGGTCAGCAGCTGCCACAGCGCGGTGCCGTCCAGAGCGTAGGTGTTCACCGCGACCATCGCGCCGAAGACCGCCGCCATCACCCCGATGAACGGCAGCGCCCAGGACCAGCTGGTGGGTGCCACCAGCGCGATCATCAACACGGGAGTGATCCAGGCGTGCCCGAGCCCGAGCTTGCGGTGGGGATCGCGGAACCAGGTCGCCAGTTCCCGATCGGCCACGCCCCGGACGGGCCCACCGGCACGAAGGCCGGTCCGCGCTGCCGAATCCGGTGCTCGCACCGCATTCTGGATCCGCGCCGGAGGACGGGAGATGGTGTACGCCGTCAGGGCGATCCATGTGCGACACAGGACCAGGCCGATGATGACGAGGCCGATCAGCGGGAGTACGGCACCGAGGACCGGGACCGTCCCGTCGCCCGAGGTCACGGCCCGGACCGCAGCCAGCCCCCACCCGGTCGGCAGGGCCAGCAGCGTATTCTCGAGCGGTGCGGGCATCGCCCCGGGCGCCGCCGGAGTCACGATCTCCGAGTCCCCCTCCCCCAGCCGGGGGAGGAAGAGGGCGACCACCGGAACCCACCCGGCGAAGGAGATCGCCAGCAGCACCGACATCTGGACCGCCGCCACCCACATGCCGACCCTCGAGCGCAGCAGGCGTGAGACCAGCGCCGCGGCGCATCGACCCAGCCAGAGCAGGAAGAACAGCTGTGCCATCGCGGCCACGGCTGCGTGGAGCATGGTGAGAGGGCCGAGCGGCGCCACGAGGATCACCATGCTGACCAGAGTCACGGCAGTGATCACGGTGCCGACGCTGATCGCTTCGCTCGGCGCCATCTCGCGGGCGATCTGCACGGGCCGTCGGGGCAGGGTGCGGAACCACTGCGGATCGAGCACCGGGGCGGACCCCGGCAGCAGGACCGGACCGATCAGCCAGGTCAGCCCGACCAGCGAGATCGCGGCGGTCACCCAACTGGGATGCACGTCCCCGCCCTGGGCCAGGACGGCCAGGACGATCACGGCGACCGCGGCGAGGAGCCCGGCGACCAGCCCGAAGGCACGTTCGTCGTTCGGGCCCGTGCGGATGATCCGCCATCGCATGGCGGCGAAGGTGACGGTCGTGCTCATCCCAGCCATGCGATGTCTCGCTGCGGGGCGGTGCCGACGAGGTCCAGGAATCTCTGGTTGAGCGTTCCCTCGCCCCTGACCTCGGCGAGCGTGCCCTCGGTGAGGATCCGCCCGCCCTGGATCAGGGCGACACGCTCGCAGGTGCGCTCGACGACCTCCATCATGTGGCTGGACAGCAGCACCGTCCCGCCCCCGGCGACGTACTGGCCGAGCAGACCCTCGATGGCGCGGGCCGAGACCGGGTCGATGGCTTCGAAGGGCTCATCGAGAACGAGCACCCGGGGACGGTGCATCAGGGCCACGGCCAGGCCGATCTTCTTGCGCATGCCGGTGGAGTAGTCGACGATCAGGGTCGTCGGCGCACGGTCGAGCTCGAGGACCTCGAGCAGGTCGTGGGCGCGCTCGCGCCACTGCGGTCCCACTCCCCGCAGCCGGGCCGTGTATTCGAGGAGCTCCGCACCGGTGAGCCGCTCCGGCAAGGAGAGCCCTTCCATCATGATGCCCAGCGCGTCGAGGACCTGCTCCCGCTGCCGCGCCGCATCGAATCCGGCCACCTCGACGGTTCCGGAATCCGGGGCGAGCAGTCCGGCGATCATCGACAGAGTGGTGGACTTGCCGGCGCCATTGGGTCCGACGATCCCATAGAACATGCCGCGCGGCACGGTCAGATCGATCGCGTCGACCGCGACATGGTCACCGAAGCGTTTGGTCAACCCCGACAACCGGACCGCGGGCGCGGGTGCGCGGCCCGGGTCGGGACCCTGCGCCTCTGGTTCATCCGGCCCCGCAGTGCGTCGATCCATGACATCAAACCTGTCACAGTTCCCACACGGCGACAACCCAGGTGTCATGTCGATCCCGCACTGACTGTGGACACCGCGGAATGTTAGTCACTAACATCTCGGTATGGCCCGTCACGAGCACACCCATACCCGGCTCATCGAGACCGCGCTGAAGCTCTTCGAGACCCAGGGCTTCGAGCGGACGACGGTGGCCCAGATCGCCGACGCGGCCGGAGTCACCCAGATGACGTTCTTCCGCCACTTTCCGAGCAAGGCCGCCGTGGTCACCGTCGACCCCTACGACCCGGCGATCGCCGCCGCGGTCGGTGCGCAGGCACCGGAACTGCCTCCCCTGCTGCGAGCGACGCGCGGTCTTCGGAATGCCCTCACCGCACTGGACGAGCGCGAGCTGGACACGGTCCGTCGGCGAGTTCGGATCATCGCCGGTTCTGATGCACTCCGTGCCGACATGGCGGCCGCCACCTCTGCCACGGAGAAAGCCATCGCCGAGCAGCTTGCCGCCGCCTGCTCACGCCTGGCCGCACGTGCGGCCGCGGCCGCCGTGATGGCGGCACTGACGGCAGCGCTGTTCGAATGGGCGCACGATGACTCCCTCCCCATGGCCGACGCCGTCGAGGCGTCCCTGTGCACCCTTGAAGGCCGCCTTGTCTGAGCGGCTGAGCCTGCGGGGTGCGAGGCGAACGTTCGGGCCACAGGCCGGTCTGCTCGGCCTCGACCTGCACGTCGCCGCCGGAGAGATCCACGCTCTGGTCGGGCTGAACGGCGCCGGCAAGACGACCCTGATGCGGGCGGCCCTGGGCATGCTCCGGCTCGACAGCGGTGAGGTCTGCATCGACGGCCGGCGCCTCGAGCAGCTCCCGGCCACCGCCTGGCGCCGCGTCGGCCACCTCGTGGAACAACCTTTCGCGTACCCGGAGCTCGGCACCCGCACAAACGTCCAGCTCGCCGCCCGACTCCGCGGCAGCGACCTCGACTGCTCTGAGGCAGTGCTGGCGGAACTCGACCTCGAGCGCTACGCCGCGGTCCCGGCACGCAAGCTCTCGCAGGGCAATCGGCAGCGCCTGGGCCTGGCCGTCGCGCTGCAGCACGAGCCCGAGCTGATCATCCTGGACGAGCCGACCAACGCCCTCGATCCCGCCGGGGTACTCCTGCTGCGCCGCGTGCTGCAGCGCCGGGCCAACGGTGGTGCCGGCATCCTTGTCTCCAGCCACCACCTCGACGAGGTCGCGCGGATCGCCGACCGGATCTCCGTGCTCAACCGGGGGCGAATCGTGGGGAGCCTGGACCCCGCAGGGCAAGAACTCGAAAGGGCCTTCTTCGAGCTGGTCCGGGCCGATGATGAAAGCCGGAGATCATGAGCGCACTCGCCACGGCGATCCGGGTCGAGGGGTACAAGGCCTGGTCGTCGCGGGTCGTGCGCACCGCGACGCTGCTGGTCGTGGGCGGCATCGCGGTGCTGGTGGGCGCCCTGGTCGCCGCGGCCCGTGCCGGCAACCAGCAGATCCTCGCGCAGCTCGGCCCGCTGGCCGACGCCGAGGGCTGGGAGCTCCTGACCGGCGTGACCGCCCAGATCACCGCAGCAGGCGGTCTTCTCGCCTTCGGCGTCGTGCTGAGCTGGACCTTCGGTCGGGAGTTCGCCGAGGGCACGATCACGGGCCTGTTCGCCATCCCGGCCCCCCGCGCCGTGATCGCGCTGGCGAAACTCATCGTGCATCTGGCGTGGGTCGGCGGCATCGCCCTGGTCCTGTCGCTGCTGCTCCTGGCGACCGGTCTGCTGCTCCGCCTCGGGCCGGTCGACGGCGAGGTACTGCGCCAGCTGGCGGAGCAGGCCGCTCTCACGTTCGGCGTCGGACTGCTCGGGCTCCCGGCGGCCTGGGCCGCGACGGTGTGGCGGGGTCAGCTGGCGGGCATCGCCGTGGTACTCGGCGTGCTCATCGCGGTCCAGGTCACGGCGATCGCCGCACCGGGCGCCGCCGGTGCCGCAGCCCCGTTCGCGGCCGTCGGAGTTCCGCTCGTGTTCGCCGCGCTGACGTGCCGTGCATGGAGCAGACTGCAACTGGATCGGTGAGCAGGATCAGCTGTCCGCAGGGCCCAGCAGCGCGAGCAGGAGGCGTTCGAGCTCGGCACGATCATGCTGGGAGATCCTCGCCAGGCGGCGGTCGGACCCGGAGGGCGGAGGTGAACATCGTGAGGTCGCCGGTGCTCTGCAGCGTATGGCCGATGCCGTCGCTGGGAGGAGCTCGAGCTGCAGCTCGGGAGATACGCGCGACACACAGCAGAAGGGCCCCACCATCAGGTGGGGCCCTTCTGACGAGTCACTGTCTCACGGTTTCTCGAGTGGAGCTAAGGGGATTCGAACCCCTGACCTCTTCCATGCCATGGAAGCGCGCTACCAACTGCGCCATAGCCCCGTATCGGGTGCCGCCCCGGAAGGCGACTCATCGATGGTACATCGCTGCTGACCTCAGATGAAATCGGGACCGACGTTGTGTGACAGCAACCTCATGAGCCGCCCTTCCGGGTCCGATCGCAGCGGTTCCAGCACCGAGCGATGGCAGTTCTCCAGCCCCGCCAGACCACGGAACTCGTTCGCGTCCAGTCCCAGCAGAGCGGTGATCGCGAGCGTGATCGCCGCGCCGTGGGTGACGACCATGACGGTGCCTCCGCGGTTATCGGCGACCAGCTGCCGGCAGGCCGCCGCCACGCGGGAGCCGACGGCGGGCCGGTCCTCGACGTCCAGCCCCGTCACCTCACGGTGGTCCCGCCAGGCGGCGTGCTCCGTGGGCCAGCGCCGACGGATCTCGTCACCGGTCAGGCCTTCCCACTGCCCGAAGCCACGCTCGAGGAAGGCCTCGTCCGTGGAGACCTCGAGACCGCACGCCTGGCCGATCGCGCGCGCCGTCTCGTGCGCGCGCTGCAGCGGGGAGGAGACGATGAGATCCGGCGGGTTCTCCGCGACCGCGGCCGCCAGCAGCGCGGCCTGCTTGGCTCCGGCGGCGTTCAGCGGGATGTCGACCTGTCCCTGGAGGCGACCATCGCGGTTGTAGTCGGTCTGGCCGTGGCGCACGAGGACGAGGCGGGTGCTCGCGAGACCACCCATGGACAGCGAGGAGCTCACGCCGGGCGGCCCTCGTCGATCTGCAGATCCACCAGCGGGGCGTCGCGCCACAGGCGCTCGAGCGCGTAGAACGCCCGGTCCTCGGCGTGCTGGACATGCACGACGATGTCCCCGTAGTCCAGGAGCACCCAGCGGGCGTCGCGCTGGCCCTCCCGGCGCAGGGGCTTGCGGCGCCGCTCCTTGAGCAGGGCCTCCTCCACGCCGTCGACGATGGCGGAGACCTGGCGCTCCGAGTCGCCGCTGCACACGAGGAACAGGTCGGTGATCACGACCTGCTCGGAGACGTCGAGGCCGATCACCTCTTCGGCGAGCTTGTCGGAGGCGGCCTGGCCGGCCACCCGGGCGAGGTCGAGGGATTCTTCGGGGGCGCTCACGCGGTCGATTCCTCCACATGGGGATGGTCGTTGAACAGGTCGTGCACGGTGAGGTCCAGGGCGGACGCCTCACCGGGGCCGATCACTCCGCTCAGCAGCAGTGCGACCAGCACGATCAGTGCGAGCGCGATCAGGGCCCACACCAGCCACAGCAGCGGGCGGCCCCCGGAGCGCTCGGGGCGGTGCAGCACCTTGCCGTCGAAGCGCGGGGCGGGTCGGGGATCAGGGGCGTCGGTGATCGACAGCTCCCCCAGCTCCACACCGTCACGGTCGCGGTCGATCACGGCCGTGCGGCGCGCCGGCTGGGACCGTCGGGCGACCTGCGCTGCGGCGCCGGGCAGCGGCGCGGACGCGGCGGACTGCCGGCCCTGGCCGGCCTGGTGGCTCGCGTCCGGAGTGTCCGTGGACTGTCCGGTCTGCCGGGACATCGCCGCGCCCGCGGCGTCCACGGCGTCCGGGTCGCCCCCCGTGCTCGGCTCGTCCCCGGGTTCACCCCCGCGGGCGACCCCGGACGTCGCCTCGGCCCCGGGCGCCTGCTCGGACGCCGACGTGCCTGCGGTGTCCTCGGAGGCAGAAACGTCCTGACCCTCCGTGGCAGCCTCGGCACCCTCCGCACCGGACGCCGGCGACGAGGTCGTGACGTCGGCAGCAGAGAAATCGGGGGCCTCGGCGGGCTCCGAGGACTCGACGGTCCCCGCGACCTCTGCTTCGGGGGCGTCGCTGAGCTCGATGATCCGCGCCCGTCGGCCGAACTTGCGCAGCGTCGGAACGGGGGCGTCGGCCGACGGCGGCGCGACGGGGCCGCGCACGCTGGGGACCGGTGGCTGCTCGCCGGTGATGGCAGCTGCGGTGCGAGTCTCCAGAGCGGCGCTCTCCTCGGGGCTCAGCGCGCGAGCGCGGCGCCCGCGACGCGGGCTCGTATCGGACTCAGTCATCGCCGTCACCTCCTGTGTAGAGGGCGTACTTGTTGATGTATTGGACGACCCCGTCGGGCACGAGGTACCAGACGGGACCGCCGGCGGCGACTCGGGTGCGACAGTCCGTGGAGCTTATCGACATCGCCGGCACCTCGATCAGGGAGACTCCATCGGCCGGGAGACCGGAGGTGTCCAGCTCATGACCCGGCCGGGTGACGCCGACGAAGTGGGCGAGGGAGAAGATCTCCTCCGAGTCCTTCCACGTCAGGATGGACTGCAGGGCGTCGGCGCCGGTGATGAAGAACAGATCCGCGTCGGGGTGGATCGTCCGCAGGTCGCGCAGGGTATCGATGGTGTATGTGGCCCCCGGGCGGTCGATGTCGACTCGGGAGACGGTGAACACCGGGTTCGCGGCGGTGGCGACCACGGTCATCAGGTACCGGTGCTCCGGGTCCGAGATGCTGCGGTCGCCCTTCTGCCAGGGCCGGCCGGTCGGGACGAAGACGACCTCGTCCAGCCCGAAGACGCTCTGGACCTCGCTGGCGGCGACGAGGTGGCCGTGGTGGATGGGATCGAACGTCCCACCCATCACGCCGATCCGTCGTCGCTGCTGCTCCATCCCGATCAGTGGTCGCCGGGCTTGTCGGACTTGCGCCGCTTTCGCTGGTTCGCCCCTCCGGTGAGGTAGGTGACTCCGAGCAGGATCATCATGATGACGAAGACGCCGATGCCCACCATGGGAGCCGGCACCCCGCCGGTCGCGTGTTCGCCGGACTCGGCGAGGATCATGAGCTGGTCGATCATGTTCTTCAGGGCCTTTCCACGGGTGACCGGCCCATCATCCCACAGGGGCGCGCACGCTCAGGCCTCGACGCGCGTGATGGGAGTGGCGTCACGGGCGCACGTGCCCCTGCCCGATCACGAGCCACTTGCCGGTGGTCATCTCCCTCAGGCCCATCGGGCCGCGCGCGTGGAGCTTCTGGGTGGAGATGCCGATCTCCGCACCGAATCCGAATTCGCCGCCGTCGGAGAACCGGGTGGAGGCGTTGGCCATCACCACGGCGGAATCGACCTCGGCCAGGAACCGCTGCTGGCTGAGCAGGTCCCGGGTCAGGATCGATTCGGTGTGGCCGGTGGAATGCTCACGGATGTGCGTGAGCGCCTCGTCGAGATCCTCGACCACCTTCACCGCCAGGTCCAGGGCGAGGTACTCGGTGTCCCAGTCCTCCGCGGTCGCCGGGAGGACCTCGATGTCCGTGTCCGCTTCGGCGAGGATGCCGGCGGCCGTCTCGTGGGCGTGCAGGCGCACCCCTGCCTCGGCGAGCGGCCCGGCCAGGCGGGGAAGGGCGGCGCCGGCGATGTCGCGGTGGACCAGCAGGGTCTCCAGCGCATTGCACACCCCGATGCGCTGGGTCTTGGCGTTGGTGACGATTGCGGCGGCCTGATCGAGGTCCGCGCTGGCGTCGATGAGGATGTGGGTGTTGCCGGTGCCGGTCTCGATGACCGGGACCAGCGAGTTCTCGACGACGCGCCGGATCAGCCCGGCGCCGCCGCGCGGGATCAGCACGTCGATCAGGCCGCGGGCGCGCATCAGGACGTCGGCACCGTCGCGTCCGTGCTCGTCGATGCCCACCACGAGATCCTCGGGCAGATCGTGCTCGGCCAGCACGGAGCGGAGCACGGCGATGAGAGCGGTGTTGGAGTGCAGGGCCGCGGAGCCTCCACGCAGGACGACCGCGTTGCCCGACTTCAGGGCGAGGCCGGCGGCATCGACCGTGACGTTGGGCCGGGCCTCGTAGACCATGCCGATCACGCCGAGGGGCACGCGGAGCTCACGCAGCTCGAGGCCGTTGGGCAGCACGGAACCGCGGATGACCTCGCCGACGGGGTCCGGCAGCGCCGCCGCGTCGCGAAGCTGGTGGGCGATCTTCTCGACGCGCTGAGGGTCCAGGGCCAGCCGGTCGCGCAGCCCCGGTGCCATGCCGGCGGCATCGGCCGCCTCGAGGTCGCGGGCATTGGCCGAGACGATCTCATCGGCGCGAGCGACGAGGGCGTCTGCCATTGCGTACAGCACGGCGTCCTTGGTCTCGCGGTGCAGGCGGGCCAGGGCGGGCTGGGCGTCCTTGGCGGCTCGGGCGGCCTCGCGCACCGCCTGCTCGACGTCGGTGACCTCGGGTGCAGCAGTCATGGAACGAGCTTAGCCGCCGATGCCGCCCGATTCCGCTCGAGCCCAGGCGTCGGGACAGCGGCCGTGCGCCCCGGCGCGGTCCCGGGCTTCGGCGGTTCCGCCCAGGGAACCTTGCGGTTATCCCCATAGCATCACGAGACCGGTGCCGGAAGACTGTGCTTCTTCACCCCCGAACGACCCGGCCCCCGAGGAGACGCGACCGCCGATGGATTCCGTGATGCAGTTGGTCGAGACGGTCATGGCCTCACCCTGGCTCTACCTCGTGGTGTTCCTCGTCGTCGCGATCGATTCGGTGCTCCCGGTGGTTCCCGGGGAGACCGTCGTCATCACCGCCGGTGCCTACGCCGTGGTCCAGTCCTCTCCCGAGGCCCAGTGGCTGCTGCTGGTGGCCATCGCCGGAGCGGTCGCCGGGGACATCACCTCCCACCATGTCGGACGCGGCGCCGGTCCCCTCACCCGCCGTCTGCGGCGCAATCGGGTGGGCGAGAAGCTGTTCGGCTGGGCCGAGAACGGACTGATGACTCGCGGCGGCATGATCATCATCGCCGCGCGCTTCATTCCCGGCGGACGCACCGCCACCTCCATCGCCTCGGGCATGATCGGCTATCCGCGCCCGCGGTTCATCGGTTACTCGCTCCTCGCCGGAACAGCGTGGGCCACGTACAACGTCGCGATCGGCATGCTGGGAGGCTTCGCCTTCCGCGAGCAGCCGCTGCTGGGTGTCGCCATCGGCGTGGGGCTGGCCCTCGTGGTGGGTCTGATCATCGAGCGCGTGCGGATCGCCCGGGAACGACGACAGGGCCGTGCCTCCGGCACGGCCGCAGCGGCTGCGCCGGGGGCCGCTGCGTCCGCGGACGGTGCACCCACGCCGGCTGCGCGCACGCAGTCCGAGCACGACGAGGTCGCCGGGCGTCGAGCGCAGGGCACCGAGCCGCGCGAGCCCGATGACACCGCCGAGCAGGAGCGGATCTACGCCGGCGACTGAGACCGTCCATGTCGCCGGCCGGCGGCACGGGCCCCGGGCTGAGCGGTCTCAGAGCACCACCAGCTGGTCGCGGTGGACAGCGGGGCGGCGATACCGCTCCCCCAGCTCTTCGTGCAGCTCCCCGGAGCCACGCCCGCTCATGGCGCGCAGCTCGTCGCTGCTGAAGGACGTCAGCCCGCGGGCGAAGATCTCCCCGTCGGGCCCGGCGATGTCCACCGGTACGCCCGAGGGGAAGGTTCCCTCCACGCCCGTGACGCCCACGGCGAGCAAGGATCGCCGCCGGGTCCGCACGGCCTGCGCGGCTCCTTCGTCGAGCGTGAGGGTGCCTGCGCCCCGGGTCGCGAAGCGCAGCCACACCAGCCGCGACCGGCGCCGGCCGTGGTGACCGGGGAAGAAGGTACCGACATCTTCCCCGGCAGCGGCCGCAGCGAACCGCGGCGCCGAGGTCAGCACGGCAGCAGTGCCGGTCGTGGAGGCGAGCTGAGCGGCGGAGAGCTTGGTGACCATGCCGCCGGTGCCGATCTTCGAGCCGACGCTGCCGATGCTCACATCGCTCAGCCGGGCGGCGTCCTCGACCACGGCGATGCGCTGGGCGCCGGGCTCGCGCGGCGGCGCGGTGTACAGCGCGTCGACATCGGTCAGCAGGAACAGCGCGTCGGCCCCGAGCAGCTGCGCCACGAGGGCGGCGAGCCGGTCGTTGTCACCGAAGCGGATCTCGTGGGTGGCGGTGGTGTCGTTCTCGTTGACCACCGGGACCACATTCAGCTCGAGCAGGGACTCCAGCGCGCTGCGCACGTTGCGGTAGGTCTGCGGGCGGATCACGTCGGATTCGGTCAGCAGCACCTGTCCGGTGATCCGTCCGTGCCCGCCGAAGGCGCTCGACCACGAGGTGGCCAGCAGTGCCTGGCCCACGCTCGCCGCGGCCTGCTGGAGCTCGACGGAGCCGGGCCGCTCGGGCAGGCCCAGCGGACCCAGAGCCGCCGCGATCGCGCCCGAGGAGACGATGACGACCTCGGTGCCTCGCTCGGCCAGCGCCGCGGCGGTGGTCGCGATCGCATCGACCCGGTCCTGATCGAGCCGACCACGGTCATCGGTCAGGCTCGAAGAACCGATCTTGACCACGATGCGTGCGGCCTCGCCCAGCATCCCGCGCTCGGTGAGCCGGGCCGGCTGGCGCAGGCGCGCACCGGTGCCGTTCGCCGTCCCCGCCATCCTCAGCGCTCCTGCTCGTCGGACTCCTCAGGCGCTGATGGCGCTGGTGGCTCGGACGCGGCGGACGGCTCGGCCCAGTGCCCGGCACGGCGCTCCTCGTCCATCGCGGCGATGCGGTTCATGCGGGCCTGGGTGCGGGCGCGCTGCTCCTCGCGCTTCTCGTCACGGGTGGGGCGGTGATGGTCCTCGAGCCGCCGATCGGACCCGCGCACGCCGAGCAGCTCGGCGCCCCCGACCATGGTCGGCTCCCAGTCGAAGACGACGGCGTCGTCCCCGGGTCCGATCAGCACGGTGGACCCGGCGACGGCGCCGGCGGAGAACAGCTTGTCCTCCACGCCCAGACGGGCGAGGCGATCGGCGAGGTATCCGACGGCCTCGTCATTGGTGAAGTCGGTCTGGCGCACCCACCGCTCGGGCTTGTCGCCGACGACGCGGTAGGCGGTGCCGCCGTCGTACTGCTCGGTGACCACGCGGAACTCCTCCGCGTCCACTGCCCTGGGAGTGATCACGATGGGAGCGGCCTCCGGGGCGGGCAGCGCGGCGCGTGCCTGCTCGACCAGCTCGCCGAGGACGAAGGACAGCTCGCGCAGGCCCTTGCGGTTCAGGGCGGAGACGTCGAGGATCGGCACGTCCCGCTCTCCGAGGCGTTCCCGGACCATGTCCGCCATATCGGCCCCGTCGGGCAGATCAGTCTTGTTCAGCACGATCACGGTGGGCCGCTCCATCAGCGGCACACGGGTCTCCGCCTGCTCATCCAGACTGCTGGCATAGGTGGCCAGCTCGTTCTCGATCGTCTCGAGATCAGTGACGGGGTCGCGCTCCGATTCGAGGGCCGCGGCGTCGAGGACGTGGACGATCACGTGGCAGCGCTCGATGTGGCGCAGGAAGTCCAGGCCCAGGCCCTTGCCCTGGCTGGCGCCGGGGATCAGACCCGGCACGTCGGCGATCGTGTAGCGGAACTGGCCGGCCTCGACGACCCCGAGATTGGGCACCAGGGTGGTGAACGGGTAGTCGGCGATCTTGGGCCGCGCAGCGCTCATCGACGCGATCAGCGAGGACTTCCCGGCGCTGGGGAAGCCGACCAGGGCCACGTCGGCCACGGACTTCAGCTCCAAGATGAGGCTGCGCTCCTGGCCGGGCTCGCCGAGCAGCGCGAAGCCCGGGGCCTTGCGCTTGGTCGTGGCCAGGGCCGCGTTGCCGAGTCCGCCGGAGCCGCCGCGGGCGGCGACGAATCGGGTGCCGATGCCGATCATGTCGGCCAGAACGGTGCCGTCCTCGGTGGCGACGACCGTGCCGTCGGGCACAGGCAGGACGAGGTCCTCACCGCGCGCGCCATGGCGCAGGTCGCCCTTGCCGAAGCCACCGTTGGTGGCGCTCTGGTGGGGCTTGTGGTGGTAGGCGAGCAACGTGGTCGTCGAGGCGTCGACCTCGAGGATCACGTCACCGCCGCGGCCGCCGTTGGCGCCGTCGGGCCCGGCCAGCGGCTTGAACTTCTCGCGGCGGATGGAGGCGGCGCCGTGGCCGCCTGACCCTCCGGCGACCTGCAGCCTGACGCGGTCGACGAACGTGGCCATGGGTGACCTCCGATGGTGGAGCGGATGGAGGGGGTGGAGTGAGCAGGTCGCTGGGGCGCGTCGGCGGGTCGGTGCCGACGAGCCCCGAGCGGTCGGTGGCGGGAGCGTCCCGAGCAGCTGGGTGCAGATACGCGTCGAGGGGCGGAGCAGTCGGCTCCGCCCCTCGAAGGCAGTTGTGTGCCCCGGATTCCGGGGCGGCAGATCAGACCGTCTCGACGACGTTGACCACGCGGCGATCACGCTTGCGGCCGAACTCGACGGTGCCCGCGTTCAGCGCGAACAGCGTGTCGTCGTTGCCGCGGCCCACGCCGTCACCGGGGTGGATGCGGGTGCCGCGCTGACGCACGAGGATCTCACCCGCGCCGACGACCTGGCCGCCGAAGCGCTTGACGCCGAGGCGCTGGGCGTTGGAGTCGCGCCCGTTCTTGGAGGAGCTGACGCCCTTCTTTGATGCCATCTGGAATCAATCCTTCTTCCGTGTTCGAAGGGATCGCTCAGGCGATGCCCGTGATCTTCAGCCGGGTCAGCTCCTGGCGGTGGCCCTGGCGCTTCTTGTACCCGGTCTTGTTCTTGTAGCGGAGGATGCGGATCTTCGGACCACGGAGGTCCTCGACCTTCTCGGCGGAGACCTTCACGTCGGCCAGCTCGGCCTGGGCGGAGGTCACCTTGTCACCGTCGACCAGCAGCACGGGGGCGAGATCGACGTTGTCGCCCGCCTCGCCTGCCACGCGGTTGATCACGATGGTGTCACCGACCGACACCTTCTCCTGACGACCGCCTGCGCGGACGATTGCGTACACCACGTCACTGCTCCATCTTGTGATTCGGATATGTCTACGGGTCGTGCTCCTGCTCGGCGGGGCCGCGGACCTGCGACCGTCAACCGGCCCTGCACGCCCTGGGGAGAGGTGCAGGCGGGAGATGCGGTCGCGCGGTGTCCACCGGGAAAACGACTGGACGCGTTTTGCGCCGAAGAACAGCTTACGATCCCCGGAACCCCGGGTCAACCATCGGAGGCGGTCCGACCTGCGAGAACGCCGTCACACCGTGTGCAACTCGTCACGCCGGTCGCGCCCGCCCTCTCCGGTTCAGGACTGCGGCGGGGCGTCCTGCTCCCACGCGTCGCCGGTCTCCCCGGCTGCAGCTTCCGACTGCTGATCGACCGCGGGCTGCTCGGCCACCGGCTGCTCGTCAGCGGGCTGCTCGGCCACCGGCTGCTCGTCAGCGGACTGCTCGCCCGCCGGCTGCTCGTCAGCGGACTGCTCGCCCGCCGGCTGTTCGGCCGCCGGGCCCGCGTCGTGTGCGGCCGGCTCATGAGCCTCAGGCTCCGCCGACCGCTCAGGTGTCTGCTCTGCAGGCTGCTCCGTCGATTCCTCGGCCGACGGGTCCGCCGGCTCGCCGGCCGACGGCTGTGCCGCGGCGTCGCCGGCCGATGGGTCCGCCTGGGCGTCCGCGTGCCGCAGCTCCGGGAGGGTCGCCGGTTCCGCGGCCTGCGGATCCCGGGTGTCGTCCACCGCGATGACCTGACCGTCGACGGTGACCTCCGGGTGCGAGTGGGCACCGGAGGCCGCGGCGATCGAGGCGATCGTGGCGCGGGCGAGGGCGCGGCTGTCCGCGTCGTCCTCGAGCCGGTGGACGTCGGGCTGCGGCTCCTCCGCGGGCGCCTCCTCGGCGGCGGAGTCGTCCTTGCCGCCGCCTCGCGAGCGACGGCTGCGGCGCTTGGCGGACTTCGAGGACTCGTCCCCGCCGGAGCCGCCGTTGCCGTTCTTGCCGTTCCCGTTGCCGCCGTTCCCGTTGCCGTTGCCGGCGTGCTGGTGAGGCTGACCGTCGAGGTCGACGACGATGCCGCGGCCGTTGCAGTGCTCGCAG
This sequence comes from Brachybacterium sp. GCM10030252, assembly GCF_042666535.1. Taxonomy (NCBI): domain Bacteria; kingdom Bacillati; phylum Actinomycetota; class Actinomycetes; order Micrococcales; family Dermabacteraceae; genus Brachybacterium; species Brachybacterium sp. GCM10030252. The sequence goes on along the minus strand of NZ_JBHTDM010000004.1, from coordinate 80,262 downwards.
GTCGCGGAGAAGGTCTCGACCAGTCCCTGGCCCACCCGCTTGCGCGTCATCTGGACCAGGCCCAGCGAGGTGACCTCGGCGACCTGGTGCTTGGTCCGGTCCCGGCCGAGGCATTCCACGAGGCGGCGCAGCACCAGGTCGCGGTTGGACTCGAGCACCATGTCGATGAAGTCGATGACGATGATGCCGCCGATGTCGCGCAGCCGCAGCTGGCGCACGATCTCCTCGGCCGCCTCCAGGTTGTTCTTGGTGACGGTCTCCTCGAGGGTGCCGCCGGAACCGGTGAACTTGCCGGTGTTCACGTCGACCACCGTCATCGCCTCGGTGCGGTCGATGACCAGCGAGCCGCCGGAGGGCAGGTAGACCTTGCGGTCCATGGCCTTCAGCAGCTGCTCGTCGATCCGGTGCTTGGCGAAGACGTCCTTGTCGCCGACGTGCTTGGTCAGGCGCTCGAGCAGATCCGGAGCGACGTCCGAGACGTACTGGTGGACCTCGTCGTAGACCTTGCCGCCCTCGACGATCAGCGAGGTGAAGTCCTCGTTGAAGACGTCGCGGACCACCTTGATGGCGATATCGGGCTCCTGCGAGAGGGCCACCGGCGCGGACTTCGAATTCTGCGCCTTCTGGATCTTCTCCCACTGGGCACGCAGCCGCGCGACGTCGTTGGTCAGCTCCTCCTCGCTCGCGCCCTCGGCGGCGGTGCGCACGATGACGCCCGCGTCCTCGGGGATGAGCTGGCGCATGAGCTTCTTCAGTCGCGAGCGCTCGGTGTCGGGCAGCTTGCGGGAGATGCCGGTCATCGACCCGCCGGGCACGAACACGAGGTAGCGGCCGGGCAGCGAGATCTGGCTGGTCAGGCGAGCACCCTTGTGCCCGATGGGGTCTTTGGTGACCTGGACCAGCACGGGGTCGCCGCTCTTGAGGGCGAGCTCGATCCGGCGCGGTTGGCCCTCGAGGCCGACGGCGTCCCAGTTGACCTCGCCGGCGTACAGCACGGCGTTGCGGCCCTTGCCGATGTCGACGAAGGCGGCCTCCATCGAGGGCAGCACGTTCTGGACCTTGCCCAGGTACACGTTGCCGACCATCGAGGTCTGTGCCTTCTGGGCGACGTAGTGCTCGACGAGGACGTCATCCTCGAGGACGGCGATCTGCGTGCGTCCGCCGCGCTCGCGCACGACCATGGACCGCTTGACGGACTCACGGCGTGCGAGGAACTCGGCTTCGGTGATGACGTTGCGCTTGCGGCCGTTGTCGCGGCCCTCGCGGCGCCGCTGGCGCTTGGCCTCGAGCCGGGTCGAGCCCTTGACGGCCTTGACCTCGTCGCGGGCCTCGCGGACCTTGACGACCGTGTTGGGCGGATCATCGGTCGACGTGGACTCGTCCCCGTTGCTTCCCGAGCGGCGACGACGACGCCGGCGGCGCGAGCTGGAGGATCCCGAGGAACCGCCCTCGGCGCTCTCGTCGCTCTTGGCGTCCTTGCCCTCGGACGGCTCGCCGCGCTCGTTCTGCGAGGAGTCGTCGTCCTGGTCGTCCCGGTCGTCCTGCTCGTCCGAGCCGTTCTCCTCGTCCCCGCGGCCACGGCCCCGCCGGCCACGACCGCCGCGGCGGCGACGGCGACGGGAGCCGTTCGAGCCGCCGGTGCTGCGCTCGGAGTCCTCATCGGAGTCGTCCTCGGAGGCCGTGTCCTCGGTGCTGTCCTCGGCGGCGGCGGAGTCGTCGGATCCGCTGTCGCGGCGGGAGGAGCGGCGCGACCGGCCGCGGCGCGAGCGCGAGCGCCCGCCCTGCTCGTCGTCGGAGGTCGCGGGCCGTTCGTCGCGGCGGCGGGTCTCGTCCGTCCCCTCCGTCTCGTCGCTCTCGTCCTCGTCCGCTCCGGCGTCGAAGGAGACGTCCGCACCGCCGACGGGGGCGTCGTGCGGGCCGACCGTCGTGCGCGGCGGCGTCGGCGCCTGGAACAGGAGCGAGGCGAAGTCCATCTGGACCTGTTCGCGCCGGCGGGACCGGTCGTCGCCGGCGTCCTCGGTCTCGTCGCCGGAGCCGCCGCGAGCGTCGGCGAGGGCTCGCAGGTCATCGACGACAGGGTTGTCGTCCTCGTCGCCGGACCCGCCGTCCCTGTCGTGGGACCCCGCGTCGCTGGAGCCGGCAGCGGCCGGTGCTGCGGTCGAGCCAGGCTCGGCCGTGCTGTTCGAGCCCGTCACGTCCTCGGTCTCGACGTCCTCCGTGACGATGTCCTCGGTCTCGGGCTCGACGAGGGGCTCCTCCCCCACCAGCTCCTCGACGACGGGCTCCGGGGCGGGCGGGATCACGGGGGCGCCGGCAGGGGCGCCCGCTCGGCGGCGGGGGCGCTTCGTGGGGGCCGGGGCGGTCTCGATCGGGGACTCGCTCTGCTGTGCGACGACCGTGCGCGGCGCGGCAGGCCCCGTCTCCTCGGAGACCTCCGGTCCCGAGACGGGCTCGGGAGCACCCGCGGGGGCTCCGGCCCGGCGGCGACGCCGCGACGTGGGAGGCGTGGTCGTCTCCTCCGACGAGTCGGATTCTGGATTATGGGTGCTGTCAGCCATACGGCCGTCTCCTTCTGAAGGAACCAGCGCACCCTGGCTCCCCGTGGTCATCGTCCCTGAGGACGGAAGTCTCTAGCCCTCGCCGTCGCGCAGCTTCCCGATGGAAGCGCTGCGATGCCGATCGCGGGAGCACGGCGGTCGCGGTACAACGCGTAACCGGTGCTCCGACGTGACGACGCCGGGAGGTTCCCCCACCCGGTGCGGAGCAGGAGAGTGCCTGCGTCAGTATGGCACAGGCCTTTCACGCGACCGATCCCGACATGCTCGTGCTCACCCCGTCGTCATGCCGGATCCGGCGGTGCAGCGTGGGCACGATGGCCGCCAGGCCGAGCCCTCCGGCGACCAGGAACGTCGTCATCTCCGACGTGACTCCGAGCAGAGCCCCCAGCAGCAGGGAGCCTGCCGCCTGGCCCAGGGCGAGCGCGATGAAGAGCACGACCGTTCCCTCCGCGGCGCATTCCGGACGGGCCCTCCCGGCCCAGACGATGAGGACGCCGCTCAGCGCCGTATAGCCCGCGCCGAACAGGCACATGGACAGGTGAGCGGCCCACGACGCTCCGGGAGCGACGCCCAGCAGAACGGTGGCGCCGGCCATGGCAGCAGCGGTGAGGGTCCAGGCGGTCCGCAGGCTCCAGGCCTGGACGAGCTTGGCGGCGATCGCACCGACCATGCCGAGCACACCCAGCACCATCCAGGCCAGCAGCGAGTAGAGCGGCTGATCCGGGCGGGCATCGGCCATCACCGAACGCCCGAAGGTCCAGATGGCGGCGCTCGACGCGCCGGCCAGCAGAGCGGCCACCACGGGGATGACCAGCGGCGCCATGAGGGCACGGAGCCCTGCGCGACTGCTCGGCGCGGCGTCGCCCGCGGACCGCCCAGGCCCCGAGGCAGCCCCTGGACCGGCGGGCGGTCCGGAGCTGACAGGCGATCCGGAGCTGGCGGGCGGCCCGGACCTGATGAGCGATCCGCCGCCGGCGGACGAGCCGGCACCGGCGGCGACGGCATCGGCCCTCAAGGTGGCCAGCGCGGCCACTGCCGCTGTCACCGCGATCACCGCCCAGGCGATCCGCCAGTGCCCGATGGCGAGCAGGCTCAGCGCCGCCGCGGCGACCAGGCCGGCGCCGGTGCCGGAGTTGACGACCGTCTGCGCGCTCTCACGTCGGGCGCCGACGAGGTGGCGCTCGATGAGGGTGACCAGGCCAGGCGTCGCGAACCCGGCGCCGGCCCCGGCGAGGACGACGCCCGGGGCGAGGACCGCGGCATGGGGCGCGAGCGCCACGCCGAGCGAGCCCGCCGCGGCCGTGCCTCCTGCCAGCGCCACGAATGCTCGCGGGCCGGCGTCGACGCGCGCCGCGATCGCCGCTGCGAGGCAGTAGGACAGGAAGCTGCCGGCCTGGATCGCACCCGAGACGGCCGGGACCATCGCGAACTCCTCGGTGAACTGTGGCAGGAACAGCCCGTACCCGAACCGGGCGAGGCCGTAGGTCGCCGCGATCAGTGCCATCCCGCTGAGGACCAGATCTCGCATCGGCGCTCTCCTTCTTTCCGACGGGCTGGGCGGCCGAACCGGCCGTCGGGCTGGGACGCCCGGGCTCGTCCACCCGGGCTCGGGCACGGCCGCAACTAGAACGCTCGTTACAGTACACTAGAATAGTGGTTCACTGAAACGGTCGTTACAGTGGAGTGATGGCCCCCTCCCAGCGCCCCTCCGCACGCGACCGGTTGCTCCGGGCGGCCGAGAGCGTGCTGTTCTCCCGCGGCATCCGCGCCACGCCGGTCGACGATCTGCTGCGGGAGGCGGACGTCTCCGCTGCCACCCTGTACGCGCAGTTCGGGAGCAAGGACGGGCTCCTGGCCGAAGCCCTCCGCCGCCGCCTGGCGGGCTGGCAGACGATCTGGGACCGCCACGTGGTCGAGGCCGGAGACGACACCGCGCGGCTGCTCGCCCTGTTCGACGCGCTGGAGGCCTACCGTGTCGGCACGCATCCCCCGGCGCGCTGGTGCGCCTTCCTGACCACCGCGACCGAGTTCCCGGACCCGGACGGCCCGGTCGGTGAGGTCCTCGCCGCGGACAGCGAGCTGCTCGACCGGCGCCTGCTGCATCTGTCCCGTCCGCTCGCCGGCGACCATGCGCAGGAGCTCGCCGATGAGGTGGCTCTCGCCTACGACGGCACGCTGGCCGCCTTCCTCCGGGGACGGCCCGCCTCGGCGATCGACGTGGGGCGTCGGCTGGCCCGCGCCGCGATCTCGGCGCACCGCGCCTGACCCGGCTCCGGCGTCGGTCCCCCGAGGGGACCATGGTCCCCGGATCAGGGCCTCGCGCGGCCGTAGATTCGAGCCAGCGCGCCACCTCCATGGCGTGCCGGACTCCCGGGAGGATTCATGGAAGCCCTCGATCTTGCGCGGTGGCAGTTCGGCATCACCACCGTGTACCACTTCATCTTCGTGCCGCTGTCGATCGGCCTCTCGCTCCTGGTCGCCATCATGCAGACGCTGGCGATGCGCGCGAAGGACCCGGTGCGCACCGATGCCTGGACCCGCATGACGAAGTTCTTCGGCTCGATGCTGATCGTGAACTTCGGCATCGGCATCGCCACGGGCATCGTCCAGGAGTTCCAGTTCGGCATGAACTGGTCGGAGTACGCGCGCTACGTCGGGGACGTATTCGGGGCGCCGCTCGCCCTCGAGGGGCTCGCGGCCTTCTTCCTGGAGTCGGTGTTCCTGGGCCTGTGGATCTTCGGCTGGGGCAAGCTGCCCGAGAAGATCCACCTGCTGACGATCTGGGCGGTGGCCATGGGCTCCATGGCCTCGGCCTACTTCATCATCGCCGCGAACTCGTTCATGCAGCACCCGGTGGGAGCCGCGGTGAACCCCGAGACCGGACGCGCCGAGCTCGACCCGTCCCAGGGCTCGATCTTCGCGGTGCTGACAAACATCACCACGCTGGCCGCGTTCCCCCACGTCATCGCCGGCGCATGGCTGGTCGCGGCCGCGTTCGTGACCGGTGTGGCCTCCTGGCACATGGTCCGTCACCACCGCGCGGCCCGCGAGGCCGGCCTGGAGACCGTCGAGGGCCGCGACCACGACACGGTGGCCCGAGACCTCTACCGGCCGACCCTGCGCCTGGGCGTGGTGGCGATGGTGATCGCCGGGGTGGCGCTCGCGATCACCGGCGATCTGCAGGCGCAGATCATGTTCAAGCAGCAGCCGATGAAGATGGCCTCCGCCGAGGCGCTGTGCGAGACCCAGGAGGGCGCGCCCTTCTCCATCCTCACCATCGGCGGCCCCGACGCCTTCGACCAGGACTGCTCCAGCGTCACCCACCTGATCGAGATCCCCTACCTCACCTCCTTCCTGGCCACCCACACCTTCGACGCCGAGCTGCAGGGCGTGGACGACCTCAACGCCCAGTACCAGGAGGAGTTCGGCGAATCCGTCACCGACATCCAGGGCAACGTGCAGCAGGCCGACTACCGACCGAACCTGTTCGTGACCTACTGGTCCTTCCGCCTGATGATCGGCCTGGCCGTGTTCAGCGCGGTGATGGCGCTGTGGGCGCTGTGGATCACGCGGGGTCGGGGCGCGACGGCCCGCACCTCCGGCTCGCGGCTGTTCCAGTGGTTCGGCGTGCTGTCGATCCCGATGCCCTTCTTCGCCAACGCGGCGGGCTGGGTGTTCACCGAGATGGGCCGCCAGCCGTGGGTGGTCCACCCCAACCCCGATGATCCGACGGTGCGGCTGATGACCATGCAGGGTGTCTCCAGCCATCCCTCGTGGATGGTGCTCACCTCGCTGGTCGCCTTCACCCTCATCTACGGCGTGCTCGCCGTGGTCTGGTTCCAGCTGATGCGCAAGGTCGCCCTCAAGGGCGCGGCCCTGCCCCAGCGTGACGCCGAGACCGACGAGCTCGACACCCCCGCCCTCTCCTTCGACTACTGAGAAGGGACGAGATCACTCATGGACGTCACGCTCGCGCCCACAGCTCTGCAGACCCTCTGGTTCTGCCTGATCGCCTTCTTCTTCCTCGGGTACTTCGTGCTGGAGGGCTTCGACTTCGGGGTCCAGATGAACGTCGCCACGTTCTGGCGGCGCGGTGCCGGAACCCGGGGCACGATCCTGAAGACCGTCGGCCCCGTGTGGGACGGCAACGAGGTCTGGCTGATCACCGGCGGCGCGCTGATCTTCGCCGCCTTCCCCGAGTGGTACGCCACCCTGTTCTCCGGCTTCTACCTGGCGCTGCTGGCCCTGCTGCTGGTGCTCATCGCCCGCGTGTGCGCTTTCAAATGGCGCGATAAGGCCGACGGTGCCGCGTGGAAGCGTTCGTGGGACCTCGTCCACGTCATCGGCGGTTTCGCGCCCGCGCTGCTGTGGGGCATCGCCTTCGGCAACATCGTCGCAGGCGTCGCGATCGACGCGAACTCGTGGATGACCACCAGCCTGCTGGGCCTGCTGAACCCCTTCGCCCTGCTCGGCGGGCTGGTGTTCGTGCTCCTGTTCTGGTTGCACGGGACCCTGTACCTCGCCCTGAAGGTCGAAGGCCGGCTGCGGGAGGATGCCAACCGCCTCGCCGGGCTCCTGGTGTGGCCGACGATCCTCGCCGCGGCGGTGTTCCTGCTGTGGTTCCAGCTGGCCCACTCGAACACCGCGGTCACCTGGATCTCGCTGGCGCTCGCGGCCGCGGCCCTGCTCGCGGTGGTCCCCCTGAATCGTGCTCGCCGGGAGCGTCTGGCCTTCGCCGCCACGACCACCGCTATCGCGCTGGCCACGATCTCCCTGTTCGCGGGCCTGTTCCCGTATGTCCTGCCCTCCACCGGGGACCCGGCCAACGCCCTGACCGTGGCGAACGCCTCCTCCTCCGCCCACAGCCTCACCGTGATGCTGGTGGCGCTGGCGGTGCTCCTGCCCGTCGTCATCGCCTACACGATCTGGACCTATCGGGTCTTCCGTCATCGCCTCAGCGATGAGGACGGTCCCGCGCCCGGCACGGAGCTGCTCGAGAAGGCCGCCAGGCGCTACCGGGAAGCCTTCGACCAGGATGCCGGCTGAGACGGCGAGGGCAGACATGACTGCGACGGAAGCGACGTCGAGCGAGTCGGCGCCGGCGGGGCCCGCACCGGCTCGGCCTCGCCTCCGCTCGCGCGCTCCCCTGGACCCGCGACTGCTGCGAGAGGTCGCCTCGGCGCGCCGCCATGTGGTCCGCACGGTGGCGCTGGGCCTGGTCCAGTCCGCCTGCGTCATCGTCACGGCGCTGGTGATCGCCCGGCTGGGCGCGCAGCTGCTGAGCGAGGGCAGAGTCCCCCAGCAGGCGCCGGACCTGCTCTGCGTTCTGGTGGCGGCGCTGGCGATACGCGCCGGGGCCGTGCTCGCCCAGCAGCGCACCGCCCACCGGGCCGCCACCGGCGCGATCAGCGAGCTGCGCGGCCGGATCCTCGCCCACGCCGCGCGCCTGGGCCCTCGGGGCGTGGCCGGCCGCGGCGCCGACGTCACAGCGCTGGCCACCACCGGCGTCGAGAAGCTGCGCCCCTACCTCGTCGGATACGTGCCGCAGCTGATGCTCACGGCGACCGTCACGCCGCTGTGCCTGGTCACGGTGGCCGTGCTCGATCCGCTCAGCGCCGTCATCGCCGCGGTGACGCTGCCCCTGGTGCCGATCTTCATGATCCTGGTCGGCAAGCTCACCGTCGGCCGGTCCGAGAAGCTGCTGGCGGACATGCGCTCGCTGTGGAGCCAGCTGCTCGATCTCGTCGACGGGCTGCCCACCCTGCGGGCGCTCGGCCGGGAGCGCGGCCCGGAGAAAGTGGTCCGTGAACTGGGCGAGCGCCACCGCGCCTCGGCGATGGGGGCGCTGCGATACGCGTTCCTGTCCTCGATGGTGCTCGAGCTGCTGGCCACCCTGTGCGTCGCCCTGATCGCAGTGAGCATCGGCATGAGGCTGGTCGCCGGCGACATGGACCTCGCCCCGGCCCTGGCGGTGCTGGTCCTCGCCCCGGAGATCTACCTGCCGCTGCGCAACGTCGGCGCCCAGTACCACGCCTCCACCGACGGGCTCGCCGCGGTCTCCGCCGCCTTCGAGGTCCTCGACGAGCAGTCTCCGCCCGCCGGGGACGTCCCGGCCCCGGATCTGCGCACCGCGACGCTCGCGCTGCGCGGGGTCTCGGTGCGATCGCGCGACGGGTACGCCCCGCACCGCGCCGACGTCGAGGTGCGTCCCGGGCGGGTCCTCGCGATCACGGGCGGCTCGGGGTCGGGCAAGACCACGGCCGTCCACGTCCTGCTGGGGCTGTTGGCTCCCGATGAGGGCCGGGCCGTGGTGATCGCTGCCGACGGGACGGCCACCGACGTGGCGGACCTGGACCGGCGGAGCCTCTGGGACCAGGTGGCTCTCCTCCCCCAGCGTCCTGTGCTGCCGGCCGGGACGCTCCGCTCGGTGCTGGCCTCTGCCCGGCCGGACGCGGCCGATGATGAACTGGACCGGGCGGCCACGGCCACCGGCCTGGACGCCGTGGCCGCCGAGCGCGGCTGGGAGGCGGACCTGGGCCGCGCGGGCCGGGGGATCTCCCTCGGCGAACGCCAGCGGCTCGCTCTGGCCCGGGCGATGCTCTCCCCCGCCCCGCTGGTGATCCTGGATGAGCCGACGGCCCACCTCGACGGCGCCACCGAGCACGTGGTTCTCGATCTGATCCGCACCCTGCGCGAGCAGGGCCGCACCGTCGTCGTGATCGCTCATCGTTCACGTCTCGTCGAGCTCGCGGACGATGTGGTCAGTGTGTCGGCCCTGCGGACGGAGCCTCTCCCCGCGGACACCGTCGGAGCAGTAGACCCTGGCGGGGAGGCAGCCCGATGAGCGCCACGCCCCTCCGCCGCGCCGAACGCATGCTCGAGATCCCCACCGGCCGCCTGCTGGCAGCACTTGCCGCCGCCTGCGCCACCCTGGGGTCGGCCTTCGCCCTCGCCGCCGTCTCCGCCTATCTGGTCACGCGGGCGTGGACCATGCCGCCGGTGCTCGATCTGACCGTCGCCGTGGTGATGGTCCGAGCGCTCGGGGTGGCACGCGGTGTGTTCCGCTGGCTGGAGCGGATGCTCACCCACGACGTCGCCCTGCGCGGCGTCGTCTCCCTGCGCACGAACCTGTTCACCGCGCTCGCCGCCCGCACCGACGACGCTCTCACCCGCCTCCGCCGCGGGGACCTGCTCGCACGCCTGGGGGACGACGCCCAGGAGCTCGGCGATCACGTCATCACCGCGATCGTGCCCTCTCTGGTGGCGGCGATCATGGCCGTCGTGGTGCTGGCGACGATCACGCCGCTGTCCCCTCTCGCGGGGATCGCGATGCTGCTGGCCCTGGCACTGGCCACCGTGCTGGCACCGCTGATGGCCTATCGGGCCGCGCTGCTGACCGAGCAGGCCGTTGTCACCACGCGCTCCGGTGTCACCGCCGGTGCGGTGGAGATCCTCGACGATGCCACCTCGCTCCGCCTGGACGGTCGCCTCGGGGCCGCTCTCGAGGAGCTGCGGTCCCGGCAGGAGGAGCACGATGCTGCGATCGACCGGGCCGCTCTGCCCTCGGCCGTCGCCTCGGCCGCGGTACCGCTGGCCATGATCCTCGCGGTGACGGGCTCGCTGCTCGCCGCCGGAGCCGCGTGGACCGACGGCGGGGCCTCCGCCGGTCAGGTCGGCGTGCTCCTGCTGCTGCCGCTGTCCTCCTTCGAGGCGGCCACCGCCCTGCCGGCCGCAGCCTCGCAGTACGCCCGCTCGCGAGCCGCCGCGGCGCGACTCGCCGAACTGACCGACGGCCCGGCGACGCCTGCAGGGACGCCGCCCCGCGACGACCGCCGCGGGTCCGGCTCCGATTCCGACTCCGACGGCGAGCGAGCGCCCGCCGCCACGCCTGCGCGGTCCGCGCAGTCCGCTCCGTGCGCACAGTCCGCCTCGTCTGCGCCGTCCGCACAGTCCGCCTCATCTGCACCGTCCGTACAGGCCGCGCCTCCCGGTGGGTCCGGACACCTGTGCGCTGTCGGCCTCACTGCCGGATGGACCGCCGACGCTCCCAGAGTCGCTGATCTCGACCTGGATCTGCCGCCCGGGTCGCGTCTGGCGGTGGTCGGCGCCTCCGGCAGCGGCAAGTCGACCCTGCTGGCGACTCTCGCCGGTCTGCTCGATCCGCTGGCGGGCCGCGTCGAACTCGACGGCCGCGACCTCGCGGTGCTGCCCGCCCCCGAGGTGCGTGCCGAGGTCACGATGTTCGCCGAGGACGCGCACGTCTTCGCCACCACGGTGCGGGAGAACCTCCGCGTGGTGCGCGGCGACCTGGACGACGGGACGGCTCTGGCCGCACTGGACGCCGTCGGCCTCGACGACTGGCTCGCGACCCTCCCCCGCGGCCTGGACACCCCCATCGGGCCGGACGGGACCACCGTCTCCGGCGGCGAGCGGCGCCGGCTGCTGCTCGCCCGCGCGGTGGTCCGCCGCGGCCCGGTGCTGCTCCTGGACGAACCGACCGAGCACCTCGAGACCGCCCGCGGCGACGCACTGCTGCGCGCCCTCCTCGACCCGGCCGACGAGACCCTCGTCCCCGCAAGCAGTACCGTCGTCGTGGTCACCCACCGGATCGAGGCGGTCCCCGCCGCCACGCCGGTGCTCCGGATCGGTGACCACGCCCGGGCCTGCTTCGAGGAGCACCGATGACATCGCCGACCCCGCCTTCCCGGCCCGACCGGCCCCGTATGCAGGCGCTGGCGGAGGCCGTGCTCGCCGGCGGCGACACCGAGGATCTGCTGGATCTGCTCGTCCATACCGCCCGTACCGACCTCGGCGCGCGCAGTGCCGCGCTGGCCCTCCCGTGGCGGCCGGGAGCGTGGGCCTACGAGATCGTCGACGGCCCGGATGGCGCGGAGCTGCTCGGCCGGCCGCTGGAGCCCGACTCCCCGGAACAGCGCGGCCTCGACAGTGCGGACGTCGAGGCGCTCGAGAGCATCGCCACGCTGCGCATCGGTGACCAGGAGCGCCCCGCGCTGCTGGCCGCCGTCGACGCCGCCGAGCACGGCATGGGCTACCTCGCCGTACTCCGCGGGGCCCCTTCCGCGGCCTCGCTGGACGTGCCGGACGGGTTCACCCTCGCCGACCGGGAACGGCTGGACGCCCTGGCCGGCCTGCTCGCCCTGACGCTGCGCTGGCCCTCACTGCGCTCCACGGTGGAGATCGACGACGAGCGCAGCCGGATCGCCCGCGATCTGCATGATCTCGCAATCCAGGAACTGTTCGCCGTGGGGATGGAACTGGAGAGCCTGACCGACGCCCTGGCCGCTCCCGGGGAGCCGCCCTCAAACACGCGGATCCGTTCCTCGGTCGCCGCCTCGGTGCACGGGGTCGAGAACGCGGTCGCTCAGATCCGACAGATCGTGCAGTCGCTGCGCCGCGAGCGCCCGGAGGCGACGCTGACCGAACAGCTGCGCCACGAGGTGGGCCTGGCCACCGCCGGTCTCGGCTTCGTCCCCGCGCTGCGCCTGCCACCGCACCCGGCCGAGATGGAGGCCGAGCTGCCCGCTGAGATCGCCGAGGACGTGGTCGCGGTGGTCCGCGAGGGCCTCGCCAATGCCGCCCGCCACGCGCATGCCAGCGCCGTGGCGGTCTCGGTCAGCCTCACCTCCGAGGGTGTGGACCGGGTCATCCAGGTCAACATCTCGGACAACGGGCGCGGGATCGACCCCTCGGTGCAGCGGCGCAGCGGGCTGGCGAACATGTCCAGCCGCGCGCGCCGGCACTCCGGATGGGTGGACGCCATCAACCTCGAGCCCGGCACGATGATCTCCTGGCGGGTGACGCTGCCGCCGGCGTGATCGGTCCCAGCAGCCGCGACCATGCCTCCAGCGGGTGCGGTGACGTCGCCAGCGGTGTGATTCCGTCGCCAGCAGCCGTCACTGCTTCCAACCGTCACTGCTTCCAACCGGCGCGCCGACGGGCGGCGACCATCGCCGCGACCTGCGTGCGGCGCTGCATGCCCAAGGTCGCGAGGATGACCGTGATGCGGTTCTTGACCGTCTTCTCGGCGATGCCCAGTTCGTCAGCGATCTCTCGGTTGGAGTGACCGTCGCCGATCAGGTCGACGATCCGGCGGTCGGAGTCGGACAGCTGCGGCGTCTCCTCGGCGCGATCGGCCGGCCAGGCCGGCTTCCCCGAACAGATGGTGCGGATCGCCTCGATGATCTCGTGGGATCGGGCGGACTTCAGGATCAGCCCGTCGGCACCGACCGCGCGGGACTCGCGCACCGCGGCGTCGTCGTCGAAGCTGGTCAGCACGAGCATGCGCTGGGCGGGGTCGGCCCGGCGCGCAGCGCGCATGACGTCGATGCCGGTGCCGTCAGGAAGCTGGAGGTCCACCACCAGCACATCGGGCCGGATCGCGGGCAGCCGACGGGCCGCCTCCGCCACGGAGGCGGCCTCACCGACCACGCCGAGGCCGTGACCGGCGTCGATGACGGTGGCGATGCCGCGGCGGACGACCTCGTGATCGTCGACCAGCATCACCCGGATGATGCCCTCCGGCGGCTCGTCCTCCAGGTGCTCACCGCCGGCACTCTCGTCGTCCGATGTCATCTGACCTGGTCCTTCCTCGCCCGGGGCAGGGGACGCTGGCAGCGGGGGCAGTAGAAGCTGCTGCGGGCCTGATGGACGTCGCGACGGATGAGCGTCCCGCATCGCGGGCAGGGCTCCCCATCCTTGCCGTACGCGGCGAGCGACCTCGCGAAGTACCCGCTGCGACCGTCGACGTTGACGTAGAGCGCGTCGAAGCTGGTCCCACCGGCACCCAGTGCCCGTTCCATGACGGCGCCGGCTTCCCGCAGGATCGACAGCGCGCGACGCTGCGTCAGGGCGTTGCCGGGGGTGTCGTAGCGTGTGCGGGCGGCCCACAGGGCCTCGTCGGCGTAGATATTCCCGATGCCGCTGACGACGTCCTGCGCCAGCAGCAGGGATTTCACGGGGGCTCGCCGGGAGCGCAGCGTGCGGGCGATGGCGGGCAGGTCCGCCGCCGGGTCCAGGAGGTCGCGGGCGATGCCGGCCGCGTCGTCGGGGAGCAGCTTGTCGGGGCTGCCGAGGCCGGCGACGGCACCATCGGCAGTCGGCTGCAGAGGGCTGGTCCACAGGCCGCCGAAGATGCGCTGGTCGACCATGTCGATCACGGTGCCGTCATCCAGATGCAGGCTCGCCCGGCGGTGGCGGAGCGGGTCGGGGGCGGGGCCCTCGGACGGCGGCAGGAGGGCGGTCGGTGCCGGGTCGGGGGTGCGCACACGCAGCTGGCCGCTCATGCCGAGGTGGCCCATGAGCGCCTCCCCGGTGTCCTGGCCGTCCGGGTCGGCCAGGCGCCACCACAGGAACTTCCCGCGACGCACCACGGCGGTCAGGCGAGAGCCCACCAGGGCCGCGGCCAGGCGGTCCGCTCCCCCGCTCTGACGGCGGATGATCCGCGGATCGACCACCTCGACCTCGTCGACGACGCGGCCGACGGTGCCGGGTTCGAGGCCGCGACGCACCACTTCGACCTCGGGAAGTTCCGGCACGCCGCTCAGCTCCTCTCAGCCGCTGGGAATGGGGTCAGCCGCGGGGGCGGGTCAGCCGCGAGGTATCAGCGACTCGCCGCGCTCGGCGAGGACCGCGCGCACCGCGTTCTGAGCCGCGGCCAGCTCGGCGTCCTTCTTGGACGCGCCCTCCCCGCTCGCGGAGACGATGCCCTCCACGCTGACCGTGGCCGTGAACACCTTCTCGTGCTCCAGGCCCGTCTCGGTGATCCGGTAGGACGGGGTCACGCCGGTGGCGGCGGCGATCTCCTGCAGCCGGGACTTGAAGTCGTAGCTGGTCTCGAGGAACTCGTCGGACTCCAGCAGAGGCTGCATGAGCTCCAGGACGAACCGGCGGGAGACGTTCTGGCCCAGCGCCAGGTGGACCGCACCGATCACGGCCTCCGTGGTGTCGGCGAGGATGGAGATCTTCGCGCGCCCGCCGGTGAGATCCTCCCCTCGACCCAGCCTCACGTAGGCGCCGAGGTCGAGCTTCGAGGCGATCACCGCGAGCGCCCGGGCACTGACGGTGGCGGCGCGGCGGCGGGCGAGGTCACCCTCGGGCAGCGTCGGATGGGTCGCGTACAGCTGCTCCGTCACCGCGAGCTGCAGCACGGCGTCGCCGAGGAACTCGAGTCGCTCGTTGTGCGGGAGCCCGTCGTGCTCATAGGAATAGGAGCGATGGGTCAGGGCCAGCTCGAACAGTCCCGATTCGCGCAGCTCAGCAGCTTGAGCGGCGTCCAGCGGGAGGGCGTCGAGCAGCCGATCGGCGTCGGCGTGCTCGGTGGCCCGGCGCCTCCGCGCCATCAGCGGCCCTCGCTGCCGGCCGTGCCGCCAGTGGCGTCGGAGCTGTCGGAGCTGTCGGAGCTGTCGGAGCTGTCGGAGCTGTCGGAGCGAGCCGAACCGTCGGAGCCGTCGGAGTCCTCATCGAGGAGGGTCTTCAGCGCGGCCCACCGGTCATCGATGATCTCGTGGCCGTGCTCCGGGTCGTCCTCCATGCGGAAACCGCACTGGGGGCACAGACCGGGGCAGTCCTCGCGGCACAGCGGGCGCTCGTCGGCCTCCATGGCGAGCGCGTCGCGCACCAGCGGGCCGAGGTTGACCTTGTCGCCTTCGAGCAGGACCGAGTCCTCGAGCTCGTCGGCCTTGACCTTCTCGGGGTACATGAACATCTCGTCCAGACGCGCCTCGACGTCCTGGTCGACGGGGTCGAGACAGCGTGAGCACTCGCCCTCGAGGTGGGCGCGGACGGAGCCGTGGGCGTAGATGCCCTCGACGACGGATTCGAGCTCGGCCTCGACAGCGAGGGCGTTGCCCTCGGGGACCTGCATCGCGGCGCCGCCGGCCTCGCGGGCGGGGGCGGCGATGGTGCGCTCGATACGGCGGTGCGCGCCGGGGCGGCCGATGAGGTCGACCGCGTCGAAGCGCAGATCCTCATCGAGCGGCGAGACGGGGACGGTGTCGGAAGACATGGCGTGGCAGTCCTGTTCGTGTCGACGAAGATGAGCGTGGCCGGGAGGACTACTCAGGATACGTCCGCGGCGGCTCGCAGCGCGTCCAGGGACGGTCCCGGGAGCATGTCGGAGACGTCACCCCCGAGGGCGTTGACCTCCCGCACCAGGGACGAGGAGATGTGGGAGTAGGCCGAGTCGGTCAGCAGGAAGACGGTGTCGACACCGGCGAGGTGGTGGTTCATCCGCGCCATCGGCTCCTCGTACGCCAGATCCAGCTGGGAGCGCAGGCCGCGCACCACCGCATCGGCCCCCAGCTCCCGGCAGAAGTCGACCAGGAGCCCTTTGGGCAGGGTGCGGATCTCGACGCTGTCGCTCATCCCGTCGGCCTCCACCGTCTCGGCGATCGCGGTCTTCCGCGCCTCGAGACCGAGGGTCCCGGCCTTGCTGGGATTGTGGGAGACGGCGATGACCACACGGTGGCCGAGGGCAACTGCCCGACGCGTGAGGTCGAGATGTCCCAGCGTGAAGGGATCGAACGAGCCGGGCAGGACGACGGTGCTCATGGCGCCACTCTAGTGCGGCCGGCTCCGGTGCGGCCGGCTCCGGTGCGGCCGGGCCCGGTGCGGCTCGGGACGCCGGCGCGATTCAGGCCTGCTCGAGACTCACCCGGTGGACACCGTCGTCGTCGATCGCGTCGATGGTCAGTCTCCCGTAGGTCTCGGCGAGCTCGCCGGTGCCCGAGCCGGGGGCGATGACGTACTCGAGGACGGGGTCGCCGCCGGCCATCGTCCCGAGCTGCTGGAGGGTCACGCCGCCCGGCACGCCGTCGAGGGTGCCCTCGAAGATCTCGATGGCGACGTAGCCGGCGTTGCCTGTGCCCGGATCGCCGGCGGTGAGCATGGTGCCGTGGCTGGTGCCCTCGAGTGCGCCGCTCCAGGTCTTGGTGAACTCGAAGCGGCCGGCGGCGGTCGGGATCGGCTCGCCGGGGCGCAGATCGATCGTGAAGGTCGCGCTGAGCGTCGTCATGCTCGCAGTATCGCGCAGCGCTCCCCTCGCGGTCACCCCCTTCGGCGCGCGTAACGGGCCGGCGTCTCGCCTGTGATGGCGCGGAAGTCGCGAATGAAGTGTGGCTGGTCGAACCAGCCGAGATCATGGGCGAGATCGACGACGTCCCGCGGGTCACCGCTGTCGAACGCTGCCACGGCGTCCATCACTCGCGCACGCACCAGCATGCGTTTGGGGCCGAGACCGACGAACCGCTCGAACAGCCGCTGCAACGACCGCGTTCCCATCCCCGCTCGTCGCTCCAGCTCTCCGGTGCCGGTGACCTCCGGGTCGGCGAGCATCTCGAGAACGGCGAGAAACCCGTCGAACCCGGGGTCCTCACGCGGCTCCCGGGCGAGGAGGTAGTCATCAAGCACCTCCGCGGCCTCGGTCGCCGTGGGCTCGAGGACCACGGCGGCGGGATCGACGTCGAACCACTCCGCAGCGGGAACGGTGCGGTCACGCAGGGCCGCCAGATCAGCGGCGCGAAAGGCGGTGGTGCCTCCCAGTCGGAATTTGACACCGATGACACTGCCCGTACCGGTCAGCGTCACATCGAACCGTCCCGCGGCGACCGGGCCGGTGATCCATGCGCCGTCACCGTCCATGCCGCTGCGCTGGACTCCGCCACGTTCGACGGTCAGATTGACCGCCGGTTCGTCGAGCGTCGCCACGTGATGGGATGCGCCGTCCTCGAGCGACCACGTGACAGACCAGTACCGCTCGACCCACCGGCTCAGCCGTTCGTCGGGCGCGGCACTGTCGTACGAGGCACGGGCGAGGAACTCCTCCGGTCGCAGGACATGGCCCACCATGTGCGGCGGTGTCGCGTTCATGCAATCGCCTGCATGCTCCATGGCGGCAGTGTGGCAGCTATGACGACGACTGACACGCCCTCCACGGCCGCCGCGCCCGTCGCCTCCCTGGCGATGATCACGCTCGACGCCGCCGAGACCCAGCCGATCGCGCAGTTCTGGTCCGCCGTCCTCGGCTGGCCGATCGTGCACCTGAGCGAGCAGTACGCGATGCTCACCGGGCCGAGCCACGCCCTCGGCATCGGCGCGATCCCCGACTATCAACGGCCCTCGTGGCCGGACGACGGTCGCAAGCAGTTCCATCTCGATCTCGCCGTCGAGGACCTCGACGCCGCGGCGGCGCGCTGCGTGGAACTCGGTGCGGAGCGTCCCTCCCAGCAGCCGGGCGAGACGTGGATCGTGCTGCGTGACCCCGCTGGCCACGCCTTCTGTCTCACCGACGCGGCTGCCTGGGGCTGACTCCTCGCGCGTGGTGCTCGCGCGAGAGCATCGCCCAGCTCATCCCGTCCAGCCAGCGTCCGCTGCGGTGCAGGGACTCCTCGATGAACACGCCCTCGCAGCGCATGCCGATCTTCTCCATGACGCGGCGCGAGGCGAGGTTGGCGGCGAAGCAGCCGGCCTCGACCCGGCGGAGGCCGAGCCCTTCGAAAGCGAGGTCCAGCAGGGCCGCGGCGAACTCCGTCCCGAGGCCCTGTCCCTGGATGGCGGGGTCGAGCACCCAGCCGACCTCGGCCTGCCGGCCGCGGGCCTGCTCGACCATGTCGGTCTGGGACCACGGGTCCTGACGGTCGATCTTGCCGACGGCGACGATGCCACCGTCGCGCCGGCCCACGAGGCTGATGTCCAGACGGCTCTCCCACCGCTGCCGGTGGTCCTCGAGCGTGGTGCTCAGCGTGGTCGTCCACTCCTGGACCTCGGGCCGCCGGTACCAGGGCCAGATCTCGTCCGCGTCCTCGGGTCGGGCCGGTCGGAGCTCGAGGCGGTCGGTGCGGACGGGCCAGTCGAGGTCGTGGAGAGTCGTGGTCACGCTCAGAGGGTAGCGACCGATGGGTTCCGGGCGGTCCCGCGCTCAGCGGGGGTCGTCGCTTGTGGCGGCTGGTGCCGGTCAGTGGTTGTGCGGGTCGGTGGCGTTCACGGCCGCGACCACCTGGGGATAGTCACCGCGCGCCTCGCCATAGCGCAGGAACTTCACCGTCTCGACCTGGATCTCCGTCGCCTCCGGCTGGGTCTCGAGGATCTCCATGACCTCGTCGGCGAACTCGTCCAGTCCCATCGCGGCCTCGTTGTCCTCGTGGCCGGGCATCAGGGCGGTGCGCACGGCCGGCGGCTGCAGCTCGAGCACGTCGATGCCGGTGCCGGCGAGCTGGAGCCGCAGCGACTCCGAGAGCATGTGGATCGCGGCCTTGCTGGCGTTGTACGTGGGGGTGGCACGCAGGGGCACGAAGGCCAGACCGGAGGAGACGGTCATGATCGTCGCCGATTCCTGGGCTCGCAGATGCTCCATGAACGCGGCGATCAGCCGGATGGGGCCGAGAATGTTCGTGGTGACCGTCGCTTCCGCCGTAGGGAGGACGTCCGACGGGTCCTGCCAGTCCTCCACCCGCATGATCCCGGCCATCGCCACCAGCATGTCGAGGTCCGGATGCGTGGCGAGGACCTGCTGCGCCGCAGCGCTGATGCTGGCTGAATCGGACGTGTCGATCTCGACCGTGTCGATCCCGGGATGCTCGGCGGCGATCGACTCGAGCAGCTCGGTGCGCCGCCCGCCGACGATGACGCGGTTGCCCTTCGCGTGCAGTCGCACGGCGAGGGCGAGGCCGATGCCGCTGGTCGCGCCGGGGATGAAGATGGTGTGTCCGGCGAGCACCCGTTAGGGGTACCGCGAAGCACTGTCACTTCTGCTGTTGCCCGAGGCCCAGGTCGTCCTTAGCCCAAGTATGTACAGCATCCGCGACCGTACTCGGGTCATCGAGGTCAACGCTCTTGTATATCAGCCCAACAAAATCTGTTGGCATGCGCTCAATGGACTTATCCTTCAAAAGTAGGCAACGGCGACCCGACATGAGCATTCCCCCAACCTCGATGACAAGGTTATAATTCA
This sequence comes from Brachybacterium sp. GCM10030252, assembly GCF_042666535.1. NCBI lineage: Bacteria > Bacillati > Actinomycetota > Actinomycetes > Micrococcales > Dermabacteraceae > Brachybacterium > Brachybacterium sp. GCM10030252. Next base: position 60,738 of record NZ_JBHTDM010000004.1, on the reverse strand, counting down.
TGCCTCGACCGCGACGGTCCTCAAAAATAGCGAGCCCGTAGTTGCTTGCCCACATGTGCCCCGATACGTTCCCCCATACGTCGTCTACCATTTGGCGGTCCGAAGCGAGTATGAGGTTCATTCCGTAACCCGAAAGGACGTCGGACGCCGTGCCTAAGGTGCCAGCGACAGGGTCGGGTCCACGCTGATCCTCATCGCTATCAGGAAAGCGCGTCATGCCGAAAACGTTGTTCTCTGGCGGATTGGCGGAAGTGAACTCTGCGACTGGTGCTAACAGCTGGGGTGGGGCAAGGCTGGCAGGCACGAGAGTGTGTCGCCGGTGCCCAAGCTCTGCCCCGGGAGCAAGCCCTTCAGCGACGAGCGCTGGGGCATCATGCCCGATCAAGGCCGACACCTGTTGGCGCCCGATCGGGGTGAGCGACCACCTTCCTCGCGTTGACAAGGAGACGCAAAATCCCTTCCTGCTCAGGGTGGCGAAGACATTAGAAACTTTCGCAGGCTTCGGGATTCGCGCGTCGTCGTACAGGTCGCCGACGTCGGTCGCCGAGAAGTCATTCTGTGCTGAGCGTGCGGCAGCGATAGACGCGAGTACTAGCACCTGGTCCTGCTGAGGCATGCGCTGAACGCGCACGCCGACCGGGTCGTTACTCACTCGCCGTCGCCAGCCTTAACAGCCTTCTTTGCAGGGCGCCGCGTTCGCTTCTTTGGAAGCTCCGTAAAGTGCGACTCAACAGCGGTTGCGCCAGCTTTCGGAACATAGAAGAGGCCGGTATCCGGATTCTTTGCAATATACCCTGAAGTGAGGGCGCTCGTGAAGTCCCGAGGGAAGTTCGCGGGCATGTCTTCGTGAGCAGTGATCAGTTCAGTTTTAACCTGCTCGCGCGAGAATCCGTTGCCGACTCCCTTCATCTTGAGGAGAAAGTATCCTGTTGCGCAAATCTTTTGCGAGAACGTCTTCGGCTCAACTTCGTCAATAAACTCGCGAACATTCGATGGCTGATCTTCTTCATCAGCTTCCAAGTCGGGATCCTCGGCGTATACATCCCCTGTCGTGGCGACCGCTTGATCGCGTACTGGGGTCGCCACACGTGACGGCAGTGACGCCACGCCCCCGAACAGAAGGTTGACCACAGCCGATAGCACCTCCTCGGTGACGGGTCGGGAGATCTGGACACCAGGGCCCGACACTGTCACCGTGCACTCGTTCGTCTGAGTCTGGTCGTCAAGTGGATTCTCTGTCATACATAGAGGATGACACACGTACGACAGGATCTCAACAGTGGCGCCGACATGTGTATGACGCGGAAGCTACGAAACCCTCGCGTGGAGTGTCATGGCAGCACCAGCGGGTGCAGCCCGCCCGCCTGGTGCACGGTGCCGGTCATGGCGATGTAGCGGCCCCGGCTGTACACCTCCAGCCGCGGGGTGCGGCGGCCAGGGGCCTCGTCCAGCAGGCCGAACACGTGCAGCCCGGTGCCCGACATGCTCACCTCCACCCAGGCGTGGTGGTTCAGGTCCAGCACCTGCTGCGCCAGGGGCGACAGGGTGCCGTCCGGGGCGATGCAGTGGTCAAGGTCCAGGCAGCCCACCCCACCACCGAGCACGTAGCCGACGCCGCGACCGACCGCGCTGGCCTCTGCGTCGGCGTACGACCCCCAAGTGCGGCTGTCGACTACCGAGGCTGCACGGGGCCGCCTGGTCTGTAGGGGCATCTTCCGCCCGCGCAGCACGTCCCAGCGGACCCAGCGGTCGGCCTGGCGCATGCGGTAGGGGATGGCCGTGCTGGCCTCGGGGGCCGACGCACGGGGCGCCGCGGGGGCTGCTGCGCGCCGGGCCGGGGCCACCAGCTCCTGCGCCTTGCGCTGGCGGTACGCCTTCACTCGGCAGGCGCTGCTGCAGTAGGTGGCCGGGCGGCCTTGCTTCAGGCTGATGGGGATGGGGGTGCCATCCATCGGGCACGGTCTCACTGGAAGTCAGCCTCCATCTGCGCCTCGATCTGCTGGGCGATCCAGGTGCGGCGGTACCCGCGGGCCGCGGTGCGGCTGATGGCCAGTGCGTCGGCGTAGCCGGTCTCGGCGCCGCCGTCGCGGTGCTCGGCCCAGGCCGACCACACCGACTCCCACAGCGACTCCACCGCGGCGGCGGCCTGCTGGGCCTGCGCACCCTGCAGCTGCACGCTGTGGGTCGTCTTGTCGGCGCTGGCCACCTCCACGTCATACTGCTGCGCCACGGCCTGCGCACCCTGCACGCCCAGGGCGCGCCACACCGACAGCGAGATGCCGCGGTTGGAGAAGGTGACCGTGGCGGTGGGGCCGTCGGCCTGCTCGGCAGCGGGGGCGGGCTGCTCGGCGGCGGGCTGCGCAGGCTCCACCATGCTGCGGTAGATGGACAGCGACTCGGCCCCGGCGCGCTGCGCGGCGGCGGCCTCGTCGGCCAGGGTGTCGGGGACCTGCGGCTTGCAGCAGCTGGCGGGACGGGCGGCCAGCACCAGGCGCGGGGCGGCGTGCTGCACGGCGGGCGACCCCTTGGCGGGCACGCGCTTGCAGGTGGCGCGGTGCAGGCGGGTGCTGCGGGCGGTGGTGACGAGAACGAGGTCAGACATGGCGGGCGCTCCTTGGTGCGGCGGCTATCAGCTGGCGTTCAGCTACTGCACAGCCTACTGTCAGCCGTTACGTAAAGATAGGACTACCTGCGGTTTCCATCTGAGTGGTAGGCCTCAGTAACGAAACAGCCCCGCCACGTGAGAAGACGTGTGCGGGGCTGCTGCTGCGCTGCTGGTGGCCTGGGGAGCTCTCGCCGGCGGCCTGCATCTCCCCAGACCAGCCGATGGTTCTTGTTCCATGCGTCTCTCCGAGCACTATGGGAGCCGTGCCGGGTGGAAACCCGGGGAGGGGGCATGAGGGGTACCCCACACCGGGGCCGCCGGGCTGCTGCGTGCGAGCACGCTAGCAGCCCGGCGGTGTTTCTCAGGCTCCGGTGGTCAGGTGGATGCGCACCAGGGCCGCCGGGGTCAGGAAGCCCCACGCGATGCGCACGGTGGCCCGCACGGCGATGCGATCCGACGTGAAGTAGGCATCACGGGACACGGCCAGGGTGGTGTCCTCCCGGAGCACGGTGAGGATCTGGGAGGCGTCCACCATCCACAGCGTGCCGGGGTTCGCGTGCCGCGTGCTGATCACAGGCACGCCCGCTGCGCTGTCGGTGGACTGCAGCAGCGCCTGGTTGCTGCCGGTGCCCTCCTTCAGCTTGGCCAGGGTGAGCACGTCGCTGGGGTGGGCCAGCAGCGCGGTGGGCTTGCCGCCGTTGTCGGCGGCCAGGGCCTTGGCCTCGTGCAGCAGGTCCAGGCTGGTCAGCTGGCCGGTGTGCACGGTCGGCGTGATGGACCCCAGCCCCTTGGCTGCGGCGGCCTCGGCCCCGGCGCCGAAGAAGCCGGTGTCCACCTGCGTGGTCAGGGCGCGGGCCAGCGACTGCCCCACGATGGCCTGCGCACTGGGATTGGAATCCTCAGCCAGTTCGCGGGAAATGATGGTCAGCCCGCCGAGCTTCTTAGGCACGATTTCGATCTCATCCAGCGTGGGATCACTGGGGGCGATCTCCTCGCCTTCCGCCACCCAGGCTGCGGCCACGTCCTCCACGAGACGGGGTGCACGGAATCGCTCGGCCCCGGTGCGAATGGTGGTGGTCACCCGGCTGTCGAACGCGAGCGCGTTCTCGGTGAGCGGGTCGGTGATCAGTGCCCCGTACTGCGGGGGAAGAATATTGCTGGAACCGTTGGTGCTGGTGAGCATGGTCATAATAAAAGCGCCTCCAAAGACAGGGAATGAACAAAGATGCTGTTCGCTGCTCTCCGTGGCGCCTGGCCTATGAGAGTGCGCCCCGCCTGGAAGCGCTAATGCGATATGAGAATTGAGGGGTGCGGCAGCGCCACCTGGACTGCCACCGCACCCCTCAGCCTAACGGGATTCAGCCCTTGATCGCATCAGCCCACGAAAGGGCCTCCGCCGGATTCTCTATTCCCGTTCCGGTGTGCGGATTGTGGCCCTTCCGAGGAATGGCGAACATTTCCGCGGTGGCGCGCACATCGGCGGCCAGGGCCTCGGGCAGGAACGCCCCGCCCTCCCCGAACCATGCTGCGCGGTCCACCCCGGCGGCTTGCAGCGCCTCGGGCTTCACGCCGCGGTCACCAGCAGCCTGGGCCACCAGGTGGTCCAGCAGCGCGGCCACCTTGGCGTCGGCGGCATCGGCCCGGGCCTCGGCCTCCCGGGCGCGCTTGCGGTAGCCCGCGGCCTCCTTACGCAGCGCACCGACCTGATCGTCGCCAGGGGCGTCGCCGGCCTCGGGGTCGGCGCTGGGGTCGGGGTCAGGCTGCGGGGCCGTCTGGGTCGGCACTGCGTCGGGCTGCGAGACCGAATGCGCGGCCTGCCCCGTCGCGGCAGACAACGTGCCGGAGGTGGACTCCGTAGTGTCGGAATCGGACTCCGAGGGATTCGGGCTCTTCGGGCTGGTCGTACTCATCTTGGATCAGTTCCTTTTCGGTCGGGGTGAGCGGGCGGACGCCCTCTCGCTTCTCGTGATCGGCGGCGGCGGTAGCGGAATCCGGCTCGTAGAACCGGCAGCTGGTGCGGTGCTGGAACGTCAGCCCGTAAAGGTAGGCGCCACCGCACGCCGGGCACGGCGGCAGCGGGATCGGTTGGTCATTCATCCCTTGCTCTCCTGTTCGAGGTCATCGGCGATGTCGTGCAGGCGGTCGGCTAAGGCGCGCAGCCGGTGCGCGTCCACGAAGATTCGGTGCCGGTGATTCGTGACAATGGCGCCAGGCACCTTCACGCCGTCGTGGCGGGTGTAGCCCCACGGCACCACTCGGGCAGGGGTGGGCCGGGTCTTCTTGTCGGGCCGGGGCGGGGGCTGCTGCTGCGGCCTACGCGACCGCGGCACCTGCGCCGGAGTAGGCGGCGGCGTGCTCGTCATCGGCGGGCCTCCCGCCCGCGCAGCCACTCGGCGTTGGAGCGGCGGACGCTGTCGGCGTAGTGCAGGCGCTGGCGCAGCTGGTCGGCATCGGCCCGGGCGGCCAGGCACTCGCCTTTCCAGTACTCGGCGCGCTCGCGCTGGAAGTCGGTGCGGCCTTCCTCGGCGTCCAGCAGCATGTCGGCCCGCTGAATCAGGGCCGCGAACGCCTCCTCATTCTGTGCCAGGCGGTTCTCCACTTCGTCCAGACGCTTGACGAGCGGAATGATCACAGGGTGGTCGTTGGTGTTCACTTCTTCTTCTTTCTGTTGCGGATGAGATATGCATGGCGCTGCGCGGCGGTCTCCCCGCCCCACACGCCTTCGGGTTCAGCAGCGGCGCGGGCGTAGTCGCGGCACGCGGCCTGCAACGGGCAGTGCCCGCACCGCGCCACCGCACGCCGCTGCGGGTGGGAGCGCTTGTCGAACCAGTCCTCGGGCGGATACGCCTGGCACGGGATGCGCTCGTGGTGCAGCTGCTCGAAGCTCCACAGCAGCCCCTGCCACGCGGGCAGGGCGGCCTCGGGCACCAGGGCCGACGCAGCGACCTCGCGGTGGGCCTTGCGGCTCATGGGCGCCACCGGGCTTCGGCATCGGCCACCAGGTCGGCCACGCGGAAGGCCTCGTCGGTGCCGACGTGGTCGGCCAGGCCGTCAACGGTGGCCTGGTCCAGGCGGCGCACGGCGGGGTCCAGCGCCTGCAGCAGGTCGGGGCCGTAGGGGGTGCCCGGCAGCGTGAAGGCGGCCTCCACCCCGTAGGTGGCCCCGCCGCGGACCTGCACGTTGCGCTGGATAATCACGCGGGTGAACGGCCCGGGGTCTGATTCCTCATTCATCTTGGTGTCCTCTCGGGGTTGGATTTGTTCTTGGCCGACGCACGCCGGGGGCGGTCGGGGGTGGCCCCGCCCAGCCACGCCGCCCCTATAGGGGGGCGGCGCGGCGGCGTGGCACGGCGGCCCGGTACGCCGTACCGCGCGAACGGGCCGCGGCGTGCTGTGTGCGCTGGTGGTGGTCGGGTTCTGCTGCGCCACGCCGTGCCACGCCGCCACGCGACGGCGTAGCAGCGCGCCGCGGGTACGCCGCGGGGTGACGGCGTGCCGTTTCCCCAGGTGGGCATTACTCACCGGGCACCTCCCCAAAGGAGTCCACGGCGGCCTTTCGCTGCGCCTGCGCGGCACGTACTGCGCCCCGCGGGTACGGGCAGCCGTTGGCCTTGGCGTGCTCCCAGGCGCGGTCCCCGCCGTGCGTCGGCGGTACCTGCTGCGCGTCCAGCCAACGGCGTGCGGCGGCTGTCTGGTCCTGCTGCGGGTTGCGCCCGGTGGACCACGTCAGCACGCCATCCACTTCCCGGCGCTCAAAGGTGAGGATTTCCAGGTCGCCGCGCATTCGCCCCTTCGTCGGGGTGAAGTCGAACGTGCCCGGCCCGGCGTTCTTGGTGGGGGCGATCACCCACTGCGCGTCAACGTCGTCAATCTTGGAAGAGGAGCCACGCGAACGGGATTTGTCCTGGTGGCCGATGTTGTCCATCCGCAGCACGGTGAGTCCCCGCGCCTTCAGCATCAGGGCGGTGTGCTCGTAGTAGGCGCGCCAGGTGTCGCTGTCGTTCTCGGGGCCGCCCACCATGCGCTGTGCGCTATCCAGAACGACAAGGTCTTGCCGGTGCAGCTCGTAGGCGTCGATGATCGCGCCCAGCTCCCGGCGGCCTTCGGGGGTGTCCAGGCTGGGCAGGGCGTCGGGCAGTTCCAGCGGGAAGAACCATCCATCCAGCACGCCCACGTTCTCGTGCGTGAATCCCAGAGATGCCAGGCGCTCGATGTAGTCGTATTCGCCGTTCTCCCAATCCACGTACAGCACGCGGCGCCGCTGGGGCACCTGCAGCCCCGCAAAGTAGGCGTCACCCCGCGCCACCGCCACGGACAACGACAGCGCGAACAGCGACTTGCCCAGCCCCGCCGGGGCGATCAGCGAGGCCGATGCCTCGGCGGGCAGCAGGTCCTGCACGACCCAGGGCCGTGGCGGGCGGTCGGGATGCAGCAGGGCGCGTAGGTCCTTCAGCGGGTACCGCGCCCGCACCGCGGCCAGCTGGTCGCCAGACAGACCCTGGTCGGGACTGGCGGCCCCGGCGCTCTCGGCCGGACCCAGGTCTGAGAAGCCATCCAGCGAGTCGCCCTGGTCCCGAACCTTCGGCGTCAGGGCACGATCCCCGACCCACGACACTGCGCTGTTCCACTTGCGGCGCACGTGGGAGTCGGGAAAGCCGCTGTCCCGCGGTGCGGCGCGCTGCATCTCAGCACCGGCGCGCTCCAACGGGAACTCGTCCGGCAGTGCGTTGCACACGCCCACCCCGCGGTTGAACGCCCGCAGCACCAGCCCCTCCCAGCCTTTACCGAACTGATCGGTGGCACCGATGGGCATGTCGGCGGCGGCGGCCAGGTCGGCCAGCGCACCGCGGTAGGCAGCCCGCAGCCACGCGGTCTCGGTGGGGGTGTAGGTGTCGCGGGGGACTTCGTAGCCGTCCCGTGCACCGGCCTCGGCGGCGTGCTGCGCAGCGTGCAGCGCATTGGCTACGGGGGTGGGCAGGGGCACCGGGGCGCGGTCGTCGGTCACGGTGTACACAGCCCCCGACCAGTGCACCGACCCCGGCCCCACCACGTACCCGCGGAAGCGCACGTCCACCGTGGGCGTGGGCTTGCCCTGCGTGAACTCGTGCGTCCCGGCCAGGTAGTAGCGGTGCTCGCCCTGTGCGGTGGCCACGGTGTAGGTGGGCGGCAGCTGCACGGCGTAGTCGGCGGCCCAGGCGTCCAGCGCGCCGGGCGCGTCGCCGTCCAGGATCACCAGGCCGTTGGCCGCGGCGAGGATTCCGTAGTTGGCCCCGTAGCCGTCCGGCCCGAACCACCCGCGCACGCTGCGGGGCGCGCTGGTGGCCTGCGTGAGCCAGTGGAATCCTTCGCGGGGGTTCTTCCCGGATTTATCGTCACCCTTTACGGGTGGCTCCACGGGGAGCAGCTTCCAGCTGCGAGCTGTTGCGGCCAGCGCACCTGTAAGCGGAGTATCGGAATCCCCTACCTCCGCGGTATGCTGAAGGCCATTCATGGGCATTACCTCTGCGCCCCTGCTGGTCTCATTCCCGGCGGGGGCGTTCCCATGTGGCGGCGTCACTTGGCACTCCGGGGCGCCAGCATGGTGGCCAGGCGGCTGCGCTGCTGGTCGGTCAGCGGGGGAGCGGTCTCCAGCGCTTCCTGAATCCAGCGCTCCAGCTTGGCTTCCTTCAGGGTGCGGCGGGCTTCCTCGACGTTGCCGCCGGTCCGGGCCGCCACGCCGAGAGCGGCCACAGCCCCGCGCACGGGGTCAACGTTCTGCCTGCGGGTCTTCGCCACAGCGGTACTTCCTTCGTGAACTCCTTTCGCCAGGTACTCGTGGTTTCCGGCGGGGCCGGGCGGGGACTTGGAGCTTTCCCGCGTGGGCAATACTCTGGATTGCCCTTGTCGTTTTAAACCTTTGGCGTGCTTGGTGACACTGAAACTGTACGTCTCCGTATCGGGGTGGCAATCCGCTCAAAGTTAAATGACGTTACACAGCAGCCCCTGCGACGGCGTTGTCCCAGGTCAGATGCAGAATCCCCACCTGCTGACAGGCGGGGATTCCGGTTGCACTTTAAAATGTTCGTGTGCACTACTGCGGGCGGTGCCAGTCCGGGCGCAGGCGAGCCGGGTCCCAGCCGTTGCCGCTACCCCTGGGCAGCAGCGTGAACGTCACCAGCTGCTGCAGCACGGCGCGCTGCACGTCCAGAGGCTGGTCGGCCCATGCGTCGGCCACGGGCACGCGGGCGGCGTCCTGCGCGAAGGCGGCCAGCGCAGGCGAGGGCATGGTCCGCTGGATGGCCTGCTCCGCCTCCGCGATCTGCGGGCGCAGCCGCGCCGTGATGCGCGCCAGCTGGTCGGCCTCAATCACGCCGTCCGCGTAGTCGTCGGCGGCGCGGTCCAGGCGGGCACGCAGCCCGGCCAGCTCGTCCGCCGCAGCCTGCGCAGCATCCTGGTCCTGCGACAGCAGCACCGGCCCATCGGCCTGGCTCAGCCGTCGCACCACCAGGGCGGTAACGGCCTCGTCAACGTCGGCGGCCTTGGCCCGCGTACCGAAGCACTGTGCGCAGGCGTAGGTCCACGGGCGGCGGCCCCCGGTGCCGTCCTTGCGGGTGAACTTAGGTCCGACCTGCGACCGCATACGCGCCCCGCACTTGCCGCACAGCAGCAACCCCGACATCAGGTAGCGCACCTCGGTGCCGCGGGCGGTGCGTCGGCTGGGGTCGCGCAGCAGCGCCGTCAGCTGGTCCTGCTCCGACTCGCTCAGGATCGGCGGCCATTGCCCCTGCGCCACCACCGTGCCGCGGTAGGTGCGCCGCCCCGCGTTGCGCTCGCGCAGCAAGACCTGGCGCAGCACTGTGCCGTTCCAACGGGTGCCGTTGGGCGTGGGCACGCCGCGGTTGTTCAAGTCGGCGGCAAGGCTCCGTAGCGTCTCGCCTGCGAGGGTGCGGCGGGCCAGCTCCTGCAGCACGGGGGCGGTGTCGGGGTCCAGCTGCTCGGCGCCGTCCACCACCTTCCAGCCCCAGGCGCTGCGCCCGTGCCGCTTGCCCTCCTGCGCCCGCTGCAGCACAGCGCGCTGCACGCGCTCGGCGGTGCGCTCGGCCTCGGCAGCATCCCACGCGGCCAGGGTGCGGGCCACCGCACGGCCATCGGCGGTGTCCAGCCGGTAGTCACCCGACACCACCGTCTTGATCTGCACCCCGTGCTGCTCCACCAGGGCGATCAGGTCCTCGTTCTCAAGCGGGCGGCGCGTCAGGCGGCTGGTGCTGTACGCCAGCAGCGCGGCGAACTCCCCAGCCTTGGCGCGGCGCAGCATGTCGGCGTAGGCGGGGCGGGGCTTGCGGCTGCGGGTGCTGGCGCCCCGGTCATTGTCGGAGAACACCTGCGCCACGCTGTACCCCAGGCGGGCGGCCAGCGCACGGCAGTCCTCCTCCTGCCTGCGCACGCCTGCTGCGTCCTTGGTGTCATCGCGCGAGATGCGCACGTAGATGGCCGCTGACCTGGGGTTACTCTCCATGCAGGCATAGTACCCCTAACGCCTGTGTGCCCCGGTGATGTTCATGGTCTCGAGTCTGTGCGGTCGTGCCGGCCCGCACCAGGCCGCGCTCATCGGGGGATCAGCGATCCCTGGTTGCGGCGGGCTCGAGGGGGCGATACTGCGGAGACAGGCAGGACGCCGACGGAAGAGGCTGCGATGGAGGAAACTGCGATGGACAGGGCTGGTGTGGACCGAGCCGCCCTCGCCGAGTTCCTCTCGCGCCGACGCGCCTCCCTGCTCCCCGCGGATGTCGGGCTCGGCCCGGGCGCGCGGCGTCGGATCCCCGGTCTGCGCCGCGAGGAGGTCGCGCAGCTGGCGATGATGTCCACCGACTACTACACGCGCCTCGAGCAGCGTCGCGGTCCGCAGCCGAGCACCCAGATGCTCTCCTCCCTCGCCAGGGCGCTGCGGCTCAGCGCCGATGAGCGGGACTATCTTTACCGGGTGGCCGGGCACCCCGCCCCGGAGCGGATGCCGCAGGAGGACTACGTCGCCCCGCAGCTGATGCGGGTTCTGGACCGTCTGCAGGACACGCCGGCGCTGATCCTGTCCGCACTCGAGGAGGCACTGGTCCAGAACGGCCCGGCCACCGCCCTGTTCGGCAGCACCGGTCACCTCACGGGCTGGGAGCGCAGCGCGATCTACCGGTGGTTCGCCGACCCCTCGCACGGGCGGGCGATGTACCCGGCGTCCAATCACGAGCGTCAGAGCCGGGCGCAGGTCGCCTCGCTCCGTGCCGCCTACGGGGCATGGGGTCCACGGTCCCGGGCCGCCGAGCTGGCCGCGCTGCTGCGCGAGCGCAGCGATGAGTTCGCCCGGTTGTGGGAGGAACACATCGTGGCGCAGCGTTTCGCGGACCACAAGGTGCTGCTGCACCCGCAGCTCGGCGAGATCGAAGTGGACTGCCAGGCCCTGTTCACGGAGGACCGTTCACAGGTGCTGCTGGTGCTGACCGCTCCCCCGCACAGCGAGGCCGCGGGCAAGCTCGACCTGCTCGCTGTGCTCGGCACTCAGGAGGTCTCGCCCGGCTCCGACGACGGCCCGCCGAACTGGAGCACGGTCTCGCCGTAGGCCTTGGTGCCGTCGTCCGCCCAGCCGTCCGGCCAGGCCAGCTCTCGTGAGCGGCGGGAGCGTTCGACGACCACGAGCGCGTCGTCGCTGAGCGCGGGACGCAGCGTGACCAGCAGCGCCTCGAGGGTCTCGGTGGTGACTGCGTAGGGCGGGTCGAGGAAGATCAGCGAGTACCCGGCACCGGACGGTTCCAGGTGGGCGGCGATGCTCTCCGCCTTCCCGGGTCGCACCTCGCAACGGCCCTCGAGGCCCAGCTCGGCGGCGGTGCGGCGCAGCTGCCGGGCGGTCGGGGCGTGGGATTCGACCAGCAGGGCGGCCCGGGCGCCGCGGGAGAGGGCCTCGAACGCCAGAGCACCGGTGCCGGCGTACAGATCCAGTACGCGGGCTCCCTCGATCGCGTCCCACCCGTCCAGACGCGAGAACAGCGCCTCGCGCACGCGGTCGGACGTCGGCCGGGTGCCCTTCCCGGGCGGCCCGGGGATCGTGCGGCCTCCGAGACTGCCGGCGATGATCCGCGGCACGTCAGCTCCTCTCCACGTCGGGGTCGGCGTCGCGCAGGCGGTCCTCGATCGACCCGGCGAGGTCAGGATGCGAGCTCAGGGCCGGGTCGGCCTCGACGACGGCGAAGGCGTCCTCGCGTGCCTGTTCGATGACCTCGGCATCACGGATGACGTCGAGATGCTTCAGGGTGCGCTGCAGGCCTGACTGCTCCTCCCCCACCAGATCTCCAGCGCCGCGTCGCCGCAGGTCGAGCTCGGCCAGCGCGAATCCGTCGGCCGCGGAAGCGACCCGCTGCAGATGCTGGGAGGTCTCGGAGCCCTCGACGGCCCGGGTGTCGAGGAAGGCGATGCCGGCGTGCCGGCCACGGCCCACCCGGCCTCGCAGCTGGTGCAGCTGGGAGACGCCGAAACGCTCCGCATCCAGCACGATCATCACCGAGGCGTTGGGAACGTCGACGCCGACCTCGATGACCGTGGTCGCGACCAGCACGTCGATCTCGCCGTCCACGACGCGGTCCATGACATGCTGCTTCTCCTCGGTGCTCAGCCGCCCGTGCAGTATCCCGATGCGAGCCCCGGCCAGTTCGCGACGACTCGCGAGGAGTTCGGCGGTCTCGGTGACGCCGCGGGCGACGGGCAGGGGCGTGGCACCGCTCTCGGGGTCCATCGGGGGCGGCGCCGGAGCGTCGTCGCCCGCCTCGTCGATCCGCGCGCAGACGACGAAGACCTGGCGTCCGGCGGCGATCTCCTCACCGGCGCGCTGCCACATCCGCTGTTCCCACTTCGGGTTGGACTCGTGGACCACGAACGCCTCGACGCCCGCGCGCATCCCCGGGCTCTCGTGCAGGGTGAGCACGTCGAGGTCGCCCACGGTGGCGAGGGCCGCGGTGCGCGGGATCGGGGTCGCGGTCATCACCACCACGTGGGGGCTCGTCCCCGCCGGGCCCTTGGTGCGCAGCCGGCGCCGGTGGTCCACGCCGAAGCGGTGCTGCTCGTCGATGACCACGAGCGCGAGCGAAGCGAACTCGACGCTCTCGGTGAGCAGGGCGTGGGTTCCGACCACGATCCCGGCCTGCCCGGACGTGACATCCAGCAGCGTCTCGCGGCGGGCCGCGGTCCGCTGCGACCCGGTCAGCAGCCGCACCCGGGTGGCATCGGGGTGGCCGTCCAGCTGCCCGGCCCGCGCCAGATCGCCGAGCAGGGCCGTCAGCGTCCGGTAGTGCTGCTCGGCCAGCACCTCGGTGGGGGCCAGCAGCGCCGCCTGGTGGCCCGAGTCGACGGCCCGGAGCATGGCACGCAGTGCGATGACGGTCTTGCCGGAGCCGACGTCGCCCTGCAGCAGCACACTGGTGGGATGGTCCTGGCGGATGCGGTCGATGATCTGCCCGCCGACCTCCCGCTGCCCGGCTGTCAGCTCGAAGGGGAGGCGCTCATCGAAGGCCGGCTGGAGCGGCCCATCGGCCCGCAGCGCCGGGGCTGGGGTCCGCGCATCCTGGGCGCGGCGCTGGGCGAAGATCGCCTGCAGCACGAACGCCTCTTCGAACACCAGGTGGGCGAGGCCCGCGCGGGTTTCCGCCAGGGTCCACGGGACATGCACCTTGCGGACCGCCTCGGCCAGCGGCAGCAGTCCGCGCCGGGCGACCACCTCCGCCGGGACCGGCCGACTGAGCCGGTCCCCGAATTCGACGCCCTTCTCCGTGGCCGAGCGCATGGTGCGCTGGGCGATGGTCTTCTTCAGCGGATAGACCGGAAGGGGCCGCTGCGCCCGCATGCGCCCCTCCGGCGTGTCCTCGTAGTCCTCGTACAGCGGATGGGTGATCTGGGGTTCGTGCGTCTGCTTGTTGAGGCCGACGGTCCCCCGCACCACGATGTGCTTGCCGACCGGCAGCTGATTGCGGTGCCACTGGACGAGATGCTGCTTGGCGAGGAAGAACGTGAGGGTGAGACTCTCGATGCCGTCGGAGACGACCACCTCGAGAATCGAACCCTGCCGGCTGCGCATGCGCCGCTCCTTGACGTCGACGACCGAGACGATCGCGCTGACCTCCTCCCCCTCCTGGACCTCGTGGAGGGAGCGCAGCGGGGCCGGGGTCGTGTAGCGGCGGGGAGCGAACCGCATCATCGTGTCGAGGTCTCTGACACCGAAGGAGGCCATGGCGCGGGACTCCTTGCTCTCGAGCAGCTCGGACAGCGGCATGGACCCGCGAGCGGACTCCCGTCTCCTCGCCATGCGGTGCCTCCTCGTGATGGTCCTCGTGCGCGCTCACCGGTACGGGTCAGCGTCCGGTGGGCGCAGTAGTCCGGCTCTGCGACGTGCGACGATAATCGTGCGCACGCGGGGACCATCGTGCCACTGCGGTACGACGCTGTGTCGGAATCCACAGCGGGTCGACTCGCCCGCACCCTTCTGGAGAAGGCGCCGCCTGGGGTATGCTTCCGTGGTTGCCCTGACCTCCGGGGGCCAGCGCCCCTGCGCGATCCCTGGTCACCAACTCCTGAGAAGGTTCCCGCCCTCGTGGCCGGTGAGCAGTCGCAGGGATGGGCGGGCACCCGATCAGAATTCGACTTTTCAGGAGACGACAGTGGCTTCCACGTGTGACATCTGCGCCAAGGGCCCGAGCTTCGGCAAGAACGTGTCTCACTCGCATCGCCGCACCTCGCGTCGCTGGAACCCGAACATCCAGTCCGTGCGCACTGTGATCAACGGCACCAGCAAGCGCGTGAACGTGTGCACCTCCTGCCTCAAGGCAGGCAAGGTCAGCACGCTCGGCGCCTGAGCGAGACCGACTCGGACTCACCCGTGAGCCCTTCCCCGATTCGGGGAGGGGCTCACGTGCGTCTGGGGGCGGCACTCCTGTGGGGCAGCGCCCACCTGCGGCGGTGCCGGCCCCGGCCCTTGTGACGCCAGCACGCTTTCTCACGACCTCCCACCGCAGCAGGAGTGCCCACTGGCTGGCGCCTTCGCGACGAGCTCTATTCCTCCACAACGGCCGCTCGTCCACAATTTCGCACCGCACTTGAAATGCCCCCCCATCCATGAGACGCACCTCAGCGGCCGGGCAACCTAGCGGATTATTGCGCTTCCCGCCAGTACTCCACACATTTCCAGCTGCCGCCGTTCACATCCCACCCGAACGCCTGCTCCAACACTGCCTGACCAGCACGAGCAGTTGAGCAGTGAGATATCGACCATTCCTCCACAGGAGCCATTCGTCCACATTACCTCGCTACCTTGCGGTAATTTTGGAAATGACCTGTCTTTTACCGCACAAGCCTGCGATACTTGGACCATGACAGACGAGCGAGATGGCGTGGCCGCAGGTCCTGGAGGTGCAGGTCCTGGAGGTCAGGACGACTGCTCCAGTGCGCCCAGTGCCGACTCGCCGGCGCAGCCCGCTCCGGACGCACGCAGCTCTCTTCCCCTCACGGCCGGCGAGGAGCAGCTCCAGATCGGTGACATCGACCTGCTCTCCGTGAACCGCGCGCTCACCGAGATCGGTACCCACGGTTCGGTCGCTCTCGATGCTCTGTCCGCTCCGGACACGATCAGCCTGCTGCTCGGAATCCAGAACCTCTCGAGTGCACTGGCCGCAGTCCAGGCCCGCACCGTGGTGCACCTGGAATCAGCCATCAAGGACGACTGCACAGCCCGCGAGGAATCACCGGCGAAGGCGGCGCGCATCGCTCGCAGCGAGGCATCCCGCGCCCTGAGGAGAGCGCCCTCGACGGCAGGCCAGACGATGGCGACATGCCGCCGGCTGGTCAGATCCATGCCGGGCATCCTCACGTCGCTCTCACAGGGCAGGGTCAATGCGGAGGTCGCACACCGGGTCAGCAAGGCCACCGCCACGGCGGAACCGGAGCTGCGCACCCAGGTGGACGCCGTCCTGACCGAGCACGTGGGCAACCTCGAGGATTGTGGGCAGCGGGAATGGGCCGAGGAGACCCAGCGCGTGATGCATACGCTCGACCCGGACGGCGCCGAGAAGCGCCACATCCGCGCATCGAAGAATCGCAGCCTCACCGTGCGCAATGACGATGACGGGATGTGCCGCCTGAGCGCCAAGCTGCCCGCGCTCGAGGGCGCCCGCATACGCAAGGGCCTCTCCCTCGCCGCGGAGAAGGCCCGGGCCGAGGGTGACCGGCGCGGACACCAGCAGATCATGGCCGATCTGATGGCCGATACGCTCCTGGGGCGGGGCGACGGCGTCGATCCCACCACGCTCGATATCGGCGTCATCATCACCGACCGCTCGCTCTTCGCACCCGGACACGCCGATGCCGCCACCATCGAGGGCTATGGGCCCGTGCCGTTCGAGCACATCCGGGACGAGATGCGAAATGCCATGACCGGCGAGGACGACGCCGAGCTCGCACTGACGCTGCGCCGGCTCTATACCGATCCCGACTCCGGTGAGCTCGTCGCCGTCGAGTCCCGGTCCCGGGCCTTCCCACCGGCGCTCTCGCGCTTCATCAGGTGGAGCCACCAGACGTGCCGTGCTCCGCACTGCAATGCCGATATCCGTCAGAACGACCACATCATTCCGCACGCGGAGGGTGGGCCGACGTCACTGGCGAACGCCAACGGGCTCTGCGCCGGGGACAACCAGAAGGAGAAGGCCGGGGAGACCGTCCGCGTGATCACCGACTCCGACGGCAGCCGGAGAACGGTCGAATGGACGACTCGCTACGGCCAGAAGGCGCGTCGCGGTGCGACGAATCTCGACCCGGTGGGCACCGCTGCTCACCGACGGCGACGGTCTCCCCTGCCGGCCGACCAGACCGGCGAGGACGAGGAGCCGGAACTGCACGGGATCTTCCACCGCAGCCTCGACCGTGCCGCGAGACACGCTCTGTCGACCAGGAACCCCCGCTCGCAATTCTTCACGCAGCCGCACTGCCGACACTGGCATTTCCGTGCCCACACGAACTACATTCTCGACCCCGCGGCCACCGTGAGCTCGGAAGCACTTGCCGATCTCTTGGAGTCTCGAGGCGCACCCGGGCCGGCCGACACGGCGCAATCGGCCGACGTGCGGAAACCGGGCGATGAGCCTGAAGCGGTCGACTAGCGGAAACCGGTCAGCAAGGGGCCAACTCGAGCAGGTCCCGGTGCCAGCGAGAGGCGGCGCAGCCAGAGCCAGCGAGAGCAGCAGCCAGCGAGAGCAACTGCCAGCGCCAGCGAGAGCCTGCTCGTGTCACCGCCGACAGCGCGGGGCCCGGGCTCCGGGCCCCGCGCGACTCAGACAGTGCTCAGACCGCGGCGGGCTCGACGTCCGCGAAGGTCGCGGTATCGATGACCGCCCGGAAGTACACCTCACCGGCGACGACGCGCTCGTAGGTCGCATCGACCTCCTCGACGCCGACGGTCTCGATCTGCGCGGCAATGCCGTGCTCGGCGCAGAAGTCGAGCATCTCCTGGGTCTCGGCGATGCCACCGATATTGGAACCGGCCAGGGTCTTCCGGCCACCGATCACCGAGCCGAAGCTCAGCGACTGGCGATTCGGGGGAAGTCCGACCACAGCCATCACACCGCGCGGCTTCAGCAGGCCGAGGTACGCATCGACCGGAATGTCCGCACTGATCGTATTCAGGATGAGGTCGAACTCGCCGCGGTGATCCTCGAAGAAGCCGTCCTCGGAGGTGGCCAGCATCTGGCTCGCCCCGAGATCGATCGCCAGCTGCTCCTTCTTGCGCGAACGCGACAGCACGGTGACGTCGGCGCCCATGGCCGCAGCAATCTGGACGCCCATGTGCCCCAGTCCACCGAGACCCAGCACGGCGACCTTCTTGGCAGCTCCGTCCTTCGTCTCGGCCGCGCCCCAGCGGGCCAGCGGCGAGTACGAGGTGATGCCGGCGCACAGCAGCGGCGCCGCGACGTCGAACTCGAGT
This sequence comes from Brachybacterium sp. GCM10030252, assembly GCF_042666535.1. Taxonomy (NCBI): domain Bacteria; kingdom Bacillati; phylum Actinomycetota; class Actinomycetes; order Micrococcales; family Dermabacteraceae; genus Brachybacterium; species Brachybacterium sp. GCM10030252. The sequence continues at coordinate 43,154 of NZ_JBHTDM010000004.1, read as the reverse complement.
CCGTCGGGGATGCGGCATACGAATCGCTGGTCGACCACGACCTTCTCCGAGTAGCCGCCCTGGGTGACGGTCCCGTCGACGTCGGTCGCGTTGTAGGTGCCGACCGCGCCCTGCAGGCAGTTCTGCTCCTCGCCGGCCCGGCACTCCTCGCACTGGCCACAGGAATCGACCATGCATCCCACGCCCACGCGGTCGCCGACCGTCCAGTCCGTCACGTTCTCGCCGACCGATTCGACGACGCCTGCGATCTCGTGGCCGACGGTGAGCGGGAAGTGTGCCTCGCCCCACTCGTTGCGGATCGTGTGGATGTCGGAGTGGCAGATCCCGGCGGACTTGATGTCGATGACCACGTCGTCCGGTCGCGGGTTGCGACGTTCGATGGTGGCGACGCGGAACGGCTGGTCGGGGCCGGTCTTCTGCAGAGCCTTGACCGTGATCGACATGGGGTCTCCTTCGATGCTGGGGGTCGCCCGTTGGTAAGGGCGCCCTCCAGCCTATGCCGAATCGAAGGACCGACCGAACCGCTGCTTATGGCGAGTCTCCCTCAGGTGTGACCGTCGAAGTGGTCGAAGCCGGTCCCGGTGATCGCGGCCCCGGCCAGCAGCACACGATCCGCGCCGCCGGCGCCCGCGCCGCCGCCGGCACTGCCCGCCTGCGCGGACACATCGCCCTCCGCGGCGCGGACCGTCCCGATGGGACGGAAGCCGTCCGGGACCGATCCGGCCGGGAAGGTCGCGAGCATGGCATGCTCCTCTCCCCCGTGCAGCACCCACTGCCAGGGATCGGTGTCCAGATCGCGCGCCAGGTCCTCGAGCAGGGCCACATCGGGGGCGAGGGCCTCGGGGTCCAGGTCGAGCACCACGCCCGAGGCGAGCGCGATCCGGGTACCGTCCTGGACCAGTCCGTCGGAGAGGTCCATCATCGCGCTCGCCCTGCGCCCGACGGTCCACCCCAGGGACAGATCGGGGTCAGGTGCGTCGTGCCACCTGACCAGGTCACGGGAGGCATCGTCGAGGCGCCACCCGGCCGTCGGCCGGTCGGTGGCAGAACCTCCGGGCGTCTCCCCCGCGTCCTCGCCGCCGCCGTGGATCGTCGCCTTCGCCCTCCCGTCTCCCTCCTCGCCCTCGTCCTCGTCCTCGTCCTCGACCCGGATGCGTCCGGAGAGAACCAGGGCCAGACCGGCAGCGGAGCGTCCCAGGCGCGGGGAGCCCACGGCGATCTCGTCGCCGGGTCGCGCGCCGGAGCGCAGCACCGGAGGCTCGTTCTCCTCGAGCGCGCCGAGGGCGGTCACGGTCACGGTCAACCGGTCCGCGCGCCCGAGGTCTCCGCCGACGACGGAGACGCCATCTGCCTCGGCCCGCTGGGCGAGACCCATGGTGATCTGCTCGAAGACGCGGGCGGGCGTATCACCGGGAGCGGAGATCGCGACCACGACCGAGACGGGCTGGGCGCCCATGGCGGCGATGTCGGCGAGGTTCTGGACAGCGGCCTTGTGGCCGATCCAGCGCGGCGTGGTCGTCCTCGAGAGGAAGTCATGACCCTCCACCAGGGTGTCGGTGGTCACGACCAGGCGTGGCGATGGCAGGCGCACCACGGCGGCATCGTCGCCCGGGCCCACCTCGGCGCGGGGGTCGGCGGAGAGATGCGGAAGCATCCGCGCCAGCAGCCCGGCCTCGCCCAGGGTGGTGTCATCGCCGTTGTCGCCGCTCATGTGCCCAGTCTGCCCGAGAACCGGGAGTGACCCTGCTGCCGACGGGCCCCGCACGACTCGTCCGCAGACGACGAAGGTACCCTCGTGGGGTGCTTCGAACCCGACTGCCCGCCCTTGCCGCTGCGGGTCTGCTGACGCTGGGCGCCGCGTCCTGCGGCACCGTGCAGGTACCCCCGGGGCCTGCCGCCACGGACCCGGTCTGCGCAGACATCATCGTCGGCGCACCCCCGCAGGTTCTGGGCATGGACCGCACCGAGACCTCGAGTCAGGGCACCGCGGCCTGGGGCAGCGGCGAGGACACCGTGGTGATGCGCTGCGGCGTCACCCCGCCCGGCCCCACCACCGATATCTGCACCACCCTCGAGGACGGATCCGGCGTGCAGATCGACTGGATCGTCCGCGAACTCGAGGGCGACATGTTCCTGTACACGACCTACGGGCGCGAACCCGCGATCGACATCTCGGTGCCGCGCTCGGCGGCCGGGGACCAGCCCTCTGCCGCGGCGCTTGACCTGGCACAGGTCATCAGCCGCAACATCGAAGCCACCGACTACTGCGTCGGCCCCGGCGAGGAGGCGTGAGCGAGCAGCGCTGACCGGGTCGCGTCAGCGCAGTCCGGGTCGCGTCAGCGCAGTCCCGGTCGCGTCAGCGCGGTCCCAGCCGCCGGGTGCGCGCCTGCTCGATGAGGTCCGCGATCAGATCCGTGTAGCTGAGCCCCATGTTCTCCCACAGCACAGGGAACATCGAGTACGGCGTGAAGCCGGGCATCGTGTTGACCTCATTGACGATCACGCCACCCTCCTCGGTGACGAACACGTCGACCCGGGCGAGACCCTCCAGCCCCAGCACGGTGAATGCCCGTGCCGCGACGTCGCGGACCTCCTCGAGCGTCCTCTCCGGCAGCGCGGCGGGCACATCGATGTCCACCGTGCCCTTGCCGAAGTACTTCGACTCGTAGTCGTAGAACTCCAGATCCTCGCCGATCCGCACCTCGCCGGGCACGGTGGTGCGCGGCCGGCGACCGTCGGCCGCCTGCAGCACGCCGCACTCGACCTCCCGGCCGACGAGGGTCTCCTCGATGAGCACCTTGGGGTCCTCGGCGAACGCCGTCTTCAGCGCCACCTCCAGTTCGGCGACCTCTCCGACGCGCGTCACCCCGAGGCTGGAGCCGGCGCGGGAGGGCTTCACGAACCACGGCAGCGGGTGCTCGCGCTGCAGCTGGGCGAGCACGCCGTCCGGGTCCGCCGCCCAGCGGTCCTCGTGGAGGACGAGCCCCGGGGCGCAGGCGATGCCCGCCGAACGCAGCACGGTCTTGGTGGCGGCCTTGTCCATGCACGTGGCCGAGGCGAGCACGCCGCTTCCCACGTAGGGGATGTCCAGCAGCTCGAGCATGCCCTGGACCGTCCCGTCCTCCCCGTACAGCCCGTGCAGCAGCGGCAGGACCACGTCGATCTCCGCCAGCGGCGTCACCACGTCGCCGTCGACCTGCCGCAGCAGGCTGCGCTCGCCCGGGCGGTGCCGTGCGGCGGGAAGCAGTACCTGCGGCCCGTCGGGGTCGACCTCGGGCGCACGCCCGTCGACCATGGTCCAGTGGGCAGGGTCGTCGGAGGCGCGCACCCAGTGACCCTCACGGGTGATGCCGACGGCCACCACGTCGTAGCGATCGCGATCGATCGCGGACATGATGCCGCCCGCGGTGACGCACGAGATGCCGTGCTCGCCGCTGCGGCCGCCGAACAGGAGGGCGACGGTGGTTCTCATATGCGCAGGGTAGTCATTCCGGCCGGACGGATCGCGACAGCAGGGCCGTGGTGACCTGGTCTATCCGGGCTCCGTGATCGACGACATCCACGACCGCCGCAGCGATCGGCATATCCACGTCCAGGCGCGTCGCGAGGTCCGCCACAGCGCGGGCGGTGGCGACGCCCTCGGCGGTCTGACCCACCTCGGCGACGGCCGCGTGCACGTCGAGTCCGCGACCGAGAGCCAGTCCGAGGCGATGATTGCGGCTGAGCGGCGAGGAGCAGGTGGCCACGAGGTCTCCCATCCCGGCCAGTCCCGCGAAGGTCTCCCGGCGCCCGCCGAGCGCCACGCCGAGGCGGGTGATCTCCGCGAGCCCGCGGGTGATCAGGCTCGCGGTCGTGTTGTGCCCGTGCCCCAGTCCCGCCGCGGCCCCGACCGCGATCGCCACCACGTTCTTGACGGCGCCCGCGATCTCCACCCCGGTCACGTCGGTCGAGGTATAGGCGCGCAGGTAGGGCGCCTCGCACCAGCCCGCCAGAACCCCCGCGAGCTCCTCGGACGGGGCGGCCACGACGCTCGCGCAGGGACGGCGCTCGGCGATCTCCCCCGACAGGTTCGGGCCCGACAGCACGCCGACCCGCTCCGGGTCGACACCTCCGGCGCCGACGAGGATCTCGCTGATGCGGGCGTCGGTCCCGCGCTCGATGCCCTTGGTCAGGGACAGAACCGGCACGGGAGGCAGGCCGGCGGACAGCCCGGCCTCCTCGCGCCACCCCGCGAGCGTCGCCCGCATCGACTGTGCGGGCACAGCCACCACGATCCCGTCGGCGCCCTCGAGCGCGGCGGTGACGGATGAGGTGGCGGAGAGGGCCTGCGGGAGCTCCCGGTCACCGAGGTAGGTGCTGTTGCGGTGCTCCTCGCGGATCTCGCGGGCGACTTCCTCGCGGCGCGCCCAGAGCGTCACCTCGGCGCCGCCGTCGGCGAGGACCTGCGCGAATGTGGTGCCCCAGCTCCCGGCACCGAGGACTGCCAGACGGGTCACGGCTGCCTCACCGCCTCCACGGTGACCTGGCCGCCGGCGCGGACGGCCTCGATCGCCCTCATGACTGCCTCACGGCCCGGTAGCCGCGCTGGGGCCTGCCCGCTTCGGGACGATGGGCGTCCAGACGCCCATCGTGCACGACGGGCGGCGGGTCCTCGTCCCGGATCTCGGCGAGCAGTGCGGTGATCCTGGCCATGAGGTCCTCGGTGATCCGTACCGCGGCCGCGTGGGTGGTCTCCCCCTCGGCCCGGGAGACCGTGTACGGCTCGCCGACGCGCATGACGACCCGGCGGCCCGGGCCCGGATGCGGGATCGGGGAGCCGACGGGCCACAGGGCACGAGCTCCCCAGCTCGCGATCGGCAGCAACGGTGCCCCGGTCTCCAGGGCGAGCCGGGCCGGTCCGAGGCGGGCTCGCATCGGCCACAGCTGCGGATCTCGGGTGTAGGTGCCCTCGGGGAAGACCATCAGCAGCTCCCCGCGCCCCAGCGCCTCACGGGCGGCCGAGAGCGCATCGCTGCTGCGGGAGGTGCCGCGGCTGACGGGGATCTGCCGCGCCCCTCGCAGCAGCGCGCCGAGCACAGGGACTCGGAACATCGCGTCCTTGGCCATGAACCGTGGAGCGATCCCGTTCGCCTGCAGCAGGTGGCCGTAGCCGAACGGGTCGAAGGGGCTGAGATGGTTCCCGCACGCGATCACGGCGCCGTCGGCCGGGAGGTTCTCCACTCCGATCCAGACCGGCCTGGACAGCAGCGTCGCCAGGGGACGCACCGCGATCTGGGCGATGCCGATCACGATGCCGGCCCGCCGCGACGGAGCCCGAGCGGACCCGACGTCCCAGCTGCGCGACCAGGCGACGCGGCGCCGCGAGGCCGGAGCCGGGGTGCGGGCCGGAGCCGGGGCCGGAGCCATCAGCGCGGCGAGGACGTCGAGGGCGGGGTGCGGCCCGACGAGGATGCGCGGCCCGAGGACGAGGTACGGCCCGCGGACGAGGTACGGCCCGAGGACGAGGTACGGCCCGAGGAAGGCGCGCGGCCCAGCGCCTTGCGCGTGGCCTGCCCGGTGATGCTGCGCATCCGTGAGCCGCCGGACAGGCTGCGGCGGCGCAGGGTGGTCGGTGCCCGGCGAGCGAGCGTGTTGACCGCGGCGGCGTGCATCAGCCGGCGCGGGGCGAAGGCGAGCCGGCCGCGCACGGAGCGGTACTTCACGGCCGTGGTGACCTGCAGCAGCTCGCCGCCCGGCAGCAGAGCCACGCCGATGCGCACCCGCAGCTTCTCGTCGTCGTCCTTGATCAGGGCTTCCGAGCCCACGACCTCGTCGGCCACGAACTCCTTCTCCGGTGGCGGGACCATGTCCAGCAACCGGATCGCCTCGTCCCGCAGCGCCCGCATCCCGCGTGAGGACAGCGGGGTGTTCTCGTGCGAGAAGATCGCCTCGGCCCACACCCTCGGATCGGGCTCGTCGATCCCGCCGGTGGGAACGATGACCACATCGCAGTAGTCCGGGATCGGGATGTCGCGCAGCGCCAGCGAGCTGCCCGCCGTCATGGCGTGTCCGCTCCGGGGATCGCTGCCGCTGCGGGGGTCACCGCCCTCGCCGGGATCGGCGTGGGCACGGACGTCATCACTCGTCATCAGCTGTGCTCCCTCGGATCGTGGTCGGTGGTGTGCGCGGAGCCGGGACGGCGCGGGATGCAGAGGCGAGCGGGCGGGGTCAGCGCGCCGCGGCCCCCTGGGCGGCGAGATCGTGCTCCTGGCGCCCGTTCTCCCAGAAGTCGGCACCCAGCGCGGTGAGCTTCTCCCGGAAGGACTCGTAGCCACGGTCGATGAGGTCGATCCCGCGGATGGTGGAGACTCCCTCGGCCCCGAGAGCGGCGATCAGGTAGGAGAAGCCGCCGCGCAGGTCGGGGACGGTGATGTCACTGCCCTGCAGCGTCTTGGGCCCGGAGATCACCGCGGAGTGGTTGTAGTTGCTGCGGCCGAAGCGGCAGCTGGAGCCGCCCAGGCATTCGCGGTAGACCTGGATGTGGGCGCCCATGTCGTTCAGGGCGCACGTGAATCCGAGCCGGTTCTCGTACACCGTCTCGTGGACGATGGAGATCCCGTCGGCCTGGGTCAGCGCCACGACCAGAGGCTGCTGCCAGTCGGTCATCAGGCCGGGGTGGACGTCGGTCTCGACCGCGATGGCCCGCAGCGGGGTGCCGGGGTGGTAGAAGCGGATGCCGGCCTCGGTGATGTCCATGCCGCCGCCGACCTTGCGGAACGTGTTCAGGAAGGTGGCCATGGGCTTCTGCTGGGCCCCGCGCACGAACACGGACCCCTTAGTGACCAGAGCGGCGCAGGCCCACGAGGCGGCCTCGATGCGGTCCGGCAGGGCGACGTGCTCGTACCCGCCCAGCTCGTCGACGCCCTCGATGGTGATGGTGCGGTCGGTCTGCAGGGAGATGATCGCGCCCATCTTCTGCAGCACCGAGATCAGGTCCTCGATCTCGGGTTCGACAGCGGCGTTGGTCAGCTCGGTGACGCCCTTGGCGCGCACGGCGGTCAGCAGCACCTGTTCGGTGGTTCCCACGCTGGGGTACTCCAGGTGGATCTTGGTCCCCTGCAGCCCGTTCGGCGCCGTGATGTAGATGCCGAACTCGCGCTTGTCCACGACGGCGCCGAACTGGCGCAGCACGTCGAGGTGGTAGTTGATGGGGCGGTCCCCGATGCGGCAGCCGCCGAGGTCGGGGATGATCGCCTCGCCCAGGCGGTGCAGCAGCGGGCCGCAGAACAGGATCGGGATGCGCGAGCTGCCGGCGTGGGCGTCGATGTCGGCCACGTGCGCCTTCTCGACGTTCGACGGGTCCAGGTGGATGGTTCCCGAGTCGATGTCGCGCTCGATCTTGACGCCGTGGATCGACAGCAGTCGCGAGACGATCTGGACATCCCGGATGTCCGGGACCGAGCGCAGAATGCTCGGTCCGTTGCCCAGCAGAGCGGCCACCATCGCCTTGGAGACCAGGTTCTTCGCTCCGCGGACGGTGATCTCACCATCGAGGGGGCGTCCTCCACGTACGTGGAATGTCGAGCTCATAGCGTCCTAGCTGTTCGGGACAGGCGTCGGGGACGCCCGGTGTCTGACCGGCACACCATACCGGAGCACACTGCGCCGACGCCGCGACGCTCGTCTCACCCCGGAAGCCGCTCACGAGTCCTTATCATCGCGCGAGACCACCATCGTGCGCGGTGGCTCCCCGTGGATGGCGCCCGTGGAACCTCCTGGTCAGGCGATCCGGGTGCGCTCCGGGGCGGGGACGGACCACCCGGTCCGCTCAGGCGCTCTCGGCGGTGCGCGCGGGCAGCGTCTTGGGCAGCCAGGCGGGGCGCTTCGCCTCGAAGGCCGTGATCTCGGCCTCGTGACGCAGCGTCAGGCCCACGTCGTCCAGCCCCTCCATCAGGCGCCAGCGGGTGTAGTCGTCGACGTCGAACCGGAAGGTGGCGTCGGCCGCATGGACCTGGCGGGCTTCGAGGTCGATGGTGACCTCGGTGCCGGGGGTCTCCTCGAGAAGCTTCCACAGCTGCTCGATGTCGTCCTGGGCGAGGGTGCCGGCGACCAGCCCCTGCTTGCCGGCGTTGCCGCGGAAGATGTCCGCGAACCGGTTCGAGAGCACGGCCTTGAAGCCGTAGTCGCGCAGCGCCCACACGGCGTGCTCGCGGGAGGAGCCGGTGCCGAAGTCGGGTCCGGCGACGAGGACGGAGCCGTGCTGATACGCGGGCCGGTTCAGCACGAAATCGGGGTCGTTCGTGCGCCAGGCGTGGAACAGCCCGTCGTCGAAGCCCGTCTTGGTGACGCGCTTGAGGTAGACGGCGGGGATGATCTGGTCGGTGTCGACGTTGCTGCGGCGCAGCGGCACGCCGATGCCGGTGTGGGTGGTGAAGGCTTCCATGTCAGTGCTCCTCAGGCGACGGGCTGGAGATCGGAGGGCGCCACCGGCGCGCCGAGGTCCGACGGGGAGGACAGGGTTCCGCGCACGGCCGTGGCGGCGGCCACGACCGGCGAGACCAGGTGGGTGCGGCCGCCCTTGCCCTGGCGGCCCTCGAAGTTGCGGTTCGAGGTGGAGGCGGCGCGCTCCCCGGGCTGCAGCTGGTCGGGGTTCATGCCCAGGCACATGGAGCAGCCGGCCTGACGCCACTCGGCGCCGAAGTCGAGCACGACCTGATCCAGGCCCTCCTGCTCCGCCTGCAGCCGGACCCGCGCCGAGCCGGGAACCACCAGGACGCGCACGTCGGGATGCTTGGTGCGGCCCCGCAGCACCTCGGCGAAGGCGCGCAGGTCCTCGATGCGACCGTTGGTGCACGAGCCCATGAAGACGGTGTCGACCGGGATCTCCTTCAGCGGGGTGCCGGGGACGAGGTCCATGTACTCCAGCGCCCGTTCGGCAGCGACCTTGGCGGTGTCGTCGGTGAAATCATCCGGAGCAGGCACGGACGCCGACAGCGGCAGGCCCTGACCGGGGTTGGTTCCCCAGGTGACGAAGGGCTCGAGCTCATCGGCCTCGATGACCACCTCGGCGTCGAAGCTGGCGTCGTCGTGGCTGCGCAGCGTCTTCCAGTACTCGACGGCCTCGTCCCAGTCCGCTCCGGTGGGTGCGTGGGGGCGGCCCTTGACGTACTCGAAGGTGGTCTCGTCCGGCGCGATCATGCCGGCCCGGGCACCGGCCTCGATGGACATGTTGCAGATCGTCATCCGGCCCTCCATGGAGAGCTGGCGGATGGCCTCACCGCGGTACTCGAGCACATAGCCGGCACCGCCGCCGGTCCCGATCTTCGCGATCACCGCGAGGATGATGTCCTTCGCGGTGACGCCGGGCTTCAGATCGCCGTTGATCGTGATCGCCATGGTCTTGAAGGGATTCAGCGGCAGGGTCTGGGTGGCGAGGACGTGCTCCACCTCGCTGGTGCCGATGCCGAAGGCGAGGGCGCCGAAGGCCCCGTGGGTGGAGGTGTGGGAGTCACCGCAGACGACCGTGATGCCCGGCATCGTCAGGCCCAGCTGGGGGCCGACGACGTGGACGATCCCCTGGTCCGCGTCCCCGAGGGAGTGGATGCGGATCCCGAACTCCTCGGCGTTGCGGCGCAGCGTGTCGATCTGCGTGCGCGAGGTGATGTCCGCGATCGGCTTGTCGATGTCGATCGTCGGGGTGTTGTGGTCCTCGGTAGCCAGGGTCTGGTCGATCCGGCGCGGGGTCCGGCCCTCCTGGCGCAGGCCGTCGAATGCCTGTGGGCTGGTCACCTCGTGCAGAAGCTGGAGGTCGATGTAGAGCAGGTCCGGTTCGCCGTTCTCTCCGAGCCGGACCACGTGATCCGACCAGACCTTCTCCGCGAGGGTCCCCGCCATGTCGATCCTTCCCTGCGTCCGGGATGCGGGCGCGTGTTCTTCCATGCCGATGCGCGCTCAGGGGTGTTGAGCACTGCTCCATCGTCGGCCGGTCCATCATCCGACGCACTTGCGTCTCACAAATTAAGACGGCAGTATCGGAGCATGGACAAGATCTCGGAGGAGAACGGCAGCGGCGTCGGCGTGCTCGACAAGGCGGCCATCGTGCTGGGTGCGCTCGAGGCGGGCCCGGCCACCCTGGCTCAGCTCGTCCAGTCCACCGGACTGGCACGGCCCACGGCCCACCGCCTGGCAGTGGCGCTCGAGTATCACCATCTGGTCACGCGCGACATGCAGGGCCGGTTCATCCTGGGCCCGCGCCTGGGCGAGCTGGCCGCCGCCGCGGGCGAGGACCGGCTGCTGGCGGCGGCCGGCCCGGTGCTGGCCGCCCTGCGCGACCACACCAGCGAGTCCGCTCAGCTCTACCGCCGCCAGGGCGACCATCGCATCTGCGTCGCCGCTGCCGAGCGTCCCATCGGGCTGCGCGACTCCGTCCCGCTGGGCTCGGCGCTGACGATGAAGGCGGGCTCCGCCGCCCAGATCCTCCTGGCCTGGGAGGAGCCCGACCGGCTCCACCGCGGCCTGCTCGGTGCGCGCTTCACCGCCACCCAGCTCTCCGCCGTGCGTCGTCGCGGCTGGGCGCAGTCCATCGGGGAACGCGAACCGGGCGTGGGCTCGGTCTCCGCGCCGGTCCGCGGCCCGAACGGTCGCGTGGTCGCGGCGCTGAGCATCTCCGGACCGATCGAGCGGATCACCCGCCAGCCGGGACGGCTGCACGCCGCCTCGGTGATGAGCTCGGCGAACCACCTCACCGAACTGCTGCGTCGCGCGGGCGCCTGAGCGTCGCGCGGGCGCCTGAGCACGGTCGGTCCGCTCGGGCACCCGGGCGGAGTCGCGCCGGTCCGGACTCCGAGCGTCCGGCGCCCACCGGGCGGGCTCACTCTCGTTCGATCCACACCGGGGTGTTGGCGAAGCGCAGCACGGTGACCAGCTGACGGGGTGCGGAGACGGGTTTGTCCGGCCCCTTGGCCCGCTCCCCCGCGACCACGATCATGCTCGCGCCCTCGCTGGCGTGGACCAGCTCCTTGGCGCTGTCCGAGGCGGCGATGCTCACGTCGCGCACGAAGACGTGAGGATGGGAGATGGCGATGCGCTCGCTGGTGCGTGCCAGGATCTCCTGCGCCTGCTCGGGACTGGTCTCGGCGCGCACGATGAGGTGGATGTCCCGCCCATAGGCCATCGCCAGATCAGCGGCGCGGATGAGAGCCTCGCTCGCGCTGTCGTGATGGACCAGCCCGATCGGCCCGTCGCTGTCGATCTGGCCCCGCACGACCACCACGGGGCAGTGCGACCGAGCGGCCAGAGCCAGGCTCTTCGATCCCACGATCAGCGTCAGCACGCGCCCCATGCCCCGGCCGCCGACGACGATGAGATCGGACTCGCCGCTCGCCTCGACCAGGACCGGCACGGCGCTGCCGTCCACGATCTCGGAGGTGATCGGAAGGTCGGGGTGCCCTTCGCGGGCGACGGCCACGGCGTCCTTGAGCAGGCTGTGGGCCGCATTGCGGATTCCGGACCCGGTCATGCCCGGGATCGGATCGGTGTTGACGTCCAGCTCGGTCCACACGAACGCGTGCAGCAGGTGGAGCGTGCCGCCGACATGGTCGGCGTGCCGCGCGGCCCAGCGAACGGCACGATCGGATTCGTCGGCGTCGTAGACCCCGACCGTGATACGTGGCTTCGTGGCGTGCTTCATGTCACAACGATACTCGCTGCGAGGGCCGAAGCCCAGAGCGGGCGTGCCGGGCCCGAGGCAGGGCCGGCCCGCGAACGACGAAGGAGCCGATGCCTGCTGGCATCGACTCCTGTCCGTACCCCGTACCGGATTTGAACCGGTGTTACCGCCGTGAGAGGGCGACGTCCTAGGCCGCTAGACGAACGGGGCCTGCCCGGGATCCGAGGAACCCGGAACCGCGTGATCCGTGGATCTCGCGTCGTACCCCGTACCGGATTTGAACCGGTGTTACCGCCGTGAGAGGGCGACGTCCTAGGCCGCTAGACGAACGGGGCGCGGACTGCACGACTTCATGAAGCCGTGTAGCGCTGGGGTACCAGGACTCGAACCTAGAACGACGGTACCAGAAACCGCTGTGTTGCCAATTACACCATACCCCATGGTGAGAACACGTTTTTGCGCTCTTCCCGGCGAAGATCCCCGGTGGATTCCGAGGGCTTTCCGGGCCGAGCCGCCGTGGCGTGCCGGAGTAAAACTCTAGCGGGTCGGCGCGGACAAGACAAAGCCAGAAGGCCTCTTCAGGCTGTGAGGCTGAGCACCCGCTCCCCGGCGCGCGTTCTCAGGCGCGGCCGTGCGCCCTCATTGGCCCTCGGCGAGCCGATCGCGCAGCGCCCGCAGACGGACCAGGGTCGAGGGCTTGCCGAGCAGCTCCATCGACTCGAACAGCGGCGGCGAGATGCGGCGGCCGGAGAGGGCGCTGCGCAGGGGTCCGAACGCCAGTCGCGGCTTGATGCCCATCTCCTCGACGATGGCCTCGCGCAGGGCTGCCTCCAGCAGCGCGGCGGTGAAGGAGTCCCCGGGCACCGCCTCCACCTCGGTGATGGCCCGCTCGAGCACGCCGACGGGATCCTCGCCCAGCTTCTTCAGCGCGTCGTCCTCGATCACGAGGTCCTCGTCGGCCACGAACAGGAAGCGCAGCAGGTCGGGGGCCTCGGTGAGCAGGTTCATACGGGTCTGGACCAGCGGCGTTGCCGCGACCAGCAGGGCGCGCTGCTCGGCCGTGATGATCTCCCCCAGCACGCCGGCGGCCTGGAGGTAGGGGATCATCCGCTCGGTCAGCTCCGCCTCGGGCAGCAGGCGGATGTGGTCGGCGTTGATGGCGGTGGCCTTCTTGAGGTCCACGCGCGCGGGATTGGGATTGACGTTCTCAACCGTGAAGCGCTCGATGAGCTGCTCGCGGCCGAAGATGTCCTCGTCGGCGCTGTAGCCCCATCCGAGCAGGGCGAGGTAGTTGACCATGCCCTCGGGCAGGAAGCCCTGGTCGCGGTAGAGGAACAGGTTCGACTGCGGGTCACGCTTGGAGAGCTTCTTGTTCCCCTCCCCCATCACGTAGGGCAGGTGGCCGAACTCGGGCACACGCTCGGCGACGCCGATGTCCACCAGTGCGCGGTACAGCGCGATCTGGCGAGGCGTCGAGGAGAGGATGTCCTCCCCGCGCAGCACGTGGGTGATGCGCATCAGCGCGTCGTCGATCGGGTTGACCAGCGTGTACAGCGGCTTGCCGTTGGCGCGGACCACGACGAAGTCCGGCGTGGAGCCGGCCTTGAAGGTGATCTCTCCGCGGACCAGGTCGGTGAAGGACAGGTCCTCCTCGGGCATGCGCAGGCGCCAGGTGGGCTCGCGACCCTCGGCGCGGTAGGCCGCCTTCTGCTCCTCGGTGAGGTCGCGGTCGTACCCGTCGTAGCCCAGCTGCGGATCCCGGCCGGCGGCGCGGTGGCGCTCGACGATCTCCTCGGCGGTCGAGTAGGCCTCGTAGATGTGCCCGGCGTCCTTGAGCCTGGCGATCACGTCCTGGTAGATCTCACCGCGCTCGGACTGGCGGTAGGGGCCGTGTGGCCCGCCCACCTCGACGCCCTCGTCCCAGTCGATCCCCAGCCAGCGCATCGCCTCCAGCAGCTGCTGGTAGGACTCCTCGCTGTCACGGGCGGCGTCGGTGTCCTCGATCCGGAAGATGAGCTTGCCGCCGTGATGACGGGCGTGGGCCCAGTTGAACAACGCGGTGCGCACCAGTCCCACATGCGGCGTACCGGTCGGGCTGGGACAGAAGCGCACCCTGACCTCGTCGGTGGTCGAGGCGGGGGTCTGGTCCGGGGACGTGGTCACGCGAGATGCTCCTGGGGTCGGGCGATGAGGAATGGTGGGCCGGAGGGGACGCGGCGGGCGGCTCGGGTCAGCGGCGGACGACGGGGTTGGTCAGCGTGCCGATGCCCTGGATCGTGATGTCGATGCTCGAGCCGGCCTCGACGGTGCGCACCCCGGCCGGGGTCCCCGTGAGGATCACATCGCCGGGCAGGAGCGTGACCACGGTGGAGATCTCGGCGATCAGGTCGGCGACGGAGCGGACCATGTCGGCGGTGGTGCCGTCCTGAGCCCTCTCCCCGTCCACGCGGGAACCGATGGCGAGCGCCGACGGATCGAGATCGGTCTCCACCCAGGGGCCGATCGGGCAGGAGGTGTCGAAGGCCTTGGCACGGAACCACTGCTGCTCCTCGCGCTGGGTGTCGCGCGCGGTGAGGTCATTGGCGCAGGTGTAGCCGAGGATCGAATCGGTCACGTCCGCGGGGGCGACGTTCCGGGTCATGCGCTTCATGACCACGGCGAGCTCGGCCTCCAGACTGAGCTCCTGGCTGTACTCGGGGATCGTCACGGGATCCCCGGGGCCGACGACGGCCGTGTTGGGCTTGAGGAAGAACAGGGCCTGCTCGGGGACCTCCTCGCCGAACTCCGCGGCGTGCGCGGCATAGTTGCGGCCGACGCACACCACCTTGGAGCGCGGGATGACCGGCGCGAGCAGCCGGACGTCCTCGAGCGGCACGATGGTGCCGGTGGGTCGGATCTCGGTGTACAGGGGGTCACCGGTGATCCCGTAGACCATGTCCTGGCCGTCCTTCTCCTGGACGATGCCGTACATGGGATCTTCGCCGGTGGTGAATCGGGCGATACGCATGGGCGCCAGTCTAGGCCGTCACCGCACCGACGGACCGCCGCTCCTCGGCGTCGAGGCTCGTACCGGCCCGGGCTCGTACGATGGGCCGGCCCGAGGAACCCGCCGTGGAAGGAGCACCAGGTGACCGCGCCCACCGTCCCCGCCCCTACCCGGCTTCTGAGCACCGAGGACGCCGTTGCCGCGCGCCGCACCCACGAAGCGCGCGCCGATGCGCTCACTGCAGGCCACCGCGAGCGCAGACGGCGGGGCGAGAAGCACCCCGTCGAGGACTTCCTGTTCACCTATTACCCCTTCTCCCCCGCCCGGCTGCGCCGGTGGCATCCGGGGTGGGAGGTCTCCTACGACGCCGCCGCCGATCGCGACGAGCACGGGAAGACCCTGATCCCCGACGTCGACGACGCGGGACATCGCTCCTGGTACGTCGACGTCGACGCCGACGGTCGAGCAGGTGACGGGCCGGGCGACGTTCCCGCGGGAACGTCGTGGCGTCGTGCCGACGTGGCCCGCTACCTCTGCGAGCGCGCCGACGCCCTCGCCTTCATGACCAGGCTGCTGTCCTCGTCGTCACTGGCCGCCCGGCGCCCGCAGTTCGGCTGCTTCGGACTGCACGAATGGGCGATGGTCCACCGGCTGCGGCCGGGTCAGCAGCGTCACGAGGACCTGCCTCTGCGGCTGACCCAGGACGAGACCGACGCGGTCGTCGAACGCGAGAACCTGGTGTGCTCCCACATCGATGCCTTCCGGTTCTTCACCCCGTCGGCCGCCCCGCGCAATGAGCTCGAGCCCACCCGTGCCACCCAGGGCGACCTCGACAATCCCGCCTGCCTGCACGTGGGGATGGACCTGTACAAGTGGGCCATGAAGCTCACCCCGCTGGTGCCCTCGGACGTGGTGCTGGACTGCTTCGAGCACGCCCGGGAGACGAGGGTGCTGGACATGGAGGCGAGCCCCTACGACGTGCGGCCGCTGGGCTACGGCGTGGTGCCGATCGAGACCTCGCAGGGCAAGGCCGAGTACGTGCGGCGGCAGCGGGCCCTCGCCGAGCGCGCGGATGAGCTGCGGGGTCGGATTCTTGCCGGGCTCGAGGGACTCGACAGCCTCAGGACGCTGTGAGAACGCCCATGCCCCGCTCCACAGCATCAACAGGGAGTGGCCCCGTGGACAGCGGGAACACGCTGTATGTTGCGCAGCTGGCGCCGGCCTGGCGAATCATGCAGTGGGTGGGATTCGCCGTGCTGACCGTGTTGGCCGCCGGCGCCGCGGCGGCCGTCGCGGTCCTCTCGGTGCTCGCCTTCGAGGGTGGCCAGCGCCCCGTTGCCATCGCTGTGGCGGCAGCAGTGCTCGTTCCCTGGTCTGCACTGATCGTCTATGTGTTCCGCGTGGCGCGGCTGGCCATGATCGTGACCACCGAGGGAATCACCGTCCGCGAGCTGCTGCGCACCCGCCGGGTCCCCTGGGAGCAGGTGCACCTCATCGACGAGGCGCCGCACTGGTATCACCGCCGCTTGACCTGCATCGTCCTCACCGACGGCACCCGCATCGCCCCGCTGGTCACGAACTACCTCAGCCTCAGGCTGCGCGGCGAGCCGTGGGACCGGGCCGCTCGCGACCGGCACGTCCCCATGGTGCCCACACGGCAGGCCGCCGCGGCGCACCGACGCTGGTTGCGGGGCGAGTTCGCGCCGTCGCCCTGAGCAGTCTCCGCGGCAGTGGCGGCCGGCACCGCCTGGCAGACTGGACCCATGCCGATCCTGACGCCGTTCCTGCCCGAGAGCTCATCCTCCGCCGGTCAGGACGGCATCGTCGACGGGTTCGTCGCGGCCCAGGAATCCGTCGGCCGGGTCCTGTACCCGCATCAGGAGGAGGCGCTGCTGGCGGTCGCCGCGGGTGACCATGTCATCGCGGCCACGCCCACCGGCTCCGGCAAGACCACGATCGCCTACGCCGCGATCTTCGCCGCCATGGCCCGCGGGCAGCGCTCCTACTACACCGCCCCCATCAAGGCGCTGGTCAGCGAGAAGTTCTTCGACCTCGTCGCACAGTTCGGCGCCGAGAACGTCGGGATGATGACCGGGGACTCCGCCGTGAATCACGACGCCCCGATCATCGTGTGCACCGCGGAGATCTTCGCCAACCACGCCCTGCGCGACGGCCCCGGCAGCGACGTCGGCCTCGCGGTGATGGACGAGTTCCACTTCTACGGCGATCCGCAGCGCGGCTGGGCCTGGCAGGTGCCGCTGATCGAGCTCCCCGACTGCCAGTTCGTGCTGATGAGCGCCACCCTCGGCGACGTGTCGAGCTTCGAGGATGACCTCGAAGAGCGCACCGGCCGCGACGTGACCACCATCGACGACGCGCCGCGCCCGGTGCCGCTGGACTTCCGCTGGTCCCTGGAGCCGCTGCCGGACACGATCGCGACGATCCTCCAGGACCGGGACGCCCCGGTCTACATCGTCCACTTCACCCAGAAGGACGCCCTCGAGCAGGCGCAGGCGCTGCTGAACCAGAAGATCCTCGCGGCCGACGAGAAGGAGCGGATCCGCGAGATCATCGGCGACTTCCGGTTCTCCAGGGGCTTCGGCCAGTCGCTGTCGAAGCTGGTGCGCGAGGGCATCGGCGTCCATCACGCCGGCATGCTCCCCAAGTACCGCCGGCTCGTGGAGAAGCTGGCCCAGTCCGGGCTGCTCAAGGTCATCTGCGGCACCGACACCCTGGGCGTGGGCATCAACGTCCCGATCCGCACCGTGCTGCTGACAGGACTGGCGAAGTTCGACGGCAAGCGGATGCGTCTGCTCAACGCCCGCGAGTTCCACCAGATCGCCGGGCGCGCAGGCCGCGCCGGATACGACACCGTCGGGCACGTCGTGGTGCAGGCGCCGCAGTGGACGATCGACTTCGAGCGCGAGCGAGCCAAGCAGCGGGCTCGGGAGGAGGCCGGCAACGCGCCCAACAACGCGAAGAAGCGCAAGAAGGAGCCCAAGCCCCGGATCCCCGAGGGCGCCGTCTCCTGGTCCGAGCAGAACATGACCAAACTGGTCGAGAACGGGCCCGAGCCGCTGCGCCCGCACCTGCGCATCACCCCGGGCATGGTCCTGGCCCTGATCTCCCGGCCCGGTGACGCGATCGCCGCTGGTCGTCACCTGATCATGACCAGCCACCAGACCCGGATCCAGAAACTGAAGCTGGTGCGCGAGGCCGTCGAGATCTTCCGCAACCTCAAGGAGGCGGAGATCATCGAGGTGCTCGACGAACCGGACCACCTGGGCCGGCGCATCGTCCTGGTCGAGGACCTGCAGCTGGACTTCACGATGAACCAGCCGCTGGCACCGTTCGCGATCGCCATGATCGACTCCCTCGACGAGGAGTCCGAGACCCTCACCCTGGACACCGTCTCGATCATCGAGGCGATCCTCGAGGATCCTCGCCAGATCCTGATGGCCCAGCAGAACGCCGCCAAGGGCGAGCTGCTCGCCGAGCTCAAGGCCGAGGGCGTCGAGTACACCGAGCGCATGGCGAGGCTGGACGAGGTCACGTGGCCCAAGCCGCTGGAGGAGGACCTCGAATCCGCCCTGGAGATCTACGCGAAGACCCGGCCATGGGTGCGCGTCGAGGATCTCTCCCCCAAGTCGATCGTGCGCGAGATGTACGAAACCGGGCAGACCTTCAGCGAGTTCGTCCAGCGCTACGGCCTGCAGCGCTCTGAGGGCATCGTGCTGCGCTACCTCTCGGACGCCTACCAGGCGATGCGCCGCACCCTCCCGCAAGACCTGCGCACCGAGGAGCTCGAGGACCTCATCGAGTGGCTCGGGGTGCTGGTGCGCGGCATCGACTCCTCGCTGCTGGACGAATGGGAGGCCCTGTCCCATCCGGAGGACGCCGACCCCGACGGCGCGACCGAGATCCGCCCCACCACGCCGCGCGGACTCTCCGCCCAGACCAAGGTGCTGCGCACCATGGTGCGCGCCGCGATGTGGCAGCGCGTCGAGCACTTCGCCTTCGAGCGCGAGCAGCGGCTCGGTGAGCTGGACGGCGCCTCGGGCTGGGATCGCCCGCGGTGGGCGGAGGCCATGGACGAGTACTACGACACCTACGACCACGTCGGCATCGACGGGCCGGCCCGCTCCCCACAGCTGCTGCAGATCACCGAGGAGTCAAAGGTGTGGCGGATCCGCCAGGTGCTCGACGATCCCGACCACAACCACGACTGGGGCATCGAGGCCGAGCTCGACCTGGAGGCGACCGACGAGGCCGGGGAGCCGGTCCTGGAGATCACTCACGTCGGCGACATCGCCGACCGCTGACGGTTCAGGAAACAGGCTGCAGCCTGCACACGACAGCACGCAGCGGAAGGGGCCGATGCCCGTGCGGGCACCGGCCCCGTGCCGGGGGTTCCAGCGGTCAGGCCCTCAGGAGGCCCCGGCCTCCGCATAGACCTCCTGGGCCGCGTCCCCGAAGTAGGGCCCGTACATCACGCCCGGCTGGGCGCTGTAGCCGAAGCTGTTGACCGACGTCTGGTATCCGTCCGGTCCGTCCCCGGAGAACCAGGGCCCGCCGGAGGATCCGCCGGTCATGTCACACTCGATGCCCTGGTCGTCGGTGCCGCCCAGGGTGTCGTCCATGCCGTACCCCTGGCAGGATTCCAGCGTCTGGCCATCGAACGGTGCGGCCGCCGGGTATCCGTACGAGGTGTACAGGCCGCCGCGCTCCTGGTTGAAGGCGATGCCGGAGGCGCCGACGGTCTCGGACAGGGTGGCGTCCCCGCTCTCGGGCTCGACCACGGCGAAGGCGACGTCGTAGTTGATGTCCTCCGAGCTGACCCACTGATCGGTGGAGAACAGTTCCGCACCGCTCCACAGGCCGTACGGGGTCTCGCCCTCGTGGTAGCCGGGCGCGAAGACCCAGTTGGTGGCCCAGCTGCCTGCCTCGTGGACGCAGTGCCCGGCGGTGGCGACGGTCGCCTGGTTCCCGGAGGCCACGGCGTTGCCGGAGCAGACGTAGTCGACGCCGCCCTGGGTGAAGAACACCTTGCCGATGTGGTCCGTGTTCGAGGCGACCGCGGCCGGGGCCGCATCACCGGGCGCGGCCTGGGGCTGGGCGGCCTCGCTCGCCTCCTGGGGCGAGGTGCCCGTCTGCGGCTGGGTCCCTCCGGCGACCGAGGGCACCTCCACCGGGGCCGCGGTCTCGACCACCTCCGTCGCCGTCGCGGCAAGGTCCTCCACCAGTTCTCCGGCGGGGGTCGCGGCTTCCATGCGCTCGGCGCTCCAGTACTCCTGGGCGCTGTCCTGCGCGCTCTCGCTCAGCGTGGTGGTCTCGGGCTCGTCGCCGGATGGCTCGGCCGTGGCGAGGCCGGCGCCGCCGAGGGTCAGGGCCGCGGCGAGGACCACCACCCTGGCCGCTCGGAGACGTCGTCCCCGCTGAGGAGGGAACGGCTCGGCAGATGTGCTGGTCCAGTGCTGCGTGGGGTCGACAGTCACAGGAGGGGTCCTTTCGCAGGGGATCGGGAGCGGCGTGAGGGCGCCGCCCCGACACGCTACGTCGTGTGACCCATCGCACCAACCATGTCCGCAGCGTGACACGCGGACAGATGACGATGCTCAGCGCTCCGGCTCCCCCGCTGCGTCGCCCGCATCGCCGCCCTGAGTGGTCTGGTCGTCACGATCCTCGTCCTGGTCCGTCAGCGGCAGCTCCCGGTCGAGCGGGAAGGGGCGCGCATCTCGCCGGCGCTGCGGCGTCCAGTACTCCGCAGCGTGCTCGCCCTCCATGCCCCTCTCGGCGTCCCCTGCTCGTGACAGGGATCGACGCCGAGGATCCTCGGATCGCCGGGCGGTCATGGTGCGCTCCCGGACGTATCAGCCGGCCGCGTCGAGGTCGAGATCGACCATCAGCTCCGCGGCGATCTGCTCGAGCGCCTCGCGGATGTGCGACTCGTCGGTGCCGGCGGCCAGACGCACCTCGGCCTCGGCCTCGAAGAGCAGTCCCCCGCCCTGCGGTGCCTCCCGGGTCCAGCTGCGCAGCCCGTCGATCGTGGCCCCTTGGGAGTGGAGGGCCGTGGTGACCTCACGGACCATGCCGGT
Source organism: Brachybacterium sp. GCM10030252 (assembly GCF_042666535.1). Classification (NCBI taxonomy): domain Bacteria; kingdom Bacillati; phylum Actinomycetota; class Actinomycetes; order Micrococcales; family Dermabacteraceae; genus Brachybacterium; species Brachybacterium sp. GCM10030252. Next base: position 22,426 of record NZ_JBHTDM010000004.1, on the reverse strand, counting down.
GCGATCCTGCCCCAGCAGATGCAGGCGCAGCACGTCCCCGGTCGCAGCTCCGCTCGCCCCCGGGACGGCGGCGGTCGCCTCCACCTCCAGGCCGACCTCGGCGGCCAGTGCCGGCAGCTGGGCGAGGAAGGCCTCGACGCTGCGGTCGGGGAGCTCGACCTGCACGATGCCGGCGAACTTCCCGGCGAGCAGGGCCAGCTGGCTGTCGACCCAGTTCCCTCCGTGCTCATCGACGGCGGCCGCGAGAGCGGCCACCAGACCGGGGCGGTCATCGCCGATGGCGGTGAGCACATAGGTCGTCGTCTGCGTCGGCGTCGTCATACGCCCACACTAGCGCCCTGCCCGCGGACGCACCGCACCGTGCACCAGGGGTGGACGCCCCGGTCAGGCGCGTGCCGGCGCCGGTTCCGGCTCGGAGCGCCCGCCGGCCCGGGCGATGGACCACGTGACCGCGAGCGCCCCCAGCGTGGCCACCGCCAGCAGCAGGATGGCCGGTGAGTAGGTTCCCGTCCGCGCCAGCACCGCCGCCATCACCAGGGGCGGGAAGAAGCCTCCCAGGCCGCCGGCCGCACCGACCACGCCGGTCACCGAGCCGACCACGGAGGGTTCGGTCACCTGGGCGACGAGGGCGAACACGGCTCCGGTGCCCAGCCCGAGACCGGCCGCGACGACGAGGAAGGCGAACGAGCCCACCGGCATCAGCGGCGGATGCGCTGCCACCACGAGCGCCCCGAGGAGCACGGCGAGATAGGACAGCAGGAGCGTTCGGCCCGCGCCGATCCGGTCCGACAGCACCCCGCCGAGGGGCCGCAGGAGCACAGCGGCCACGACGAAGCCGGCCATGCCGTAGGCGGCGACCGCACTGGAGAGCCCGTACCAGGTGCTCAGCAGGGTCGGGAGGAAGACCGTGAAGGCGACATAGCCGCCGAAGGACAGCGCGTAGAGGTAGCAGGCCTGCCAGGTGATCCGCAGACGGAGCACCGAGGCCGTCTGCGTGATGATGTTGCGACGGGACGGGGACCAGGTGGGCGAGGTGGGCATGAACCGCCAGGCCAGCAGCGAGTAGGCCATCAGCACCACGGCAGTGACCACGAACGGTGCCTTGTCCCCGCTCGCGCTGAGCAGAGGCACGGTGGTGAAGGCGCTGAGGGAGGTGCCTCCCATGCTGGCGCCGAAGAGGCCCGTGGCCAGGCCTCGCTTGCCCGCCGGGAACCAGGAGTTCACGTACGGGATGCCGATCGCGAACGCGGTGCCGGCGATGCCCAGGAAGAACCCGCCCACCAGGAGGGCGGGATAGGTGTATTGGCCGATGAAGCCGATGAAGAGCACGGGGACCACGGTGGCCAGCGTGATGGCCGGGAACATGACCCGCCCGCCGAAGCGGTCGGTGAGGGCGCCGACGGGGATCCTGCCCAGGGACCCGACCAGAACGGGAATGGCCACCAGCAGCGAGGCCTCCGGGGCCAGCCCGCGCTCGACATAGATCGGCCCGAGCGGGCTCAGCAGCGTCCAGGCCCAGCAGGCGAGGGCGAAGCCCAAGGTCGCCAGCACCAGCGCCCGGGTCGCGCCGGGTGGGACCGTGCTCCCGGGGTTCCGGGCCGATCGCGGGTCGTTGCCGGAGTCGGACGGGGATGCGGGGCCGGGATGGGGACGGGCGACGAGAGGTTCTGCGGACATGGGACGCTCCGCTCCGAGGAGTGCGCCGGCACGATCGGGACCTGCAGGGGCCCGCGCGCAGCACGATGCGATGTGGTCCCGGTCAGCATGCACGCGGAGGCCCCGGGGGCCTGTGGTGAGCCGCCGTCGGCAAGACCTCGGGTAACGATCCGGTCACGCGCCCGCGCGGGGCGGGTCCTGCGCCGGCGCGGACGCTATGCACGGCGGCCCGACGACTCCGCAGACACGCAGGTCCGCAGGCCCGCAGGTCCGCAGGTCCGCAGGTCCGCAGCGAGAGTTACACGCCCGAGGTGTGCAGTCCCGACTTGTGCAGCCCGTACGTGTACGCGTCCACGATCGCCTCCCAGGAGGCCTCGATGATGTTCGCGCCGACGCCGACGGTCTGGAACTCCAGTCCTGCCCCGGCGGTGCTCACCAGCACGCGGGTGGTGGCGTCCGTGCCGTGGTGGGCATCGAGGATGCGCACCTTGAAGTCCTGCAGCTCGAGCCGCTCGATCAGCGGGAACCGCGAGCGCAGGGCCTGTCGCAGTGCGGTGTCCAGGGCATTGACGGGCCCGTTGCCCTCGGCGATCTCGACGACGCGGGTGCCGCGGCCGTCGTCCCCGAGCTTCACGGTCGCCTCGGATTCCAGGGAGCCGTCGCGCGCCTGGTACGAGGTCGCCCGCCAGGACTCCACCTCGAAGAAGCGCGGCACCCGGCCCATCTCGTCCAGGAGCAGCAGCTCGAAGGACGCGTCAGCGGCCTCGTAGGAGTAGCCGGTCGCCTCGCGCTGTTTGACCGTGGTGGCCAGACGGGTCAGGAGATCGGGCTCGTCGGTCAGATCGAAGCCGAGCTCGCGGCCCTTGAGCTCGATCGATGCGCGCCCGGCCATGTCGGAGATGATCATGCGCATGTCGTTGCCGACGGCACGCGGATCGGTGTGCTGATAGAGGTCGGGGTCCACGCGGATCGCACTGGCGTGGAGCCCGGCCTTGTGCGCGAAAGCGCTGGCCCCGACGTACGGCGCCCGGGTGGTCACCGGCATGTTCACGATCTCGCCGATGGCGTGGGCGACCCGGGTGGTCTCGGCCAGCGTCTCCTCGGGCACCAGCTCCAGGCCCATCTTCAGCTGCAGGTCCGCGAGCATGGTGACGAGGTCCGCGTTGCCGGTGCGCTCGCCGTAGCCGTTGACACAGCCCTGGATGTGGTCGATGCCGGCTCGCACCGCGGTGAGGGCGTTGGCGACCGCGCAGCCGGAGTCGTTGTGGGTGTGGATCCCCAGGCGCGCCTGCGGCGAGCCCGCCGCCCCCAGACGCGAGCGCAGATCCGCGATGATCTCGGCGACCTGGTGCGGGAGCATTCCGCCGTTGGTGTCGCACAGGACGACCACCCCGGCGCCCGCCTCGACGGCGGCGAGGACCACCGAGGTGGTGTAGGCGGGATCGTCGACGAAGCCGTCGAAGAAGTGCTCGGCGTCGACGAAGACCTCGCGGCCGAGGCCCACCAGGTGCGCCACGGTCTCGCGCACCATCGCGAGGTTCTCCTCGCCGCTGGTCCGCAGCGCCCCGGTGACGTGGCGCAGGTCGGATTTCGCGACCAGGGTGATGGTGGGAGCGGCGGAGTCGACCAGCGCCCGGACCTGGGCGTCCTCGGCGACGTCCACGCCGGCCTTGCGGGTGGAGCCGAATGCGGCGAGCCGGGCGGTGTGCAGCTCCAGCTCGCCGGCGGCGCGGGCGAAGAACTCCGTGTCCCGGGGCACGGCCCCGGGCCACCCGCCCTCGATGTAGGTCACCCCGAGCTCGTCGAGGTGGCGGGCGACGGCGAGCTTGTCGGCGACCGACAGGCTCAGCCCCTCCTGCTGCGAGCCGTCACGCAGAGTGGTGTCGTAGAGATGGAAGCCGGGGATCGGTGCGACGGGGGTCATGGCACTCACACCAGCCTCGTCATCCAGCCGTGCCGGTCGGGGATCCGGCCGTACTGGATGTCGGTGATCTCCTGGCGCAGGGCCAGAGTCGTCTTCCCCGAGCCCCCGTCGCCGACGGTCCAGGACCCACCGAGCGCGCGGAACTCGCCGATCGGGTTGATGACCGCGGCGGTGCCGCAGGCGAACATCTCGGTGATCTCGCCGGAGCTGACCTGCTCGAGCACGTCGCTCATCGCCAGGCGCTGCTCGACGCGCTCGAGCCCGCGGTCAGCGGCCAGGGCCAGCACGGATTCGCGGGTGATGCCCTCGAGGATCGATCCGGTGATGCTCGGGGTGAGCAGACGGCCGTCGGCGGTGATCGCGAAGACGTTCATCCCGGAGAGCTCGTCGATGTTCGTGCGCGTCTCGGAATCCAGGAACAGCACCTCGTCGGCCCCGTGCTCGAGGGCCTCGGCCTTGCCCAGCAGGGAGGAGGCGTAGTTGCCGCCGCACTTGGCGGCGCCGGTGCCGCCGGCGCCCGCGCGGGAGTACTCGTCGCTGATCCACACCACCAGCGGCTGCACGCCCCGGGGGAAATAGGCGCCGGCCGGGGAGGCGATGACGTAGTACTCCACGCGGCGGGAGGCCCGGACCCCGAGGAACTCCTCGCTGGCGAACATGAAGGGGCGCAGGTACAGCGACTCCTCGGTGGTGGGTGCGGGCACCCAGGGCTCGTCGGCAGCGACGAGCGCCGTGAGGGAGGTGAGGAAGGCGTCGGTCGCCAGCTCCGGCAGGGCGAGCCGGCGGGCGGAGGCCTGCATCCGCTCGGCATTGCGCTCGGGGCGGAAGGTCCACACGGACCCATCGGCATGGCGGAACGCCTTCAGCCCCTCGAAGATCTCCTGGGCGTAGTGCAGCACGGCGGAGGCGGGCGAGAGCTGGATCGGGCCGTACGGGACCACCTCGCCCTCGTCCCAGCCGGCGTCGGCGGTCCACGTCGCATGGGCCATGAAGTCGGTGAAGTAGGTGCCGAAGCCCGGGTCGGCGAGGATGCGGGCGCGCTCGTCGTCGCCGATGCGACGGGCCTGTTCGGTGTGGGGGAAGGCGAGCGCGCTCACGGGAGTCTCCTCGGGTCGGTGGCGGTCAGGGCACAAGTCTTGCAGGGTCGCGGGTCAGCGTCCGGAGATCGCGGCGACCAGGGCGTCCCCGATCGCGGTGGTCCCGCGGTCGCCCGGACCACTGGGCTGGGCGCGGGCGGAGAGGTCCTGCTCGACGGCGGCGCGGACCGTGGCGGCCGGTCCGCCGTGACCGAGGTGGTCCAGCAGCAGGGCGACCGAGAGCACCGTCGCGGTGGGGTCGGCGAGGCCCTTCCCGGCGATGTCGGGGGCGGAGCCGTGGACCGGTTCGAACATGGAGGGGAAGGCGCCGGTGGGGTTGATGTTGGCGCTCGCGGCCAGGCCGATGCCGCCGCCGACGGCCGCGGCGAGGTCGGTGACGATGTCGCCGAAGAGGTTGTCGGTGACGATCACGTCGAAGCGGGAGGGGTCGGTGACCAGGTAGATCATGGTGGCGTCGACGTGGGCGTAGTCGACCTCGACGCCCGGGTGCTCCGCGCCGACCTCCTCGACGATGCGGCGCCACAGGTGACCGGCGTGGACCAGCACGTTGTGCTTGTGCACCAGGGTCAGCTTCCCCCGGCGCTTCTCGGCCTGCTCGAACGCGTAGCGCACCACGCGCTCGACGCCGACGGCGGTATTGAGGGAGACCTCGGTGGCGACCTCGAGCGGCGTCCCGGTGCGCATCGAGCCGCCGTTGCCGACGTACGGCCCCTCGGTGCCCTCACGCACCACCAGGAAGTCCACCTCGCTGGGATCTGCCAGGGGCGAGTCCACGCCGGGGAACAGCCGTGTCGGACGCAGATTCACGTACTGGTCGAAGCCGAAGCGGAGCGTCAGCAGCAGCCCGCGCTCGAGGACGCCCGAGGGGACGTCGGGGTCGCCGACGGCGCCGAGCAGGATCGCGTCGTGCTCGGCCAGGCGCGCCATGTCCTCATCGGTCAGGGTCTCGCCCGTGCGGTGCCAGCGCCCCGCGCCGAGGTCGAAGTCCGTGGTCTCGACGCTGACCCCGGCCGGTTCGAGGGCCGCCCGAAGGGCCCGCACACCCTGCGGGACGACCTCGTGGCCGATGCCGTCCCCCTCGATGACGGCGAGGCGGAGGGTGCTGCTCGGGCTGGCGGTGCTCATGGGGACTCCGGTTCTGCGGGATGCGTCAGGAGGTGGGATCAGTCAGGGGCCGGCTCGGTCAGGTGACCGGATCGGTCAGGGAACGGGGTCAGTAGACGAGGTCGACGGCGTGGATGGAATGGGCGCCGATCGACGCGCCGATCGATTCGGCGAGCTCGCGATCCACGGAGACGTCCAGGTCGAGGACCACCAGGGCCTCGGCGCCGGGGCCGTTCCCGGCGCGGGAGACCTGCATGCCGGCGATGTTCACGCCTGCTTCGCCCAGATGGGCGCCGTACTGGCCGATCAGGCCGGGGCCGTCGTCGTAGCGGATCATCAGCAGATGATCGCTCAGCGGCACGTCGAGCTCGTGGCCGCCGACCTCGATTAGCTTGTGGGCCTGCTCGACGCCGCTGAGGGTGCCCGAGACCGAGACCACCTGGCCGTCACGGAGCGTGCCGCGGATGGTGATGACGTTGCGGAACCGCTCCGAGGTCTCGTCGGTCACGAGCTGGACCGTGATGCCGCGCTCCTCCGCCATCACCGGGGCGTTGACGTAGCTGACCTGCTCGGTGACCACGCTGCGGAAGATGCCGCGCAGCGCGGAGAGCTTCAGGGCGGTGACGTCGCGCGAGGCGATCTCGCCGTGGACCTCGATGTCCAGCAGGTCCGGCGCCTCGGCGGCCAGAGCCGTGAACAGCTGGCCGAGGCGGTCGGCGAGGGCCACACCGGGGCGCACCTCGTCATCCAGGGCACCGCCGGCGACGTTGACCGCGTCGGGCACCAGCTCACCGGCAAGTGCCAGCCGCACGGACTTGGCGACGGCCACGCCGGCCTTCTCCTGCGCCTCGGCGGTGGAGGCGCCCAGGTGCGGAGTGAGCGTGACGCTGTCGAGCTCGAGCAGCCGCGCCGCGGTCTCGGAGGTGGACGGGGGCTCGGAGGTGTACACGTCCAGTGCCGCACCGGCGATCCGCCCGGCCGACAGCGCCTCGTAGAGGGCCTCCTCGTCGATCAGCCCGCCGCGGGCGGCGTTGACGATGTGCAGGTTCGGCTTCGCCAGGGCGAACTGCTCGGCACCGATCAGGCCCGTGGTCTCGGGCGTCTTGGGCATGTGCACCGTGACGATGTCCGCGGCGCTCATCAGCTCGTCCAGCTCGACCACGCGGGCGCCGAGCTCGGCGGCGCGGGTGTGGTTGACGTAGGGGTCATAGGCGAGCAGGTCCACGCCGAAGGGCGTCAGCCGCTCGGCGACCAGCTGACCGATGCGGCCGAAGCCGACGATGCCGACCGTCTTGCCGAGAAGCTCGACGCCGCTGAGCTGCTTGCGCTCCCAGCGTCCCGCCTTGACCGACGCGTCGGCGCGAGCGAGGTTGCGCAGCGACGCGAGCACGAGGGAGACCGCGAGCTCCGCGGCGGAGACGATGTTGGAGGTGGGGGCGTTGATGACCATGACGCCTGCGGTGGTGGCGGCCTTGACGTCGACGTTGTCCAGGCCCACGCCCGCGCGGGCGACGACCTTCAGGCCGGGGGCGGCGGCGAACAGTTCGGCGTCCACGGCGGTGGCCGAGCGCACGAGCAGGGCGTCGGCCTCGGCGACGGCCTCGAGCAGGGCGGGACGGTCGGTGCCGTCGACGTGGCGGACATCGGCGTCGTTGCCGAAGACCTCGATGGTGGCGGGCGAGAGTTCTTCGGCGAGGAGCACGACGGGACGCGTCACGGGATGTACCTCCGGGTCGGGTGGCAGCACCCGGGGATGCCGTCTCCGGGGCCAGGAAAAGAATACGTCGGTGTCCGCCATGCGATCACGCAAGTCATCATGCGAGATGCCGGCGGCGGGCGCACCGTGAGGGCGCGCCCGCCGCTCTCAGCGGGCGGTGATCAGCGCGCGGCGCTGCCCTCGGTGTATCCGTCCACGCTCTCCTTGTTCCACGAGAACATCTTGCGCAGATCCTTGCCGACCGCCTCGATCGGGTGAGCCGCCTCCTGCTCGCGGAGCTTGGTGAACTCCGGGGCGCCGGCGTCCTGATCATCGATGAAGCGCTGGGCGAAGGAGCCGTCCTGGATGTCGGAGAGGATGTCCTTCATGGTGGCCTTGGTCTCGTCGGTCACCAGGCGCGGGCCGGAGACGTAGTCGCCGAACTCCGCGGTGTCCGAGCAGGACCAGCGCTGCTTGGTGATGCCGCCCTCGTTGATGAGGTCGACGATCAGCTTCAGCTCGTGGAGGACCTCGAAGTAGGCGATCTGCGGCTGGTACCCGGCCTCGGTGAGGGTCTCGAACCCGGCCTGGATCAGGTGGCTCACGCCGCCGCACAGCACGGCCTGCTCACCGAACAGGTCGGTCTCGGTCTCCTCGGTGAAGGTGGTCTTGATGACGCCGGCGCGGGTGCCGCCGATGCCCTTGGCGTAGGCCAGCACAAGGTCCCAGGCGGAGCCGGAGGCGTCCTGCTCGACGGCGACGATGTCCGGGATGCCGCGGCCGGCGACGAATTCGCGGCGCACGGTGTGGCCGGGGGCCTTCGGGGCGATCAGGAGCACGTCGACGCCCTCGGGCACCTCGATGTAGCCGAAGCGGATGTTGAAGCCGTGGGCGAAGGCGAGCGCCTTGCCCTCGCTCAGGTGCGGCTTGATGGACTCCGCGTAGACCTTCCGCTGGTCCTGGTCCGGGGTGAGGATCATGATCACGTCGGCCCACTCGGAGACCTCGGCGACGGTGCCGACGCCCAGGCCCTCCTCCTCGACCTTGGCGCGGGAGGAGGATCCCTCGCGCAGGCCGACGCGGACCTCGACGCCGCTGTCGCGCAGGTTCAGCGCATGGGCGTGGCCCTGTGAGCCGAAGCCGACGACGGCGACCTTCTTGCCCTGGATGATCGAGAGGTCGGCGTTGTCGTCGTAGTAGATCTCAGCCACGATGTGCTCCTTTGTCAGTGTGAGGTTCCGGTGAGCCGGTGCGAGGTTCCGGCGAGCCGGGCGACGGGTCGATCCTATCGCCGGGTGTCTTACGTAGTGAGAGGGCGTCTTCAGATGTGGGATGCGACCGCGCGGGTCAGGTGGGGGACCTGGGTCTCAGGATCCCCTCGGCGCGCTCGGGTCAGCCCAGGAGGCTGCGGTCGGTGATCGCGCGACCGCCGCGGCCGATGGCCACCTCGCCGGACTTGACGATCTCCCGCACCCCGTACGGCTCGAGCATGCCCAGCAGGGCGTCGAGCTTGTCCTGGGTGCCGGTGGCCTCGATGCTCACCGCGTCGGGTGCGGCGTCGACCACCTTCGCGCGGAACATCTGCACGATCTCCAGCACCGAGGTGCGGGTGGTGGCGTCGGCGCCGACCTTGATCAGGATCAGCTCGCGCTGCACGGTCGCCTTCGCATCGAGCTGGACGATCTTGAGCACGTTGACGAGCTTGTTCAGCTGCTTGGTGATCTGCTCCAGCGGATGCTGATCGACGTCGACGACGACGGTGATCCGGGAGATCTCGGGGTGCTCGGTGGGGCCGACGGCCAGCGAGGCGATGTTGAACCCGCGGCGGGCGAACAGGGCCGCCACGCGGGTGAGGACGCCGGGCTTGTTCTCGACCAGCACCGAGAGGGTCTGGGTATTGGGGCGGGTCACGGAATCGATGTCGTTCATGGTCAGATGTCCCTCTCCCACTCGGGGCTCATGCCCTGCGCGATCTGGATCTGGTCGTTGGAGACGCCGGTGGGCACCATCGGCCACACCATCGCATCGGCGCTGACGGTGAAGTCGACGACCACGGGGCGGTCGTTGATCCCCATGGCCTCCTCGATCGTCGCATCGATGTCCTCGTCGCGCTCGCAGCGCAGGCCGGCGGCTCCGTAGGCCTCGGCGAGCTTGACGAAGTCCGGGATCCGGCGGGTGCCGTGACCGGTGTTGAGGTCGGTGTGCGAGTAGCGCTGGTCGTAGAACAGGTTCTGCCACTGGCGCACCATGCCCAGGCTGGAGTTGTTGATGACGGCCACCTTGATCGGGATGCCGTTGATGACGCAGGTCGCCAGCTCCTGATTGGTCATCTGGAAGCAGCCGTCACCGTCGATGGCCCACACGGTCCGCTCGGGCTGGCCGACCTTCGCGCCCATCGCGGCCGGCACCGCGTAGCCCATCGTGCCCAGGCCCCCGGAGTTGATCCAGGAGCACGGCCGCTCGTAGCCGACGAACTGGCTCGACCACATCTGGTGCTGGCCCACGCCGGCGACGAAGACCGACTCCGGCCCGGAGATCGCACCGATCCGCGAGATCACCTTCTGCGGCGCGGTGAAGCCGTCCTCGGTCGCGGTCCATCCCAGCGGGTAGTTCTCCCGCAGCATGTTCAACGTGTTCCACCAGGCCTCGTGGTCGCGCGTGTCGTCCTCGGCGATGCGCGAGCGCAGCTCCGTCGTCAGCAGCGTGGCGACGTCGCCCGCCTGGCCGACGATCGGCACGTCGGCCTCACGATTCTTGGAGATCTCGGCCGGATCGACATCGGCATGGACGATCTTCGCGCCCGGCGCGAAGGTGTCCAGGCGGCCCGTGACACGGTCGTCGAAACGGGCACCGATGGCCACGATGAGATCCGCCCGCTGCAGCGCGGAGACGGCGGCCACGGTGCCGTGCATGCCCGGCATGCCCAGATGGCTGGGGTGGGAATCGGGCAGGGCGCCGCGGGCCATCAGGGTGGTGGTGAAGGGCACCCCGGAGACGTCGATCAGCTCGCCGACCTCGCGCGAGGCGCCTCCGCGCAGCACGCCCCCGCCGAGCAGGAACACGGGGCGCTCGGCCTCCATCAGCAGCGAGACGGCCTCGCGGATCTGCTTGCTGTGCGGCCGCGGCTCGGGCCGGTACCCGGGCAGGTCGAGGGTCTCGGGCCACACGAAGTCGGTGGTGGCCTGCTGGGCGTCCTTGGTGACGTCCACGAGCACCACGCCGGGGCGGCCCGTCGAGGCGATGTGGAAGGCCTGCTTGATGACCTTGGGGATGTCATCGGCGTTCTTGACCAGGAAGTTGTGCTTGGTCACGGGCATTGTCATGCCGACGATGTCCGCCTCCTGGAAGCCGTCGGTACCGATCAGGGACGAGGCGACCTGGCCGGTGATCGCGACCATCGGGATCGAGTCCATCTGCGCGTCGGCGATGGCGGTGATGAGGTTGGTGGCGCCCGGGCCCGAGGTCGCCAGGCACACGCCGACCTTGCCGGTGGCATGGGCGTAGCCGCTGGCGGCGTGTCCGGCACCCTGCTCGTGGCGCACCAGCACGTGGCGCAGGGTCTTGGCGTCCATCAATGGGTCGTAGGTCGGCAGGATCGCGCCGCCGGGAAGACCGAAGACGACCTCGGCCCCGGCGTGCTCGAGGGACTCGACCAGCGCCTGTGCGCCGGTCATCTGCTGCGGGGTCATCGATACTCCTTCGTCGGCTCGGACGGTAGCGGCGCCGGGCGATCCCTGTCCCCCGCGCCTGCCGACCCCCTCACAAGGGGCCGGACACGAAAAAACCCCTCCAGCCGACTGGCTGACGAGGGGCGCGCGGAGGACGTCTCGAAGAAACGAACGGGCGTCAGCCGCGCTCGATGACTACGAGAAGGATCGTCTGCATGTCCACAGACTAGGGCGTCGGGCTCGCGTCGCACCAGAGGTCCGCATCGCGAGACACGGATCACCGTCGGAGCCCGTCCAGCCCGCGCCACACCCGGGGCACCGGTGAACTCCCCGTGACTCATACGGACACAAACCCCTTAGCGCTTGTGTTCGGGCACATAAATTTGCATTATGGGCGCCATGAGCCGAACCGATACTGCGACGAGCTCGCCAGCCGACACCTCGCCCTCCCAGGCCTCCCCGGCCCCCTCAGGCATGGCCCGACCCTCCCGGTCCGGGAAGCCGCAGGGGCAGTGGAAGGTCGACGGACCGGAGCCACTGAACCACAACGAGGAGTTCAAGGCGGAGGACAACGGGCTCAACGTCCGCGAGCGGATCGAGACGATCTACGCCCACGAGGGCTTCGACTCGATCCCCGACGACGATCTGCACGGTCGCTTCCGCTGGTGGGGGCTGTATACGCAGCGCAAGCCCGGCATCGACGGCGGGCGCACCGCCCAGCTCGAGCCCCACGAGCTCGAGGACGAGTACTTCATGCTGCGCGTGCGCACCGACGGCGAGGCGCTCTCGCCGCGCGCCCTGCGGGTGCTCGGCGGCATCTCGACCGAGTTCGCCCGGGGCTCTGCAGACATCTCGGACCGCGAGAACCTCCAGTACCACTGGATCGAGGTCGAGAACGTCCCCGAGATCTGGAGCCGGCTGGCGTCGGTGGGCCTGGAGACGACGACGGCCTGCGGCGACACCCCGCGCGGCTTCCTCGGCAGCCCGGTGGCCGGCATCGCGGCCGACGAGATCATCGACCCCACCCCCGTGATCGCGGAGATCAAGCGCCGCTTCATCGGTGACCCGGAGCTGGCCAACCTGCCCCGCAAGTTCAAGACGGCCATCACCGGCCACCCCAGCCAGGACGTGGTCCACGAGATCAACGACATCTCCCTGGTCGGTGTGGTCCACCCCGAGCTCGGCCCCGGGTACGACCTCTGGGTCGGCGGCGCCCTGTCCACGTCCCCGCGGCTCGCCGAGCGGCTCGGGGCCTTCGTCCGCGAGGACCAGGCCGCCGACGTCTGGCACGGCGTGGTGCAGATCTTCCGCGACTACGGCTACCGGCGCCTGCGCAACAAGGCCCGGCTGAAGTTCCTGCTGGCCGAATGGGGCACGGAGCGCTTCCGGGAGGTGCTCGAGACCGAGTACCTCGGGTACCAGCTGGCCGACGGGCCCGCCCCGGAGGCTCCCACCGGCCCCTCGGACCACATCGGGGTGCATCCGCAGAAGGATGGCCGGTTCTACATCGGCGCCGCCCCCATCGTGGGCCGCGCCGGCGGCGATCTGTTCACCCGGCTGGGCGACCTCGTCGAGAGGGTCGGCGCCGACGCCGTCCGCCTGACCGCGTTCCAGAAGCTCGTCGTGCTCGGAGTGCCCGCCGAGGGCGTCGACCAGATGGTCACCGGGCTCGAGGAACTGGGACTTGCCACTCGCCCCAGCCCGTTCCGCCGCTCCACCATGGCGTGCACCGGCCTCGAGTTCTGCAAGCTCGCCATCGTCGACACCAAGGACACCGCCGAGCACGCGATCACCGAGCTGGAGCGCCGCCTGGCCGATATCGAGCCGGAACTGGATGAGCCCATCAGCCTGCACATCAACGGCTGCCCGAACTCCTGCGCCCGGATCCAGACCGCGGACATCGGTCTGAAGGGCCAGATCATCACCACCGACGAAGGCGAGCAGGTCCCGGGATTCCAGGTCCATCTGGGCGGCTCCCTGGCCTCTCCCGGGCTCGATGAGCCTCAGCTGGGCCGCACCCTGCGCCGCCACAAGGTGGCAGCGCGCGAGCTCCCCGACTACGTCGAGCGAGTCGTGCGATGCTACGTGGGGTCCCGCGCCCAGGGTGAGTCCTTCGCCGCCTGGGCCCATCGCACCGAGGACGAGGAGCTCCGATGACCACGACCGCGACCGCACGGACCACCCGCCTGCGCGCGCTGGCGGAGGACGCCTCGCAACGTTTCGCCGCCCTCGAGGACACCCTCGGGCCCGAGGAGCTCGCCGCAGCCGTCTCGGCCTGGGCGGCCGAGACCTTCGGGGAGTCGCTGGCCGTCGCCTGCAGCATGGCCGACGCGGTGCTGCCGCACGTGGTCTCCCAGCATCAGCCCGGGGTCGATGTGCTCTTCCTGGAGACCGGCTACCACTTCCCCGAGACCCTCGCCACCCGGGACCGGGTCGCCGAGGAGCTCGACGTGACCGTGGTCGACGTGCTGCCGGAGCGGACCGTGCCGCAGCAGGACCAGGAGTTCGGGGCGAAGCTCCACGACCGCGATCCCGGCGCCTGCTGCGCGATGCGCAAGGTCGATCCTCTGCGCGGTGCGCTGGGCGGGTACGACGCCTGGGTCACCGGCGTGCGCCGCGAGGAGGGCCCCACCCGTGCCGGGACCCCGCTGGTCACCTACGACGAGAACTTCGATCTGGTGAAGATCAACCCGCTGGCGACGTGGTCCTTCGAGCGGCTGACCGCCTACTCCCGGGACCGGGAGCTGCCGGAGAACCCGCTGCTGGAACAGGGCTTCCCGAGCATCGGGTGCGCCCCGTGCACCCGCGCCGTGGCTCCCGGCGAGGATCCCCGTGCGGGCCGCTGGGCGGGCTCCGCGAAGACCGAGTGCGGGCTCCACCCCGCCGGTGACGACACCCGCCCGTCACCTCAGCCTGTCACCCTGCCCGTGCCCACCCGGAACCTCATCTCCGTGGACCCCGAACAGGAGAACCGATGACGACTCTGGCCCAGGCCGGCTCCTCCGGCTCTGCCACGCCTGCAGACCCCGCCGTGTCCGCCACCGCCGCCCCGGCGGTCAGCGCGCTGACCGCCGCCTCGAAGGACTCCGACCTGCTGGACGTGCTCGAGAGCGAAGCCATCCACATCATCCGCGAGGTGGTCGCCGAGCTCGAGCGGCCGGTGATGCTGTTCTCCGGCGGCAAGGACTCCGTGGTCATGCTGCACCTGGCGGCGAAGGCCCTGTGGCCCGCGCCGATCCCGTTCCCGGTGCTGCACGTGGACACCGGGCACAACTTCCCCGAGGTGCTCGCCTTCCGCGATGCCACCGTCGAGCGTCTCGGCGTCGACCTCCACGTCGCCTCCGTCCAGGAGTACCTCGACGACGGCCGACTCCAGGAGCGGCCCGACGGCACCCGCAATCCCCTGCAGACCATTCCCCTGCTGGACGCGATCGAGGAGCATCGTTTCGATGCCGTCTTCGGCGGTGGTCGCCGCGACGAGGACAAGGCCCGCGCCAAGGAGCGCATCTTCAGCCTCCGCAACGGCTTCGGCCACTGGGACCCCAAGAACCAGCGGCCCGAGCTATGGCATCTCTACAACACGCGGCGCCGCCCCGGGGAGCACGTGCGCGTCTTCCCGCTGTCGAACTGGACCGAGCTGGATGTGTGGCGCTACATCGCCCGCGAGAACATCGAGCTGCCCTCTCTCTACTACGCGCACGAGCGCGCGGTCATCGAGCGCGAGGGGATGCTGCTCTCCCCCGGCGACTGGGGCGAGCTGCGTGAGGGCGAGGAGCCTGTCGTGCGCACCGTCCGGTACCGCACCGTCGGCGACATGTCCTGCACCGGCGCCGTGCTCTCGGACGCCTTCGACGTGGAGGCGGTGATCGCGGAGGTCGCCGCGACCACCGTGACCGAGCGTGGCGCGACCCGCGCCGACGACCGCCTCTCCGAGGCCGCCATGGAGGACCGCAAGAAAGAGGGCTACTTCTGATGACCAGCACCGACGTGCTCCCGGACCTCACCGGTCGCTCCGAGGCCTCCGGGCCCACCCTGCTGCGTCTGGCCACCGCCGGCAGTGTGGACGACGGCAAGTCGACCCTCATCGGGCGGCTCCTGCACGACACCAAGTCGGTGCTGGCCGATCAGCTCGCCGCGGTCGAGGCCGCCAGCCGTCAGCGCGGCTGGAAGGGCGAGCTGGCCGACCTGGCGCTGCTGACCGACGGCCTGCGCGCCGAGCGTGAGCAGGGCATCACCATCGACGTCGCCTACCGCTACTTCGCCACGGCCGGCCGCTCCTACGTGCTGGCCGACACCCCCGGCCACGTGCAGTACACCCGCAACACGGTCACCGGGGCCTCCACGGCCGACGTGGTGGTCGTGCTGGTCGACGCCCGCAAGGCCGTGGTCGAGCAGACCCGGCGCCACCTGGCGGTCGCCGCCCTGCTGCGCGTGCCCCACGTGATCGTCGCGCTGAACAAGATCGACCTGGTCGATGACCCCCAGCGCGTCTACGAGGAGGTCACCACCCAGCTCGGTCTCGTCAGCGAGGCCCTGGCGCTGCGGGATCTGCAGGTGGTGCCGCTCTCCGCGCTGCACGGCGACAACGTCGTCCAGCGGTCCGAGCGCACGCCCTGGTACGAGGGCCACACGCTGCTCGAGCTGCTGGAGACGCTCCCCCCGGGGCGGGCCCTCCAGGACGGGGCGTTCCGGATGCCGGTCCAGCTCGTGATCCGGCCGCAGCACGGCGCCCGGGACGAGGCCCATGTCGAGTACCGCGGGTACGCGGGCCTGATCACCTCCGGCGCGGTGGAGGTCGGCGACGAGATCGTGGTCGCCGACTCCGGCCGACGGACCACCGTGGCCGGCATCGACCGCGCCGATCAGCCGGTTCAGCGGGCCGAGGCGGGGCTGTCGGTCACCCTGCGCCTCAGCGACGACCTCGACGTCTCCCGCGGCGACCTGATCGCGGCCGGGGATCCCCCCACCCCGGCCGAGCAGGCCTCTGCCGTGCTGTGCTGGCTCTCCGAGTCCCCCCTGCGTGCCGGGGCCCGCGTGCTGGTCAAGCACGGCACCCGCACCGTCCAGGCCCGCGTGGTCGGGATCCACGAGCGCCTGGACATCATGAGCCTGGAGAAGGTCCCGGCGGAGACCGCCGAGCTCAACGACCTCGTGCTCGTGGACCTGGCCTTCGCCCAGCCGCTCCCGCTGGAGTCCTACCGCAGCTCCCGCGACGGCGGGTCCTTCATCGTCATCGATCCGCAGGACGCCACCACGCTGGCGGCGGGGATGGCCGGCGCGCAGCTGCGCGCCTGAGGGACCTCATGTCCCTCGACATTGTCGCCGTCCCGGTCGACGCGGGCTGAGGCGGGGCGAGAGATGCGCGATCTGCCCAGCACCGTGCTCGACCCCGGGTCCGTCGCCCTCGTCGGCGGCGGTCCGGGCGCCCTGGACCTGATCACCGTCAGGGCCCTGGACCTGCTGCGCCAGGCCGACGTGGTGGTCGTGGACCGGCTGGGGCCGGTGGGCCTGACCGAACTGCTCGAGGACGACGTCGAGATCGTCGACGTGGGCAAGATCCCGGGCGGGCGCTCGACGTCGCAGCAGGCGATCAACGATCTGCTCGTCCAGCACGCCCGCGCGGGCCGGCGCGTGGTACGGCTCAAGGGCGGCGATCCCTTCGTGCTCGGCCGCGGTGGCGAGGAGGTCCTGGCCTGCCGCGCCGCCGGCGTGCCGGTCCAGGTCGTGCCCGGGGTCAGCGCTGCGGTCGCCGGGCCTGCGGCCGGCGACGTCCCCGTCACCCACCGCGGCACGGCTGTCGCGACCCACACCGTCAGCGCCCACGGGGACCTCTCCCCCGCCGATCTCGCCGCGCTGCGGGATCCCGCGACCACGACCGTGCTCATGATGGGGCTGGGATGGCTGCCGCGTCTGGTCTCCCAGGCCCTGCTGAACGGCGTCGACCCGCAGGTGCCGGTGGCCGTCGTGCAGGACGCGACGATGCCGGGGCAACGGGTCGTCCACGGGACGCTCTCCACCATCGCCGACGTGGTGCGGGAAGCCGGGATCACCTCCCCCGCCGTGATCGCCGTCGGCCGCACCGCCGCCGAGGGCTTCCTGACGCCTTCCCAGCGGAGCGAGCCCGCCGGGGGTGGTGAGCCCGCACGCCCGACCCCGGATCCCGCCGCGGGCCCGACCCTCATCGGCTGCGCCCACGGCACCCGGGACCGCCAGGGACGCGGCGTGATCCGCTCACTGCTGAGGCGGGTCCAGGATCAGCTGCCCGACGTGGCGGTGCGGGAGGCCTACGTCGACGTGCAGACCCCGGAGATCACCGACGCCGTCCGGGCAGCGGCGCCCGCGCTGCCCGAACGACGCACCCGGGAGTCCGATGCCCCTGCGGCCGCTGTGGTCGTCCCGCTGCTGCTCTCGACGGGATTCCATGTCGCCCACGACATCGCCCAGGCGATCCGCGACCGCGCCTGCGTCGCGAGCGGTCCCCTGGGCCCCGACGCGCGTCTGGCGGAGGTACTGGCACAGCGACTGCTGGAGGCGGGCGCCCAGGAGGACGACACCGTGGTGCTGG
Source organism: Brachybacterium sp. GCM10030252 (assembly GCF_042666535.1). Lineage (NCBI taxonomy): Bacteria > Bacillati > Actinomycetota > Actinomycetes > Micrococcales > Dermabacteraceae > Brachybacterium > Brachybacterium sp. GCM10030252. Next base: position 4,716 of record NZ_JBHTDM010000004.1, on the reverse strand, counting down.
CCGTCGCCGGCACCCGCGATCCCGACGGCCAGGCGATGGCCCGACAGATGGCGCAGCTGCTGAGCGACCACCTCGAGCGCGAGGTTACCGTCGGATTCATCTCCGCCGCACGCCCGTCGGTCGCCGAGGAGGTCGCCCGGCGCCGGGAGAGCGATGGACAGGACCGGCGGGTCGTGCTGGCGAACTATCTGCTGGCCCCCGGGTACTTCCACGGCCTCCTCGCGGACGCGGGAGCCGACGTGGTCGCGGCGCCGCTCGGCGACCATCCCCTGGTGGCGGACATCGTGGTGGACCGCTACCAGGGGATGATCGGGACCTGAGGACCGCTCAGGGCAGGGGCCGACGGGTCGCGCCGTAGGTCGCCGACCGCACGAGATGCGCGTAGACCTTCAGGGCCTGGGAGACCTGGCGCTCGCGGCCGTCGGGGCGCCACGGCAGGGGTCCCTTGGCCTCGCGGCGGCGAGCCAGCTCGTCCTCGTCCACGTCGAGCTGCAGCAGGCGCTTGTCGACGTCCATGACGATCCGGTCACCGTCCTCGATCAGTCCGATCAGTCCGCCCTCGGCCGCTTCCGGGGAGATGTGGCCGATCGAGACGCCGCTGGTGCCGCCGGAGAAGCGGCCGTCGGTGATCAGCGCGCAGGTCTTGCCCAGGCCCCGCCCCTTGAGGAACGAGGTCGGGTAGAGCATCTCCTGCATGCCGGGGCCTCCCTGCGGCCCCTCATAGCGGATGACGACGACGTGACCGGCCTGGACCGTCTTGTCGAGGATCTTCTGGACCGCCTCCTCCTGCGAGTCGCAGACCACGGCGGTGCCCTCGAAGTGGAAGAGGTCCTCGGTGATTCCGGCGGTCTTGATGACGGCACCGTCCTCGGCGAGGTTGCCGCGCAGCATGCACAGCCCGCCGTCCTTGGTGAAGGCGTGCGGGACCGCGCGGATCACTCCACCCTCGGTGTCGGTGTCCAGCTCCTTCCACATGTTCGTCGACGAGAACGCCTGGGTGGTCCGCACCCCGCCGGGGGCCGCGTGGAACAGCGCGTCGGCCTCGGCCGTGGCGCTGCCGCCGCGGATGTCCCAATCGCGCAGCCAGCTGTCGAGGTCCGGGGAGTGGACGGAGTGGACGGTGTGGTCCAGCAGGCCGGCCCGGTCGAGCTCTCCGAGGATCGCGGGGATACCACCGGCGCGGTGGACGTCCTCGACGTGGGCGGTGCCGTTGGGCGCCACCTTCGACAGGCACGGCACGGAGCGCGAGAGCCGGTCGATGTCCTCGAGGCCGAAGTCGATCTCGCCCTCGATGGCGGCGGCGAGGATGTGCAGCACGGTGTTGGTCGAGCCGCCCATCGCCACGTCCAGGCTCATCGCGTTGGCGAACGCCGCCTTGGTGGCGATGCTGCGCGGGAGAACCGACTCGTCGTCCTGCTCGTAGTAGCGCTTGGAGAGTTCGACGACGGTGCGGCCGGCGCCCAGGAAGAGCTCCTTGCGGAAGGCGTGCGTGGCCAGCGTGGTGCCGTTGCCGGGCAGGGAGAGCCCCAGCGCCTCGGTCAGGCAGTTCATGGAGTTGGCGGTGAACATGCCCGAGCAGGAGCCGCAGGTGGGGCAGGCGTTGTCCTCGATCTCGGCGAGCTGAGCGTCGGTGATCGACTCATCGGCCGAGAGCGACATGGCATCGACGAGGTCCAGACGGTGCTCGGTGACGCCCTCGACGGGCTCGCCGGACTCCATCGGGCCGCCGGAGACGAAGACGACGGGGATGTTCAGGCGCATCGCGGCCATGAGCATGCCCGGGGTGATCTTGTCGCAGTTCGAGATGCACACCAGCGCATCGGCGCAGTGCGCGTTGACCATGTACTCGACCGAGTCGGCGATGATGTCGCGGCTGGGCAGGGAGTACAGCATCCCGCCGTGGCCCATCGCGATCCCGTCGTCCACGGCGATGGTGTTGAACTCCTTGGCGACCCCACCGGCTTCCTTGACCGCGCCGGCGACCAGATCGCCCATGTTCTTGAGGTGGACGTGGCCGGGGACGAACTGGGTGTACGAGTTCGCGATCGCGACGATCGGTTTGCCGAAGTCGGAGGTCTCCATGCCGGTCGCGCGCCAGAGGGCGCGGGCACCGGCCATGTTGCGGCCGTGGGTCGAGGTGCGGGAACGGAGCTGAGGCATGAGCGCGATACTACGCTCCGACATGCGAGATGAGCGCTCAGCATCCGGACAGTGGACGAGGGGTCGTCAGCCGGTGGCGCGCGCCACGGGATTGAGCATCTCCCCCGCCAGCATCGTCGACCCGGCAGGATCGGACAGGTCGACCATCTCCAGGGTGTTGCGCAGCTGCAGGCGGTTCAGGCACGCGTGGGCGAAGGTCTCCGCGCGCAGATCCACGTCGTCCGCGAGCCCGCGGGCGACGTCGGGATGCTCCTGCTCGTGCTCGTCCAGCACCGAGGCGACCGCTCGCCAGAAGTCGTCGGCGCGCAGCAGTCCGTCGGCCTCGAGGATCCCGCTGAGGTGGCGCAGGACGCCGTCCAGCACGTCGGTGAGGACCAGCTGGGCCTTCTCGGTGCCGGGGATCGGCACGCGGATGCGCTCGATGTCCGCTGGCAGGGAGCGGGGCCCGACCACGGCGGTCTCCTCGCCGATGTCCTTGAGGAAGGCCCCGACCACGCGATGGCCGGCCAGGCGCAGGATCAGGTTCTCGCCGTGCGGCATGAAGGCGAGGTCGTGGGCGAGCAGAGCATGCACGATCGGGCGCAGGTATGCCCGCAGGTAGTCCCGGACCCAGGTGCCGGCGTCCACCCCCGAGGCCCGGATGAGTTCGCCCACGGAGGAGCGTCCCTCGTGATCGCGGTGCAGGAGGGAGGCCATGGTCACGGCCCGCTCCCCCGCGGCGAGCAGCGGCAGCGGGTTCTCCCGCCACAGGGCCGCCAGCATCTTGCGGTACGGGTTCGAGGTGGGCGTGCGGTGGTGGATGTCGCCGGTGTACCCCAGCGAGGAGCGCTCACGCAGGACGGTGAATCCGAGCCCGGCGAAGGTCGGGTCCTGGCCGATCACGCCGGCGACCCAGTCGTTGATGGCAGGGGTGTCCCGCATGTACAGCGGCGAGAGCCCGCGCAGGAACCCCATGTTCTGGATGCCGAGGGCGACCTTGACGTACGGGGCGCCCTCGCGGGTGAGGTCGAAGAAGGTGCGCAGGGACTGCTGGGCCTGGTACTCGCCGGCTCCGGGGCCGAGTACGACGAGGTCCTGGCGCGCGACCTCGGCGGCGAAGGTGATGGGGAGGCGGTGCTCGGCCTGCCAGGGATGGACCGGCAGCAGGTGGTACTGCGCCGGGTCGAGCCCGCGGTCCTCCAGGCGCTCGGCGAAGGCGCCACATTCGGCAGGGGTCAGCGCCGCCTCGAGGTGGGCCTGCTCGTCCAGGCCGTCCCCGAGGGCGAGATGGCTCTGGTCCCGACGGGCCGCGACCCAGATGAGGCGCACCCGCTGGCCCTGCTCGGGCGCGTAGGCCCGGTAGTCCGGCAGCGAGAAGCCGATGCGGCCGTTGGTCGCCAGGAAGCCGGGGTGACCGGCGGTCATCGCGGCCTCGGTCTCCTGCAGGCCCGCCTCGAGCAGCTCAGGGGCCGTAGGACGCTCCCCGGCCCGCGCGGCGTGCAGTGTGTGGCAGGCGGCGGCGAAGGTCGAAGACAGCTCCTCGAGATAGGTCGACAGCAGGTCATCACCCAGGCCGAGGACGCTCTGGAAGGCGAGGACGAATTCGAGCACGTCGAGGGGCTCGTGGTGAGAGGGCTCGGAATGGCCGGCGCCCTCCCCCGCGCAACGCACGAGAGTGTCCTCCTCGATCAGCCAGTGCTCCAGCGGCAGCACCTGCGCCCGGAACCGGTAGCTCGCTGCGGACTGAGGGACGGGCAGCTCCCACCAGCCGCCGCCGAGCTCGCGGGGATGGAGCATCCGCTCGTGGGAGAACTCGGAAATCGCCTTGGCGAGCAGGCGGCGGTGGACCGCCCCGCCGACCTCCGGGGACAGGTGGGCATGGGGATCCTCCTGCCCGGTCCACCCCTGCCCGAGGACGGAGGCTGCGAAGTTCTCCCGGGTGCACACGCTCAGCGCCGCGCGCTTGGTCGCGCCCTCGTCGGTCACGTCGACGTCACCGAGCACCCGGAAGCCGGCCGCCGCGTTCTTGGCGCGGATGGCCGTGCCGCGCACGTCGGGCTCGACCACGACCCGCCGGGCGCCGCGGCCCGCTGCCGCGCCGGAGGCGGGATCGGGCCCGTGCGTGCCGAGGCAGAAGCGCATCACGGCCGCCATCACGCGGTCGGTGAAGCCGTGCTCGCCCTCGCCGATCGGTGGGGCCACCAGCAGATGCATGCCGAGGTCGCCGCTGCGGTGGTCCAGTGCGCCGGGCGGGAGGAGCGTGGCGGGGTCGTAGGTCTCGAGGTAGAAGCGCGGCTGCTGATCGACGAGGCCGATCCAGGAGCCGGCGTGATCGCTCGCGGCGATCGTCTCGAGATGCGAACGCACCTGGTCGCGCGTCGCACCGACCATGCCCCAGGCGGCGGAGCGGGGGTGGGTGAGCCAGTCGTGGAGGAGGTCGAGATGCTCGGCGGGCTTGAACGGGCCGATGGTGATGCTCACTGGGGGACCCTCCTTAGTGCGGCCTTGTTCGGTAGGGTCGTGACCACTCGGTCCCGGCGGGTGCATGGCCTAGGATGCGAGCCGTTCGACGGCCAG